>CAMQHT010000001.1 GCA_947001705.1 uncultured Collinsella sp.
CGGGCCGTGTTCCGCTATGCGGTTGTCAATTTGCGAAAGAAATTATGCGTCACCCGATCTTTGCGATCCACGCGGTCGATTGGTTTATTCCTTGGCAGACCATGCCTCTGCTTATGACGCTGCCAGCATCGTGGCTCTTCGCGTCAATTGTGCGTTGCGCCTGCGATATTGGATTGGCGTACGTGATCAAGAAGGCGTAACAAAAGCAGTGTGACTAAGTTGGCCCCCGCTGTTTCATTTGGGTTTTAAGTAGTCTGGTAAGACTTTTCTAACGCATTCAGCGATTGCGGCCATAGAACCTAGTGCAGCACTCTGGTCGTATCATCAACATCCAAAAAGTCATTGGTGGCACCGACGAACTCCTGCATGTTCTTGACGATGCGGCCGTCATTTTCAATACGGATTTCGAAACGCTTCCAGGGGAATTTCATGATGTGATAAAGGGTTACCAGCACGTCTTGCTCTTTGCCAATCTTGAGCAGCCAACGGGCGCAGTTGTCTCCGCAGGTGGAAGCATTAAATACCATGTCGGGGAGATTGCGTACCAGCAGCAACGTCTTGACACCGCCAGAAAGCTCGAGTGGCGTAATCGAGCCAAGCTGCTTGCTGATGATGTTGTGGGGGCCGATGAGCTCTGAACCGTCAACACCTTTAATCATCTGTGCAGCCATGGGATCTTCGAACCATGAATCCAGGTACGAGTTCCTAAAGTAGGTCTTGGTATCGTAGATGGAACGGGGGTAATCTCCCAGATGGATGCTTAACATGAGCGTCTCCAGACGTTTTGTGACTGCAACGATTATATGCCAGTAATAAAGTGCCGCCAGTAGTGAGGTTGCTGCTGGCGGCACTGGCATTATTGGCGTGCGAATCGCGTTGATGGATTTGCTCGCGAGGCTACTTTTCGAGACGCTCTTTCAGCAGCTCTAACGCGTGAGCGTAGCCTTGGAGGCCTTCGCCGGTGATGGTGGCGAAGCAGGCCAGGCGGGCGTAGCTCACCTGACGGAAGTCCTCGCGTGTCTCTACGGCGCTGATGTGTACCTCGACGGCAGGGATGGCGACGGCCTTGAGGGCGTCGAGGATCGCCACGCTCGTATGCGTGTATGCCGCCGGGTTGATGACGATGCCGTCGACCTTGCCGTAGGCCTCCTGGATCTTGTCGACGATGCTGCCCTCGTGGTTGGACTGGAAGACCTCGACCTCGTCAAAGCCCTGCGCGGCGCCCGCCTCCTGGCAGATCTGGACCAGGCGGTCGTAGTTGTCGCTGCCGTAGATACCCGGCTCGCGAATGCCGAGCATGTTGAGGTTGGGGCCGTTGATGACGAGTGCTTTCATGTTTGCTTCCTTTGCAGTCGAGAAACCGCCACATAGGTGCCTGTCCCCTTTGTGGTGGTTTTGGTTAGAGAGCGGGTGGGAGGGTGTCGAGGAGGGCTTGGGCGGTGTTGGCGGCGCAATCGCGCGAGTCGATGAGGTAGTCGGCCCAGGCGCGGTAGCGCGGCATGCGCTGCTCGGCCAGCTTGTCGATGCCATCGCGGGCGGTGATGGGGCGACCCTTGTGGGCGAGTTCGTCGAGCTTACGGTTGAGCATCACGATCTGGCTGTTCTGGTGCAGTAGCGGGTAGTTCTCGTCGCGCGTGACCACGCCGCCGCCCGTGGAAAGCACCAGGCCGCTGCGCTTGGAGATGCCGGTCAGCGCCGCCGTCTCCTGCTCGCGGAAGGCCGCCTCGCCGCGCTCGACGATAAAGTCGGCGCAGGGCATGCCCAGGCGCTCCTCGAGGGCGCGGTCCAGGTCGATGTGCTCTCGCCCCGTGAGCAGGGCAATCTGCTCGCCCACGCGGGTCTTGCCCGAGCCCGGCATACCGATCAGCGCGATGTTCTGTTCGCGGCGTGACAGGCGCTCCGTTACGTCCAGAATGCGCTCACGCGGAGTGACCTGGCCGGTGTAGCGCTCAACGGCTTGCGCCGCCTGGGCCACGAGCATGAGCAGGCCGCCGATGCAGGGGATGCCGCGGCGCTCGGCCTCGAGCATCAGGCCCGTGCGTGCAGGGTTGTAGACAATGTCGATGACGCCCTCGAGCGCATCGAGCCCCTCGAGCGTGCAGGGGGCATCGGGACAGTGGGGGAACATGCCGGCGGGCGTGCAGTTGACGAGCAGTGCGGCGTCGGACTGCTGCGCGATGTTGTCGTAGTTGACTTCGCTCGTGCGGCCGACCGGCACGACGATGGCGCCCAGGTCGCCGAGCACCATGCTGGCAGTGGTGCCGGCGCCACCGGTGGCACCGAGCACGAGGGCCTTCTTGCCGGCAACCTCGACGCCCAGCTCCTCGACCAGGCATTGGAAGCCAAAGTAGTCGGTGTTGTCGCCGCGCAGGCGGCCGTCGGGCAGGCGCGTGATGGTGTTGACGTTTCCCATACGCTCGGCGAGTGGACTCAGCTCGTCCAGGTATTCCATGACGGCGCGCTTGTAGGGGATGGTCACGTTGGTGCCCTCCCATTCGTCACCCGTCATAAAAGCCTGGAGGTCCTCGGGCTCGCGCTCAAATCGTACGTACTCGAGCCCCGCGAGCTCCTTGTAGATGGTCGGGGTGTAGCTGTGGCCCAGCACGCGGCCCAGCACTCCGTAGGGGCGGGTTGCGGCGACATCGGTCATCTAGAGCACCTCCGTGTAACTGCCAAAGTAGGTGAAGCTCTCGCACACGTCGTCGATGGAATCGAGCAGGTCATCGAGGGCCTTGCTGCCAAAGGGGCAGTCCAGGTCAAAGTAGAACATAAACTCAAAGTCGTGCCCGGGGATGGGGCGGCTCTCGAGCTTGATGAGGTTAATATTGAGCGCGTAGAAGCGCTCGAGTACGCGATAGAGTGCGCCCGGCTCGTTGGCCGTGGTAATCATGAGCGAGGTGCGGTTGGCGCCGGGGTAGACGCGTGGCTCGCGGCTGATGACGACAAAGCGCGTGTAGTTGTTGTCCGAGTCCTGGATGTTGGGCTCCAGTACCTCCAGGCCGTAGAGTGCGGCGCAGCTGCGCGATGCGATCGCGGCAACATCGGTGCGTTCGGAGCTGGCGACCATCTCGGCCGACATGGCCGTGTTGGGGTACTTGGTGGCGTGCAGGTCGTGCGCCTCGATAAAGCCGGCGCATTGGGCAATGGCCTGGCCGTGGCTGTAGACCTCGTGCACGTCCGCAAGCTTGGCGCCGGGCTTGACGAGCAAGTTGTGGTCGATTTTGAGGCGCAGCGAGCGCACGATATGGAAGTCGAACTGGGCGAGCAGGTCGTAGACGGCGTTAACCGAGCCGGCGGTGGAGTTCTCGATGGGCAGCACGCCAAACTCGCAGAAGCCGTCGCGCACGGCGCGCATGACGCCCTCGAAGGTCTCGAAGAACGCGATGTCGGGCACGTCGAAGAGTTTGCACGCGGCGATTTGACTGTAAGCGCCCTCAACACCCTGGCAGGCGACGGTGGCCGTCTGGGGGAAGGGCGTATCGAAGGCCTCGGCCGTGGCGTGTGCCCTTTGCGAGACCGTGATGCCCTTGAGCTCGTTGATATAGCGCTGCTGCTCGGCCTTGCTCATGCTCATGAGGAGACGGAACAGGGTGATGGTCTGCGCCTCGTAGCGCTCGGGCGCGCGGCTGGCGAGGTTGTTGAGCTTGGAGCGCTCACGGGCGGGGTCGAAGACGGCCTTGCCCATCTCGATTTTTGACTTGGCGACCTCGGTGGCAATGTCCATGCGCTCGACAAAGCTGTTGAGGAGCGTGGTGTCGATGGCATCGATGGCCTGGCGGATGTCAGCAAGGTCCATGGAGACCCCTTTCACGTGTCGGGGGATGTTGAGGGGTGGGTAGTTAGCGCTGGGCGGCGTCTTCGAGGAGGGCGTCCCAGATGGCAAGGGCGGCGGCTGCCTCGGCTACGGGGACAGCTCGGGGGACGATGCAGGGATCGTGGCGGCCGTGGACCGAGAGCTCGGCATTTTCCATAGCGTCCATGTCCACCGTCTGCTGCTCGCGGCCAATGGAGGGCGTCGGCTTTACGGCCATGCGCCACATGACGGGCGCGCCGGTCGAAATACCGCCCAGGATGCCGCCGGCGTTGTTGGACTCGACCTCGATCTCGCCGGTCTCGGCATCGATGCGATACGGATCATTGTTCTCGCTGCCGCGCATGGCGGCCACGGCAAAGCCCATGCCAAACTCCACGCCCTTTACGGCGGGAATCCCAAACGCGATCTGCGCGATGCGGTTCTCGATGCCGTCGAACATGGGGTCGCCGATGCCCGCGGGAAGCCCATAAATGCCGCACTCCACGATGCCGCCGATGCTGTCGAGTTCGTCGCGTGCGGCTAGGATCTCCTCGCGCATGCGGCCGGCTGCGGCGGCGTCAATGCAAGGAAGATCGTTCGTTTGGATCGCTTTGCGGTCGGCCTCGCGATAGACCATATCGTCCATCGGCAGGTCGGAGATACCGCCGATCTGCGCGACGTGCGCCATTACTTTAATGCCGCGGGCCTCGAGTGCCTGCAGCGCAATGCCGCCGGCGATGCACAGGGGTGCCGTTAGGCGGCCGGAGAAGTGCCCGCCGCCGGCGACATCGTGCATGTTGTGATACTTCACGCGCGCAGGGAAGTCCGCATGTCCGGGGCGGGGCTTGCGGCGCAGCTCGGAGTAATCCTTGGAGCGCGTGTTGGTGTTCTCGATAATCGCGGCGATGGGCGCGCCGGTGGTGTGTCCACCGACCACACCGGCGATGATGTGCGCGGCGTCGGCCTCGCGGCGTTTGGTCGCGGTCTCGTCGCGGCCGGGGGCGCGTCGATCCAAAAAGGCCTGCAGTTGCTCCTGGTCAATGGCAATACCCGCGGGGATGCCATCGAGCGAGCAGCCGATGGCGGGGGAGTGCGACTGGCCGAAGATGCTTAAGTGCAAGACGTTGCCAAAGGTCGAGGACATGCTATTCCTCCTCGAGTGTGACCTTGCCGCCCAGCAGGCGGTAGTGGTCGAAGAAATCGGGATAGGACTTGTTGACGGCCTCGGCGCCGTGGATCACGACCTCGCCGGTGGCGCGGCTCGCGGCGATAGCGGCCATCATGGCGATGCGATGGTCGTTGTGCGAATCGACCTCGCCGCCGGTGAAGGCATCGACACCCTTGATGATGAGGTCATCGCCGGCAATGCGCACCTGCGCGCCCAGCGCGGTGAGCTCGCGGGTGGTGGTGACCAGACGGTCGGATTCCTTGATGCGTAGACGGGCGCAATCGCGGATAAAGGTGCGGCCCTGTGCCAGCGAGGCCACGGCCGAGATGACGGGCACCAGGTCCGGAATGTCGTGGGCACTCATCTCAAAGCCGGCGAGCTTGTCGGACTGCACGGTGGCGGCGTTGGTGGAGCGCACGATGCGGGCGCCAAAGCGCGAAAGCGCGGCAAGCACGTTACGGTCGCCCTGTGCGGAGCTCAGTGACACGCCCTCGACGGTGATTGGGTCGGTGCCGATGGCACCGGCGCACAGCCAAAAGGCGGCGTTGGACCAGTCGCCCTCGACGGCTACGCTGCCGGGCGTGCGGTACGAGCCGCTGCTCACGCGGAAGTTCGTGACCTCGGGCTGGCCGTCCTTGGCCGGAATGCGCTCGACGTTGACCTCGACGCCAAAGGCCTTCATGGCCTGTATCGTCAGGTTGATGTAGGGGCGGCTCTCGATGAGGCCGGTTACCTGCACGCAGGAGGGCTGGGCCAGCAGCGGGGCTGCCAGCAGCAGGCCCGAGATGTACTGCGAGCTCACGTTGCCCGGAAGCACAAAGGTGCCCGGGCGCATGCGGCCGCTCGTCTTGAGCGGAAAACCGCCCAGACCCTGTAGGTCGCAGCCGGCGGCGATGATCTCGTCCGAGAGCGGGGAGAGCGGGCGGGCGCCCAGGCGGCCCTGGCCTACGAAGGTGGCATCCGCACCCAGCGCGCAGGCGACAGGCAGCATAAAGCGCAGCGTGGAGCCACTTTCACCGCAGTCAAGCGTGCCGCCGGCAAGGGCCTTGAGCAGGCCAAACTCAACACTCTTCATGGTGGGGTGGACCTGGAAGCCGTCCTCGACGGTCTCGATGCGAGCACCCAGTGCCGTAAGGCAGCGCACCGTGGCCTCGATGTCGGCGCAGGTGGTATTGCAGGTGACGTGTGTCTCGCCGTTGGCAAGCGCAGCGCAGATGATGAGGCGATGCGCCATCGACTTGGACGCGATGGCGGGAACGGTGCCCTTGAGCGGGGACGGGGTGATGCGGGCTAGCATGCGGATGCGTCTCCCTTCTGGCCGAGGCCCTCGGCAATGAGTTCGTGGAAAGTGGAAAGCGGTGTGCGGTCGATGCTGCAGCGGCCAATGCCGTGCGGAATCACCAGGTCTATGGTGTCGCCCGCGCGCTTCTTGTCGTGGAGCGCCTCGGCAAAGACGGCATCGGCATCTAGGTCGCAGCGGGTCTTGAGGCCATGGCGGGCGCAGAGCTCCTCAATACGACCGGGCAGTGCAGCATCGCAAGCGCCGTGCAGGGCCGCGGCGCGCGTGATGATGCCCATGCCGATCGACACGCAGTTGCCGTGTCCGAGTTCAAAGTGCTCGCAGGCCTCGACGGCGTGCCCGGCGCTGTGACCAAAGTTGAGGAGCTTGCGCTGATTGGTTTCGCGCTCGTCGGCAACGACCACGGCGCGCTTAATGTCGATATTGCGGGCGATGATGAGCGCCACACGGGCCACGTCGTGGTTGAGCAGCTCAAGCGTGAGCGGCGTCTTCTCCAGCTCGGCAAAGAGCTCGGGGTCGGCGATCACGGCGTGCTTGACGACTTCGCCGCAGCCGTCGGCGAACTGCTCGGGCGTGAGGGTTGCCAGGCACCCCACGTCGGCGATGACCACGCTCGGCTGCCAAAAGGCGCCGGCCAGGTTCTTGCCGGCTGCCAGGTCGATGGCCGTCTTACCGCCGACCGACGAATCCACCATGGCGAGCAGGCTTGTGGGAATCTGCACAAACTTGCAGCCGCGCATGTAGGTGGCGGCCACAAAGCCCGCCACGTCGCCCACGACGCCGCCGCCGAGCGCCACGATCACGTCGGAGCGCGAAAGCTCGTGCTCGGCCACAAACTCCAAAATGGCGACGTAGGTCTCGGCGCGCTTGTGGGCCTCGCCGGCCTCGAAGGTGCAGATGCTCACCTCGTAGCCTGACGCCTCCAGGCTCTGCTTAACGGGCATCTGGTAGAGTGGGCCCACGTTGGTGTCCGTAACGATGACGGCCTTGGTGCCGCCGGCAGTGGCGCGCACGAGCGGTCCCGCCTGCTCCAGCAAAAACGTGCCAACATGCACCTGGTAGGGGCGTGCGGTGTCGATATCGATGGTAATCGCCATAAGCTTCGGTCCTTTCGACCTGGCGTGATGGGTGGTCTAGTGGGAGGCCTCGTCGTCGAGTGCGCGCTTAATTCGGTCGCCCTCGGCAAGGAGATTCTCCAGATAGCGCTGGTCGCGGTCTTTAAGGGCGCGGCTGTAGGCGCCGAGCGATTCGATCAGATGGTCGATCTCGAAGGCGAGCGCATTGGCGTCGTCGATCATGAGCTCGGACCACATCTGGGGGTTGAGGTGCGCCACGCGGGTGAGATCGCGGTAGCTACCGGCCGAAAAGCCGTGGTGGACCTGGGCAGTGGGGCTTTTGACGTAGGCGTTGGATACCACGTGCGCAAGCTGGCTCGTGAAGGCGATTACACGGTCGTGCTCGGCGGCGCTGGTCACGCTGAACTTGCCAAAGCCCAAGGGGCGCACCATCTCGCGCACCTGGCCCAAAAGCTCCAGCTTGAGCGCATCGTCCACCGCGGGCGGTACGAGCACCAGCGGGGCGCCCTGGAACAGGTCGGCGCGGGAGTGTGCATAGCCCGAGTACTGCGTGCCCGCCATGGGGTGCGCGCCCACAAAGTAAAAGCCGTGCTCGCGGGCAAGCTCAAAGGCGCGCTCGCACACGATACCCTTGACGCCCACCGTGTCAATTACCACGGGGCCCATGATGGCCTCGGTATCGGTGGCGTCGGCGAGTGCCTGGGCGTGTGCCTCGAGCCACTCGATGCAGGCTTCGGGGTAGCAAGCCAGGACGATGATGTCGCATTCGCCGAGCGTCTCGTCGTTGAGCTCGCCGGCAACGGTGCCCATGCTGGCAGCCGTCATGACATCGTCATCGGGATCCCAGGCCAGCACGCGGACGCCCGCCTGCGCATAGCCGCGGGCAAAGCTGCCGCCGATGAGGCCAAGGCCGACGATGCCGGCGCACTTGGGGCCGCCCTGGTTAACGCGCGCGTTTCTCACTGTACCCATGGGCTACTCCATGGTCTCTTGGCAGACAACCTCGCGGATGGCTCGGATGCGACGCATGGTGTCGTCGAACTGATCGGGGGTGAGGGCCTGAGCGCCGTCGGACCATGCGCGGCTGGGCTCGTCGTGGACCTCGATCTCCAGGCCGTTGGCACCGCAGGCGGTCGCGGCGAGCGCCATGGGCTCAACGTAGCGGGTGTAGCCGGTGGCGTGGCTGGGGTCGGCGACGACGGGCAGGTGCGACAGGTGGTGCAGCACCGGCACGGCATTGAGGTCGAAGGTGTTGCGGGTGCGGGTCTCGAAGGTGCGGATGCCGCGCTCGCACAGGATGACGTTGTCGTTGCCCTCGCTCATGATGTACTCGGCGGCCATGAGCAGCTCATCGATCGTGCCGGACATGCCGCGCTTAAGCAAGATCGGAGTCTTGGTCTTGCCGACCTCTTTGAGCAGAGGGAAGTTCTGGGAGTTGCGGGCGCCGATCTGCATGACGTCGATCTTCTTGTCCAGGAAGACCTGCACGTCGCGCGGGTCCATGATCTCGGTGACGATCGGCATGTCGAGCTCGGCAGACGCCTCGCACAGCAGGTCCAGACCGGCGGGGCCCATGCCCTGGTAGGCGTACGGGGAAGTGCGGGGCTTGTAGGCACCGCCGCGCAGCATCGTGGCACCGGCGGCCTTCACGCGGCGGGCGATGCGGATGAGGTTCTCGCCCTCGACGGAGCACGGGCCGGCGATGACCTGGAACTGATCGCCGCCGATCTTGACGCCGTGGCCGCAGTCGATGACGGAGTCCTCGGGGTGGAACTTGCGGTTGGCGCGCTTGAACGGCTCGGAGACGCGCTGCACGCGCTCGACGACATCCATGGACTCGAGCAGGAACGGGTCAATCTTGGTCGTATCGCCCACCAGGCCGATGATCGTCTCGTTCTCGCCGCGCGAGACATCGGTCTTCAGGCCCTTTTTCTCAATCCAGCTGACGATATGGCTGACGGCCTCGTCGCTGGCGCTCTGCTTTAAAATTGCAATCATGGTGTGCCTCTCACCTCGATGGATAACCCTTGCAAAAACGGCCCGCATCGCGAGCCGTGTACATATGGTGCATGAGAGTTTATACTATCTGACTCGCTTTTGCCTTCTAAAGTGGGCCGTTGAGCCGCGTCTTCCTCGGAATTGCAAAGCTTTTTCTTTTATTTTGATAGCCCGTGGTGCACTTGGGTATAATGCAAAACGTTGGCCCTATTAGCTCAGGGGATTAGAGCGTCTGCCTCCGGAGCAGAAGGCCGTTGGTTCGAATCCAACATGGGGCACCATCGAACGTGAGACCGTCCGAACCTCGCATGGTCCGGGCGGTTTTTCTTATACCGACGCGACGTGATGGGACGTGGTATGGCAGCAACGGATATCGAGCGCGGACTCTCGACCGCCGAGGTCGAGGAGCGCATCGCCGCCGGTAAGATCAACCGCAACATGGAGTTCAAGACCAAGTCGGTCAAAGAGCTCATCATCGAGAACCTCTGCACGCTGTTCAATTTGATCAACGTGATCTTGGCGTTCCTGGTCATTTTGACCGGTTCGTTTAAGAATCTGACGTTCCTGTTCGTGGTGTTCCTCAATACCGCTATTGGCGTCATTCAGTCCATGCGTTCCAAGAAGATGGTCGATAAGCTCACGCTGCTGACCTCCAAGAAGGCCATCGCGGTGCGCGACGGCTCCGAGGTGGAGCTCGACCTGGACCAGATCGTGCTCGACGACATCATCCGCCTGGGGCGCGGCTACCAGATCCCCGCTGACGCCGTGGTGGTTTCGGGCGAGGCGCTCGTGAACGAGAGCCTGCTGACGGGCGAGAGCGACCTTATTAAGAAGCAGCCCGGCTCCGAGCTCATGAGCGGTAGCTTTATCGACTCAGGTCTGCTGCGCGCCCGCGTGATCCATGTCGGCGCCGACAACTACGTGGCCAAAATTAATAACGAGGCCAAGTACGTCAAAAAGGTCAATTCCGAGATCATGAACGCGCTGAACGCCATTGTGCGCTTTGCGAGCATCATCATGATCCCGCTCGGTTTGGCGTTGTTTGCCTCGAGTGTGAGCGAGCTGTGGGATGCCGCGGGAACCCCGGGCGATAGCGCGCTTTCCTGGTGCTTCTCCGAGCTGCTGGCCGGCCGCGTGCCTTCGTCGGCGCTGCTGTCCACGGTGGGCGCCCTGCTGGGCATGATTCCGCAGGGCCTGGTGCTGCTGACCTCGTCGGTGCTCGCCATCGCCACGGTGCGCCTGGCCCGCCGCAAGGTTCTGGCGCAGCAGCTCTACTGCATCGAGACGCTCGCTCGCGTCGACGTACTGTGCCTGGACAAGACGGGCACCATCACGTCGGGTCGCATGGAGGTCGAGGGTACCTATCCGCTGCCGGTTGAGGGCGTTGCCTTGGGCGTGGGGGAGAACGAGGCGGCTGTTCCCGTCGATACCACGGTGCTCGATTTTGCCCTTGCTAACGTCGCGCGTGCGACTTCGGCCGATGCCAACGAGACCTGCCAGGCGCTGCTCAACTATTACGCCGATCGCCCGGTCGAGGTGTCTGAGCCGCTGTCGGTCATTCCGTTCTCGTCGTCTAAAAAATGGAGTGGCGCTTCGTTTGCGCAGGGCTCCTACGTAATGGGCGCCGCGCAGTTTGTGCTCTCTGATCGTGTGTTTTCGCAGGTCGAGAACCGTGTCGCCGAGCTTGCCGATACCTGCCGCGTGCTCGTGGTGGCGCGCGTTGACGGCTTTACGCCCGATGGCGATATGGTGGGCGAGGCCGAGCCTGTGGGCTTTGTGACCATCCGCGACGAGATCCGTACCTCGGCGGCCGAGACCATCGGCTACTTTAACGAGCAGGGCGTGACGCTCAACGTGATCAGTGGCGACGACCCGCGTACGGTGTCGTCGATCGCGCGCGTGGTGGGCGTGCCGGGGGCGGACGCTTATGTGGACGCCACGACGCTCGATACGCCGGCCAAGCTCGATGCCGCAGTGGACCGCTACCATGTCTTTGGTCGTGTGACCCCGCAGCAGAAGCGCGAGCTCGTGCAGGCGCTCAAGCGCCGCGAGCACACCGTGGCCATGACAGGCGACGGCGTCAACGACGTGCTGGCGCTCAAGGAGGCCGACTGCTCCGTGGCCATGGCGGCCGGCTCCGATGCCGCGCGTAACGTGGCCGAGATCGTGCTCGTCGACAACGACTTTGCCTCGATGCCCGCCGTGGTGGCCGAGGGCCGTCGCTCCATCAACAACCTGCAGCGTTCGGCTTCGCTGTTCCTGACTAAGACGCTGTTCTCGATGGGCCTGGCGGCGCTGTGCATCGCGCTGCCGCCGTACCCTTTCGAGCCGATTCAGATGACGCTCATCAACTTCTTCTGCATCGGCGCGCCGGGCTTTGTGTTGGGCCTGGAGCCCAACAATGCTCGCGTGAAGGGGTCGTTCCTGACGAACGTGCTCAAGCGGGCACTGCCGGCGTCGATTGCGGTCATTTTGGCCGCGGCGCTCGATATCTTTGTGGCGCGCGTGTTTGGCTTTAGCCAGCTTACGCTTTCGACCATGTGCCTGCTCACGTCGTGCGCGGCGAGTGTCAGCCTGATCTGGCGCATTTCGCAGCCGCTCACGCCTTTGCGCGTGGTGCTTTTCGTGTTTGTCATCGCCGGTATTTTGACGGGCGTTATCGGGTTCCCGGAGCTGCTGTCGATTGCCAACTTGTCGATGGGTCAGATTGTCATCTTGGCGGCTATCGTCGTCTTTACCTGTGCGGTGTTCTTTAAGCTTGCCACGATGATGGACTCGCTTAAGCCCCGTCGCCGTCATGCGGCCACCGGCTTTGGCCGTGGCGTGCGTGTTCGCCTGGGTCGCGGCGGCGGCAAGGTGAGCTCGACGGGTTCGACGGCGGAGCGTTTTGCCAAGCGCGTCGCCGCCGACATGGCGCAGCGCCGCGAAGCTCGCACCGTTCGTGAGGCCGAGGCCCGCGCACTCGAGGGCGTGGCCCAGACCCAGCCCAAGAAAAAGAAGAGCGCCGGCGTTAAGCGCTCCCGCGTGACCAAATCGCCCCAGGGCATCAAAGTCTCGATGCCCAAGAAAAAGAAGTAGTTCGCTGCCTTCAGGGATGATTTTTCTGGCGATGTTGAATTGGTGCCTTGCGCTTGTGGGGCCGTGTCGATGTTATGCTCTAACCTCGATTGTTTGAATTGCTTCGGAAAGAGGATGCCGTGATCTGCCCGCATTGCCTAAAGACCATCGAGGACGGCGCCTCGTTCTGCCCCTACTGCAACGCCTATGTGGGTCCGGGCGATGGTCCCGAGCACACCGAGTTCGTGTTCTGTGAGGGCTGCGGTGCCCGTCTTTCTCCGCATGATCGTACGTGCCCCAAATGCGGACGCCCCGCTCCGGGTATCCTCTCCAAGGACGCGGCCGCATCCGACCTGGCAGCGGGCCGCACGGCGGGCTTTCCGCGCCTAACGCAAGAGCAGATCGATACCGAGGTGCCGCATGCGCCGGCCTCTGCCGCTGCGGTGCTTTCGGACGCCGCTGACCCCAATGAGACCTGCGTGCTGCCGGCTTTCGATAAGGATTTCGGTATCCCCAAGGTCGATATTCCCACGCCCGTTTCCCTGCATGACGATGCTCAAAAACCCAAGCGCAAGGTGCACCCCGACGAGGACGCCTATCACAAGCATAAGCGTCATATTCCCAAGCCGCTCATTATCATCGCGGTCCTTGCCGTCGTGTGCGGTGGTGCCTATTGGTTCGTGACGACCGATCCCATGGGTGTTATGCCTGGCTTCTACGACCAGTTTGGCCAAGCTGCACAAACCACCTTCCCCACGCGTCAAAAGGGCGAGGCGACTGAGGACGATACCAAGCAGGGCGATTCTGCCGAGGTGGTTCAGGAAGAAACCGTGCTCACCGATGATCAGCTCTATACCAGGCTCGACGGTCTGTATCAGACCATCGTGTCCTACGCTGACGAGGACCAGATCGGCGAGGTCATCGATTCCTTTAACAACGGTTATCTCCGAACGCCGCTGTCCACCCGTCAGGAGCTGTCGCAGAGTGCCTACGCCCTGCGCGACCAGATCAAAAAGACGCAAGATGAGCTCAACAATCTTAAGTATCAGGACGATACGGTCTATGCGGACGACATCGCCCACTTAAAGCAGCTTGCCGAGTGGATGTATGAGCGCGTTGACGTGATCTGCCAGAGCTGGGATATCTCGCTGGCCATTCCCGATGGCGAGTCGATGAGTTCCCACCAAAGCGAGATCCTGGCGCCCATCGCGCAGGGTGGCAACAGCGCGCTGAACCAGTACGACGCCAATGTGGGTTCCTGGAAGCCGCAGCAGTGTTCCTAAAATTAGTTCGCCATAGTCGGCATAACCTACGTGCGCAATTGATGTAAGCCCGTGCTTATTGCTACAATTCGTACAAATATGCTTTAAACGCACGAGGAAGGAACCACATGTTTGGTTTTAAGAAAGAGCTCTACACGCCCGAGTATCAGCTTGTCGGCGACGAGTGCGCCGTAATCGAGACGTCGAAGGGTACCATCAAGGTCAAGTTTGACGGCGAGGGCGCTCCCATTCATGTCGCTAACTTCTGCGAGCTTTCCACGATGGGCTTCTATGATGGCCTTAAGTTCCATCGCTATGTGCCCGGTTTTGTTATCCAAGGTGGCGACCCCAATACCCGCGACATGTCCGGCGCCGACGTCGCCGCCGGTCTTGAGGGCCCCGACGGCATGCCCGGTACCGGTGGCCCCGGCTACTGCATCAAGGGCGAGTTTGCCACCAATCCGCGCAACAGCCATGTCGATGGCGCCCTTGCCATGGCACGCTCCATGGATCCCGATTCCGCGGGTTCGCAGTTCTACTTCTGCCTGGGTGCCCAGCATAACCTCGATTCTGGTTACACCGTCTTTGGTACCACGGTCGAGGGTCTCGATGTGATTTCGCAGCTGCGTGCCGGCGACGAGATCGTCCATGTCGAGATTGTTCACGAGTAAAGGGGACTTTCTTGAATAGCCAGCTGATCCAACAGGGCCGCGCCGCTTACCGCGCGGGTGATTTTTCTGCTGCAGCCCAGATGCTTGGGGCGGCAAAGACTCCCGATGAGATTATGGGCGAGGCCGATCACCTTCGTGGCAACGCCTTGATGCACCTGGGCATGTATGCCGAGGCTGCCGAGGCCTATGCCGCCGCCCTCAACGACGGCACCTACGGCAAGCGCGGCGCGCTGCTCACCAACCGCGGCAAGGCGCTCGCCGCCGTGGGCGACTACACGACGGCCGCCCAGGCTTTCTCTGCCGCTACGCAGGATGCTTCCTATGCCACGCCGTTCAAGGCCTATCTGGGCCTGGGCAATGCGCTGTTCCAGTCGGGCGACTATGCCAACGCGGGAACCGCCTTCCGTCAGGCTGCCATCGACGGCGCCAATCCGGCTCCTGCCGCCGCACTCGGCGAGCTCGGTCGTTGCTTCATTAAGCTCGGCCGTCCGGCGGATGCCGTGGAGACCTACCGCACGGCTATCGACTTTGCCGGTCCCCGCGACGACACGCGTGCGCTCAACGCCGGCATGGGTCAGGCGCTTTCTGCCGCCGGCCGTCCCTCCGACGCACTCGATGCCTTTAACGCCGCTACTGCCGATGGCATCTACCAGCTCACCTCCGAGCAGGCCGACGAGCTTGCCCGCGTGCAGGATTCGCTTGCCGCGCTGTCTGCCCAGACGGCTATGGCCACGGCTCCGGCGCCCGCGATGGACGCTCCTGCCGTCGATCCGCTCGATCCTACGGGCGCGACCGGTCAGTTTATGCCCGATCCCTCGGACACCGGCTTCTTTACGCTGTCCGAGTCCGAGATGGTCCAGCAGGACCGTCAGGATCGTAAGCAGGCCAAGGTCCGTCGCCGCCATCGCCACACGGGCCTCAAAGTCTTCATCGTGCTGCTTCTGCTCATTTTGATCGCCGCGGGCGGTCTGGGCTTTGCCTACACGCGCGGCTTTGGCTTCCCGTCTCAGGAGTCTGTCGTTACCGATCTGTTCCAGGCTGCCGGTGACGGTGACACCGCAAAGGCCGAGTCTTGCCTGGCCTCGAGCCTGTCCGAGGACGCTAAGTCGATGATCATCTCCTCGATTCCGCAGGGTGCCACCGTGTCCGTCGAGGGCATGGATCAGTCCATGACCGAGACGACCGCTAAGGTGAAGGCATCGCTGTCCAAGGGCGGCGAGCAGGAGTACACCGTCAAATTCGTGCGCTCCGACAATCATATCGGCTGGGCCGTTTCTTCGCTCGATATGGATTTCTCGGCTGCTGACAACCAGTAGTGACCTTATGGGATTTAGCTTTGCCCGGCGCTTCACCGCAAGTGAGGTGCCGGGCTTGCGCTAGTATGATGAGCTAGTAGTTTTCCAGCAATCATCCAACACATCAGGAGTTGCGTTGTTTTCTTTGATGGATATGTTCTTCGGTAGCTATGCGGGCGATCTTGCCATCGACCTCGGCACCGCAAATACGCTTGTCTCCGTGCGCGGCAAGGGCATCGTCATTCGCGAGCCCTCCGTTGTCGCCATCGACAAAAACGACGAGCGCATCCTGGCGGTCGGTATCGAGGCAAAGCGCATGCTCGGCCGTACGCCCGGCAACATCGTGGCCGTTCGTCCCCTGAAGGACGGCGTCATCGCCGACTTCGATGTTACCGAGGCCATGCTTCGCTACTTTATCGATAAGGCGTCCGAGAAGCGCTATCCGTGGACTCCGCGTCCGCGTGTTGTCGTCTGCGTTCCCTCCGGTGTCACGTCGGTCGAGAAGCGCGCTGTCTTTGAGGCCACGATCCAGGCCGGTGCCCGCCAGGCCTATCTGATCGAAGAGCCTATGGCCGCCGCTATCGGCGCCGACCTGCCCGTCGAGGAACCCACCGGCTCCATGGTCATCGACATCGGTGGCGGTACCACCGAGGTTGCCGTTATCGCTATGGGCGGCATCGTCGTCTCGCAGTCCATCCGTATTGCCGGCGACGAGTTCGATCAGGCCATCCTCACGCACGTTCGTGATGCCTACAACCTGGCCATCGGCGAGCGTACGGCAGAGGACATCAAGATCAAGGTCGGCTCCGCCGTGCCGCTCAAGGATGAGCTCGACGTCGAGGTCAACGGCCGCGACGTGATCACCGGTCTGCCCAAGACCGTGCGCATCGAGAGCGAGGAGATTCGTCGCGCACTCAACAAGCCGCTCGACGAGATGGCCAAGGCCGTCAAGGACGCACTCGACGCTACGCCTCCCGATCTTGCCTCGGACCTTATGTACTACGGCATTTTGCTGACCGGTGGCGGCGCGCTGCTGCGCGGTCTCGACGTGCGCCTGCGCGATGAGACCGGCGTTTCGGTCAACGTCAGCCCCACGGCGCTCGATAACGTTGTTAACGGCTGTGCCCGCGTGCTCGAGGCCAATGCGTTTGATGGCGGCTTCGTCCAGACCAATGCTTAATTTCCAAAAGGTGGATTCCATTTGGCACGATCTTCGGGTTTCTCCACAAATCTGAATACCAAGCGACAATCAACGGGTATGCGCCCGTTGATTGTTTTCAGCCTGATTTCGGTGTTGCTGCTCACGTTTTACATTCGCGAGGGCGAGACGGGGCCGATTCATGCCGTGCGTTCGGGCGTGACGACGATTACCTCGCCGGTGCGTTTTCTGGGCTCGGCTGTGGCGGCTCCCTTCAATGCGGTCGGTAACGTGTTCTCTAACCTTACGGCGTCGCAGGACACGCTTGACGAGCTTAAGAAGCAAAACGAGGAGCTGACCTCTAAGGTCGCCGAGCTCTCCGAGGCTCAAAAGACCGCCGAGCGACTGGAGGGTCTGGTCGGTCTGCAGTCGACCTACAACCTCAAATCAACCGCAGCTCGTATCGTCGGCGCTTCGGGCGATGCCTGGACCTCGACCGTCACCATCGATAAGGGTTCTGCCGACGGTCTTACCATCAACATGCCTGTGACGAGTTCTGCCGGTGTCATAGGCCAGATTATTGAGGTCTCGGCCAAGACGTCCACCGTGCGCCTGATTGGCGACGAGAACTCGGGCGTGTCCGCTATGGTGCAGGACACGCGCGCCCAGGGCATGCTGCAGGGTCAGGCTGACGGCACGCTGCGTCTTGAGTACGTGAGCGTCGATTCCGACGTTAAGGTTGGCGACATCATCGTGACCTCGGGCATTGGCGGTGTGTTCCCCAAGGGCCTTCCGCTCGGCACCGTCTCGTCGGTTGAGAAATCGGCAAACGACGTGTACTACACCATTGTGGTGCGCGCTCAGACCACGGCCGAGAACAACGAGGAAGTGCTGGTCATTACCTCGCTGACCGACGAACAGTCGGCCTTGGATGAGGACGTGAACACGGCCAACAGCACGCCGCAGGGAACGTCGCGCGATGCTGCGACCAAGACGAAGGACGAGAGCCCGGATGACAGTTCCGACACGTCCGAGACGACCGATTCCGGCTCGAGCGAATAGGGGGCATGTCCATGGATCTACACGAGCAGGGGATGAGCTCCCGTACGTTTGTAATCGCCGCCATTGTGTGCGTGCTGCTGCAGGCAGGCCTGGCACCGCAGATCTCCATTGCGGGCGGTCGCGTCAACTTTATGATTATCCTGGTGTGCCTAAGCGTGTTCTCGGGCGACCCGACCCGTGCCGTCGTGTGCGGTTTTTGCAGCGGCTTGTTCTATGACCTTTCCGCTGCCGTGCCGGTGGGCGTTATGTCGCTCCTGCTGACCGTGGGTTCTTTTGCCCTGGTGCATAGCGCTGCCGGTCAGACGGGCGGTACCCCGAGTGCGCGCGGCATCACTGTGGGCGCCTTCGCGTTCGTCGTTAATGTGATCTACAGCATCATCTTGCTGTTTATGGGTTTGGAGACGAGCTTTGTCGTGGCGATCTTCGGCCATGCGCTGCCGTCTTCGATCCTGACGGGTCTGGTTGCCATTCCGTTTTTGATGTCCGGCGTCGTGCCGCAGTCCGGTTATGGATTCTCCGCACGTGGCGGACGCCAGACGGGCATGCGCTTTAAGCCCAAGACCCGTAAGCTCAAATAGGGGAGGCTCGTAGATGTCTTCCCAGATGACGGTTATTATCGCCGGTATTGTGCTGGTTGTGGCCATCGTGGTCGCACTGGTCATCATGCGTCGCGGCGATTCTCGTTTTACCTACGATACGCAGCATGGAACGGCCCCGCGCGCCACCGAGGGCGAGGGCAATACCGCGGCGACCGCCTTTAAGGGCCGCTTCTCCATCCTCACCACGGGTGTGGGCGCGATGTTCGCGGCGCTTGCCGTCAAGCTGTGGGGCATGCAGATGGTCTCGTCGGACTATTACGAAAAGCAGGCTAATAGCAATCAGACGCGCACCGTTACCACACCCGCTGTGCGCGGTCGCATCCTCGACCGCAATGGCGTGGCGCTTGTCCAGAACCGTCCCTCACTTGCTGTCGTGGCCTATCGCGACCTTGCCGAGGATGAGGTTCTGGTTCGTCATCTTGCCAACGTGCTCGGTATGCCCTACGTGGTGGTTCTGCGCAATATTCAGGACAATTCCGAGGGCGCCCAGAGCCTGCATACCATCGCGACGGACGTCCGTCGCTCCACGGTTGCCTATATTCAGGAGCACGCCGGCGAGTTCCCGGGCGTCAAGATTGCCGAGCGTACCGAGCGCCAGTATCCATATGGCGAGACGGCATGCCATATCTTGGGATATACCGGCACCATTACCTCCGAGCAGCTCGAGGCCCAGAATAAGAAAACCTCTGGCGATGATGATGCTTCTGCTGGCAAGATTACGTACCAGTCGGGCGATATCGTGGGCCAGGCGGGTGTTGAGAGCTACTACGAAAACCTGCTGCAGGGTATTCGTGGCGAGCAGACCGTCAAGGTCGATGCTTCGGGCAATGTGACCGGTCAGGCCGGCGCCGTGCCCGCCAAGGCCGGCTCCGACATTAAACTCACGCTCGACCTTAAGATCCAACAGGCCTGTGAGACGGCGCTGGCGAGCGCCATCGAGCTTGCCAAGACCACTGGCTACAGCAATGCCGGCAACGGCGCTGTGGTGTGTCTCGATCCCAACAATGGCGAGATCCTGGGCATGGCGAGCGAGCCCAAGTTCGATCCGTCCGTCTTTATCGGCGGCGTCTCAAATGACGTGTGGACCGAGCTCAATGATGACAAGGGTTCGCACCCGCTGCTCAACCGCGCCATTAGCGGACAGTACATGTCGGCCTCGACCATCAAGCCGCTCTCGGCACTGGCCGGTCTTGAGTTTGGAACCTACACTTCAACGCAGACAACCAACTGCACGGGCTATTGGACGGGCCTGGGCAAGGCTTGGGGCAAGCGCTGCTGGCTGACGTCTGGACACGGCACCATGACGCTGCAGTCGGGTATCGCCAACTCGTGCGACCCCGTCTTCTACGACATGGG
Source organism: uncultured Collinsella sp. (assembly GCA_947001705.1). GTDB lineage: Bacteria > Actinomycetota > Coriobacteriia > Coriobacteriales > Coriobacteriaceae > Collinsella. The sequence goes on from CAMQHT010000001.1 coordinate 19,776, forward strand.
CAAGGCCTTCTTTTATGACGAGCAACATTCCGAGGGCCTGCAGGAGGTCTTTCGTCGCTGGGGCCTAGGCAAGACCTGCGGTATCGATCTGCCGAGTGAGGGCGCGGGCCGTATTCCCGATGCCGAGTGGAAAGAGTCGTACTTTACCGACGCCTCTGCCGAGGACCGCAAGTGGAATGCCGGCGATATGACCAACATTGCCATCGGCCAGGGCGACATCCTGGTGACGCCTCTGCAGATGGCATGCGCCTACATGGGCCTCGCCAACGGCGGTAAGCAGTACGTGCCTCACGTGTTTTTGTCTGCCGTGTCGCGCGATGGCGACGGCGATGCCTATAAGTACAACGGCAAAGGCAAGAAGAAGCGCCTGGAGGCCAAGATCAACAGCGATTCGGATTTGGCTCTTGTTCGCAACGGCATGCACGACGTGATTTACACGGCATCGACGTCCCTGGCGGCTCACTTTGGCACCCTGACGCCGCAGGTATACGGCAAGTCGGGCACGGGCGAGAAAAGCGGCGAGGACGAATACGCGTGGTTTTGCGCCTATGCGCCGGCCGATGATCCCAAGTATGTCATCGCTACTGTTCTGGAGCAGGGCGGCGGTGGCTCAGATACCGCGATGCATGTCGTGCGCGATGTGCTCGGCGTGATTTATGACGAGCCCGATACCTCTTCGGCCTCGGGCGATTCTTCGGTTCGATAGGAGGTTGCGATGGATTTTTCTCCGGCGGATCTGTTCCGTTCAACCAAGACCGGCTCTCGCAGCAGCCTGGACCGCGTCAACAAGCAACTTTCGGCCTCGCGCGGCACGTTTCGCCAAAAGGTGCATATCGGTGTGCTCGTGGCTACAGTGGCGCTCGTCGCCTACGGTGCCATCATTATCTGGTCGGCTTCGCAGTTTAAGGCCGATGCTTCGTTCTCACGTCATCTTCTGGGAATTGGCATCGGGGCGGTGCTGGCGGTGCTGGTCTGGCGTACCGACCTGCGCGGTATTTCCAATTTCTCGACAGCGTTGCTCGTCATCGACCTGATCGTTATCTTCTCACCCAAGATTCCGGGTCTGTCCTATACAGGCGGTCTGGGCATGACGGGCTGGATCAAGATTCCCGGTATCGGCTTGACATTCCAGCCGGTTGAGCTTGCCAAGCTTATCACCATCTTCTTTATCGCCACGCTTGGCTCGCAGTATAACGGCCGCATCGATACCGTTCGCGACTACGTTAAGCTCTGCGGCATGCTGTCCATCCCGTTTTTGGCCGTCGTCGCCATGGGCGACCTGGGCTCGGGCCTGGTCGTGCTGGTCTCGGGCGCCATCGTCATCTGCATGAGCGGTGCGCGCCGCGAATGGGTGCTGTCGACCCTGGCCCTGCTCGTGGGCCTGGTGGCCCTCGTCCTGGCGCTCGATTCGGTTTTTGATTCGTTGCTCGGCCACGATGTGCTCATCAAGCAGTATCAGATGAACCGCCTGACGGTCTTTATCGACCCCGATAATGCCGATTCGGACGATGCCTACAACCTGCAGCAGTCGCTTATCGCCGTTGGCTCGGGTGGCTTCTTTGGTAAGGGTTTGGGCCATGCGACGCAGTCGGCCGGCGGCTTTCTGCCTGAGTTCCACACCGACTTCGTCTTCGCCTTCCTGTCCGAGACCTTTGGCTTTTGCGGTTCCTTTTTGCTCCTATGCCTCTACGTGCTGCTGATCTTTTCGACGATTCGCGTCGCCTTTAAGTGTGAGTCGCTGTTCTTGCGCCTATCGTGTGTGGGCATCGTTGGCATGTGGGCGTTCCAGACCTTCGAAAACATCGGCATGTGCATCGGCATGATGCCGATTACCGGTATTCCGCTACCGTTTATTAGCTTCGGTTCGTCTTCGATGATGATTCAGCTGCTGACGGTGGGTATCGTACAATCCATATGGCGGCATCGTTCGGGCGCCGCGTAACCGCTGGAGGGGTTTGCTATGAATATTCCCGTAGATAAGCTGACCCGCGCTTTTAAGATGGGCGCGTCCGTTAAGAAGGATTCCGATACGCCGGTGCGCGTCTCGGTCTATCTGGATTCGTCCGCCTCGCGCTTTCTGGCCGATACGGTGCGTGACGCCTTTGTGCCGCAGACGACCTCGGGCATTGTGCGCGTCGAGCGTCTGGGGGAGGAGCGAATTGCTCCAAAGACCGATACCGATGTGGTACTGGTGCTCTCGTGCGGTTCCGACCGCTTGGAGAGTGCCGTGCAGGAGCTCGTGATCGCCGGCGCGCCCGTGTGCGTGCTTGCCGAGTCTGCTGTGGAGGTGCCGTTTATCGAGGAGTCCACGCCCATGCTCGGCGTGGTGGCGGCAACCGATAAGACGTATCTGCTCGAGACGCTTGCCCGCTGGATTCTCGATCGCACCGAAAAGGAAACGGCTTTTGCGGCGAACTTTGCCTTCATGCGCATCGCGGCGGCCAATCGTATCATCACCTCGTGCGCGCTCACCAATATGGCGACCGGTGCGCTGGTGTTTTTGCCGGGCGCCGATTATCCCGTTATGGCGCTGGCGCAGGTGGGCATGCTCTTTGAGCTCGCTGCCGTCTTTGGACGCGGCATTAAGCCTGAGCGCGGCTACGAGGTCGCGGGCGTGCTTGCCGGCGGTCTTGTGATCCGCGCGGTCACCCGCGCGCTCGTCAAGCAGACGCCGCATATTGGGTTTGCCGTTAAGGCGCTCACTGCTGCCGCGGGCACCTATGGCATGGGCCGTGCGCTCGTTTCGCTCTACGAGCGCGATGTCGACTACAGCCGTGCCAACGAGGTGGTCACTGCCACGTTCTCCCGCGTTCGCGATCTGGTGACCACGGTCGCGGGCGCTACCCGTCCTATGGCGTCCTACCAAGACGCATCCGATCTCGCTGCTTAGGGGTTTTCCGTTGCGCGTTCCGTATCAAGACTGCTTTCATTTAATTGAGCCGCTGCTCGCCAAGGTCGAGAAGCCGAGTCGCTATATCGATCACGAGTGGGGCACGCTTTCCAAGGCCGATGCCGACTACCGTTGCTGCCTGATCTACCCGGATGTGTACGAGGTTGGTCTGCCCAACCAGGGTATCGCCATCCTCTACAACATCCTTAACCAGGCCGAGGGCATCTCCTGCGAGCGTGGCTATGTGCCGTGGCCCGATATGGGTGACGCTATGCGCGAGGCGGGCATTCCGCTGCTCTCGCTCGAGGGTGCAGCGCCGGTCGCTTCGTTTGATATCGTCGGCCTGCATGTGCCGCACGAGATGGCGGTGACGAACTTCCTCGAGGCACTCGACCTCGCTGGCATTCCGCTGTTAGCGGCCGACCGAGGTGAAGACGACCCCATCATCATCGCCGGCGGCCCCTCGGTGTACAACCCCGAGCCGTATGCGGCCTTCTTCGATGCCATCCTCATCGGCGAGGGTGAGGAATCGCTGCTCGAGACCTGCCAGCTGCATCGCCGCCTGCGCGACGAAGGAGTCCCGCGCGCGCAGATTGTTGAGCAGCTTGCATCCATTGCCGGCAACTACGTGCCGTCGCTCTATGAGGTTCGTCACGACGAGCCCTGCTCGCCGCATGGCTACACCGTGCCGCGCGAGGGCAAGGATGCGCCGACCGTGGTCTACAAACGCGTCGTCGAGGATTTCGGCGCCACGAATCCGCTGTCGCAGTCGTGCGTGCCCTATGCGCAGCTGGTTCACGACCGCCTGTCTATCGAGATTCTGCGCGGCTGCGCTCGCGGCTGTCGTTTTTGCCAGGCCGGCATGACGTATCGCCCGGTGCGTGAGCGTTCGGCCGACCAGATCGTCTCGTCGGTGATTCAGGGTCTGGAAAAGACCGGCTATGACGAGGTGTCGCTGACCTCGCTCTCCACGACCGACCACTCCTGCATTCGTGACGTGCTTGGCAGGCTCAACCGTCGCCTGGAAGATACGGGTATTCGCGTGTCTATTCCGTCGCAGCGCTTGGATTCGTTTGGCGTGGATATGGCCGAGTCTGTCGCCGGCGAAAAGAAGGGCGGCCTGACGTTCGCGCCCGAGGCCGGCAGCCAGCGCATGCGCGACATCATCAACAAGAACGTGACCGAGGAGGACTTGGACCGTGCGGCCAAGGCGGCCTTCGAGGCCGGCTGGAACCGCATGAAGCTCTACTTTATGATGGGCCTTCCCGGCGAGCGCGACGAGGACATCGTGGCCATCGCCAATCTGGCCGATCACGTGCTTGAGCTCGGTCGTTCCGTGGTGCCCAAGGCTCGTCGCGGCTCGATCTCGGTGTCGATCTCGGTTTCGGTCTTTATTCCCAAGGCTGCCACGCCGTTCCAGTGGTGCCCGCAGCTCGACTACGACGACGTCAAGCGTCGCCAGAAGCTGCTTATCACGAGCGTTCGCAACCGTGCCGTCCGCGTGCATTACCACGATGCCGAGACCTCGCTCATCGAGGCCGCGCTCTCCCGCGCCGGTCGCGACATGACGCCCGTCATCATCGATGCTTGGCGCTCGGGGTCTCGCTTTGACGCCTGGGTAGAGCATTTCTCGCTCGATAACTGGAAGGAGGCTGCTGCCAAAAACGGCATCGACCTCAATGAGCTCGTGCACCTGCCCTACGAGTTGGACTGGCGTCTGCCGTGGGAGCATGTGAGCCCCGGCTGCACGCGCGGCTTCCTCGAGCGCGAGTACCGTCGCTCGCTCGAGGGTGTCACGACTCCCGACTGCACCCGCACGTCGTGCACCGGCTGCGGAATCTGCCCCACGCTCCACGCCAAGAATGTATTGATGGGTGATCGCGCATGAGTGAGCGCCTGACCGACAGCCCCACGCTCTTTAGACTTCGTGTTCGCTATGGCAAACGCGATCGCCTTAAGTACCTGGGCCATCTCGAAGTAATCCATACCATTGAGCGCATCGTGCGCCGTGCGGGACTTCCCTATGCCGTCACGCAGGGCTTCTCTCCGCACATGCGCGTGGGCTTCTCTTCGGCGCTACCGGTGGGTACGTCGTCGACCTGCGAGTGGTATGACCTGTTTATGACCGAGTTCGTGGCGCTCGACGAGGCGTTTGGGCGCCTGGCTGCGGCCTCTCCGGCCGATCTGGCGCCCATCGAGGCGGCGTACATCGACGTGCGCACGCCGGCGCTCACGGCTCAGCTTACGCGTCTGTCGTACCGTATCGACTTGCACCTGGACCCCGAAGCCCCCGTGAGCGCCGACGAGGTGCGTCGTGCGATCGACACGCTGCGCGCGGGTCATGGTATTGACTATGCGCGCGGCAAAAAGAGCAAGCGCTTAGACCTTGACCACACACTGGTGGGCTATGAGATCACGGCGGGGGAGCGTCCGGACCATCTGGTGCTCATGCTCGACACCCATGCCGACAACGAGGGCTCCATGCGTCCGGAGATTTTGCTTTCTGCTGCTGATGTTTTGTTGCAGGGCTTGACCCCGGGCGTCGATGCACCTATTGTTTCCACCGGTATGCAAGACCTCGTGACCATCTGCTCCTACGATGTCGAGCGTCAGAATCAAGCATGCGAGGACGACGAGGGCCGACTCGTCAGCCCCATACCTGTGCGAACTTGTGGATTTGCTCCACATACTCGTTGACGGGGGTATTTTCGCCTGCTACTATATTCGGCTGTTGCACTAACTGATGCATGAAGGGCAAGTAAACATGTACGCAATCGTTAACACGGGCGGCAAGCAGTACAAGGTCGCCACCGACGATGTCATCACCGTCGAGAAGATCGAGGGCAATGAGGGCGACAAGGTCACCCTGCCGGTCATCTTCCTCAACGATGGTAAGAAGATCGTCACCGATCCCGACAAGCTGGCCAAGGCCAAGGTTACCGCTCAGATCGTTGAGCAGTTCAAGGGCGAGAAGCAGCTGGTCTTCAAGTTCCACAAGCGTAAGCGCTATCGTCGTCTGAAGGGTCACCGTCAGCAGCTCACCAAGCTGAAGATCGTGAAGGTCCAGGCTACGTCCCGCGCCAAGAAGGCTGTCAAGGCAGAGGCCGAGGCTGTTGCCGAGGCTCCCGTCGCCGAGTAGATTACACTCGTAACGAAAGAGTAGGTATACACAATGGCACACAAAAAAGGACTCGGTTCCTCCCGTAATGGCCGTGACTCCCGCGGTCAGCGCCTTGGCACGAAGCGCTATGCCGGCCAGACGGTAACCACGGGCACGATTCTCGTCCGTCAGCACGGCACGCACATCCACCCGGGTGAGAACGTTGGCCGTGGCAAGGACGACACGCTGTTCGCGCTGGTCGACGGTACCGTTGAGTTCCACAAGGGTATCAAGCACAGGGTCAGCGTACGCCCGCTCGCGAACGCGTAATTCACCCTTCATAGAGCACATATGTGGGAGGCACTTGAGTTTTAGGATTCAAGGGTCTCCCTCTTTTTGTAGGAGGCGATTCTGTTGTCACAGTTCACCGATATCAGCCGCATTAACGTGTGCGGCGGCGACGGCGGAGCCGGATGCATGTCGTTTAGGCGCGAGGCATTTGTCCCCAAGGGCGGCCCCGATGGCGGCGACGGCGGTCGTGGCGGCAATGTCGTCATCCAGGCCGATGCTCAGCTGTCTTCGTTGATCGATTACCGCTTTAAGCATCACTTCCGCGCCGAACGCGGCACGCACGGGCAGGGTGCCCGTCGTAACGGCAAGAGCGGCGAGGACCTGATCCTGAAGGTTCCCATGGGCACCGTGGTGCGCGAGCTCGACCCCGAGACGCAGACCCCGATGTTCGAGATTGCTGACCTGGTGCACGATGGCGAGCGCGTTGTCGTGGCGCCCGGCGGTGCCGGTGGCCTGGGCAACACGCACTTTGTGACGTCGGTGCGCCGCGCGCCCGCGTTCGCTCAGCTGGGCGAACCGGCCGAGGAGCACTGGATTGAGCTCGAGATGAAGCTTATGGCCGATGCCGCGCTCGTGGGCTTCCCCTCGGTGGGCAAGTCCTCGCTCATCGCGCGCATGAGTGCCGCCCGACCCAAGATCGCCGATTATCCGTTTACCACGCTCGTGCCCAATCTGGGCATGGTGCGTGCCGGTGAGTATTCTTACGTTGTTGCCGACGTTCCTGGTTTGATCGAGGGCGCGAGCGAGGGCAAGGGTCTGGGCCACCAGTTCCTGCGCCACATTGAGCGTACGGCGCTCATCATGCACGTCGTCGACATGACGGGCGGTTTTGAGGATCGCGACCCGGTTGAGGATTACCGCATCATCAACCGTGAGCTCGAGCAGTATGGCGCCGAGCTTTCGGAGCGTCCGCAGATTGTCGTCGCCAACAAGTGCGATGCGCCGGGCACGGCCGACAAGATTGCCGACCTCAAGCGCGCCGCGCTCGACGATGGACATATGTTCTTTGCCGTGTCCGCCGTGACGGGCGCCGGCCTCAACACGCTGATGCTTGCCGTGGGCGAGCAGGTGGCTAAGCTGCGTGCCGAGTTGGCGGTCTCCGCTGAGCCGGTCGATCTGCGCGACGAGGAGTGGGAGCGCCGCCGTCTGCAGCGCGAGAAGCGTTTCCGCATTGTCCAGGAGGAGCCTGGTGCCTTCCGTGTGGTTGGTCGCGCGATTGAGCGCATGGTCATCCAGACCGACTGGGAAAACGAGGAAGCCGTCATTTATCTGCAGCACAAGTTTGCGCGTATGGGTGTTGACGACGCGCTCGAGAAGGCCGGTTGCCGTGCGGGCGACGAGGTCCGCATTTGCCAGCGCGCCTTTGACTTTGAGGGCGCCGAGGACTTGTTGGAGTACGAGGAGCTCGAGGACGCTGGTGAGGACGTTGCCGTTGAGGCCATTGACGTGGCCGATGCTGCGGATGAGGGCGTCGAGGCTATCGATGCGGCTGATGCCGCGGACGATGCCGAGACCTCGGAGGGCGAGTAAGCCATGTCGCTGCGCGGTGGAATCGGTTTGCCCGAGCTGCCCATAAAAGAGGGCAAAGAGTTTCGGCTTGGCATTATGGGCGGCACATTCGACCCGATTCATTACGGGCACCTGGTGACTGCCGAGCAGGCGCGCGAGTCGCTCGACTTGGACGCCGTGCTCTTTATGCCGGCGGGCTCTCCCGCCTTTAAGCTTGACAAGCCGGTGACGCCTGCCGAGGACCGTTATGCCATGACGGTCCTCGCCACCGCCGCGAACCCGGCCTTTTTGGCGAGCCGGTTCGAGATTGACCGTCCGGGCGTAACCTATACGGCCGATACGCTTCATGCCCTTCGCGACTTTTACCCGCCGCAGGTAAAGCTCTACTTTATTACGGGCGCCGACGCGATTATCGATATTGTGACCTGGCATGATGCCGAGCGAATTGCTGAGCTTGCTACCTTTATTGCGGCGACGCGACCGGGTTTTGATATCGATACGGCGCGTGCCCGAATCAAAGAGTCGGGGCTGCCGTTCGATGTGCGCTATATTCAGATTCCGGCGCTGGCGATCAGCTCGACGAACATTCGTAAGCGAGTTGCCCGCGGCATGAGCGTGCGCTATCTTACGAGCGAGTCTGTGCTCGGCTACATTCGCAAGCGCAGTTTGTATGTCGATCTGGGTCAAGAAGATTTTGAGTGATGGGGGCTACGTTGTCGGTAGAGGATCAGTTTGAGGGCGATGAGCGCGCGCTGCTCAAGCGCATTCAAGAGCTGCTCGATGTTCGCATGAAAGATAAGCGCAAGCGCTATGTGCATTCGCTGGGTGTTGCCGAGACCGCACTTCATCTGGCCGAGGTCTACGGCGTTGATCGCTTTGATGCCGCTGCCGCCGGCTTAATTCACGACTGGGACAAGGTGCTTTCCGATGACGAGCTCGTGGCCCGCGCGCTTCACTATGGCATCAAGGTTGCCGGCTCTCCTTCCGCCGCGACGCCGCTTTTGCATGGCCCTGTTGCCGCCTATGAGCTTCCGCAGCTTTTTCCCGAGCTGTCACCGGCTGTTTTCCAGGCTGTCGACCGTCACACCGTGGGTGCCTGCGACATGACGCCGCTCGATATGGTGGTCTTTGTGGCAGATGCCATCGAGCCCAACCGCCACGGCGACTATGCCCATGCGCTGCGCAAGATGGTGGGGAAGTCGACGCTTGACGAGTTGTTCTTCTCCTGTTTTGCGCAGGGTCTGGTCTATGTGATCCAGTCCGGGCGCTATCTTTATCCCACGGCTATTACGATTTACAACCATTACGCCCAGCTGCGCTAGCTCGGGTGTGTCTAGAAAGAGGTATTCCATGGCCGACGAGACCATGACTGACGAGCAGATTCTTGAAGGTGTGGAGCACAAGAGTTTCGTTGCCACGTCCGACCGCACCGCCGCCTCGCTGTCCGCGAGCGGTGTCGCCGCCGAGGATGTCGCCCGCGCCGCCGCGCAGGCCGCCTACGACAAGAAGGGCGAGGACGTGCAGGTGCTCAACCTGACCGAGCTTTCCGACGTGTGCGACTACTTTGTGCTTGCCACCGGTACCAACAACCGCCAGGTCGATTCGATCGTCGACGAGATCGAGGAGAAGGTCGCCGAGGCTTGCGGCGAGCATCCGTTCTCCATCGAGGGCCGCGAGCAGAAGACCTGGATGCTCATGGACTACGGCTCGGTCGTCGTTCACGTCTTCACTCCCGAAGCCCGCGACTTCTACCGCCTAGAAAAGCTCTGGGGTGACGCCCCCCAGCTCCCCCTCAATCTCCTCTAGTGGCTCATTTGATACGGGGCTTTTTAGCTAGCTTCGCGCATTTCGCCGGGCAGTTGCGGTTTTCCGCACCTGCCCGGCTTTCTTTTTGCCTAAAGGCGGTTAATCGTTGAAGCGGGATTGGCGGCCGAAAGATAGGGCGGTGTCGCCGAACTTGTCTCGGACGGCGTCGATAGCGACCGAGAGGTCGCGACGGTCGCTTGATTGGGCTCCGCGGTCGTCGACTTCGCAGAACAGGTCGGTCTGGATGCCGCCCTGATGGTCAAAGTCGCTCATCCCGATACCCGCCAGACGCACATGCATGCCTTCCTGCCAGATGTTGTCGAGCAGTTCGAGTGCAACCGCCACGAAGATGTTCTCATCGTCGGTCGGATGAGGCAGCCGGCGCTGTGCCGTACGCCCGCTGCCATACGAATACTTAAGCTTGAGCGTTACCGTGCCGCCCGTCAGTCTCTGACGGCGCAGGCGGCGTCCAACCGACTCACCCAGCAGCGCAATCGCCGCTTCGATGTCCCCGCGCTCAGTCAAATCTTTCGCAAAGGTGCGTTCATTGCTGACCGACTTGACCTCGCGCTCTTCATCGAGACTCGTGACTTCGGAGATTTCAAGTCCCAGCGCACGCTGACGCATACGTTCGCCGTTGACGCCAAAAATAGAGGCCAGGGTGGATTCCGGCGCGCGTGACAGCTCGCCGAGCGTGTAGATGCGCATACGGCGCAGTCGCTCCTCGGCCGAGCGCCCGATGCCGCTCATGGCAGATACCGGCAGCGCGGCCAAAAAGCGCTGCTCGGTTCCGGGGCGCACGATGGTCAGCCCAAACGGCTTATCCCGCTCGCTTGCGATCTTTGCGACCGTCTTGTTGCAGCCCACGCCAATGGAGCACGTCACTCCCAGCGCTGCCACACGGTCGCTTATACGCCGTGCAACCAGCAGTGGGTCCTCGGGCGCAAAGCGACCCGGTGTGATATCGATAAAGGCTTCGTCGATGGATACGCGCTCAACGCGCGGCGTCTCCTCGGCAAGAATCGCCATGACCTGCGCGCTCACCTCGCGGTAGCGATCAAAGTGCCCGTGCGTCCAAATGGCTTGCGGGCACAAGCGCCGCGCCTCGGCCGAGGCCATGGCAGAGTGCACGCCAAAGCGGCGCGCCTCATACGAACACGTGGACACGACGCCACGCGAATCGGCGTCTCCGCCCACGATGAGTGGCTTTCCGCGCCATTCGGGATGATCGAGCATCTCCACGCTCGCAAAAAACGCATCGAGGTCCATGAGGCCCACCGCCGGACCCGTCCAGGGAGGCGGCGTGACGCTCATGGCATCCTCATAACCGTATGTATGTTCGCGTCTTTCCATGTCATGAGTATACCGCGCAGCTCATGTGGGGTGCGTGTATGTGCTTGCAAATCCCGAATTCTTGTCTAAGATATGGATTTGCCCTCGACTACACCGAAGAAGTTGGTCTCACGGACTTCACCTGCCCGCGTCGATGGCGTATTATGTTCAACTGTTTGTTTGTAGTTGCAGCCTAAAGCTGCTTGGTTGGAGGAGTTTCCTTTGGCAGTCAAGATTCGCCTTGCTCGTCACGGCGCTAAGAAGCGTCCGTACTACCGTGTCGTCGTCGCCGATTCCCGCGCCCCGCGTGACGGTCGTATCATCGAGGAGGTTGGCCGCTACAACCCGATGACCGCCCCCAAGACCATCAACCTCGACCTCGAGAAGATCGCCGACTGGCAGTCCAAGGGCGCTCAGCTCACCGACGCCGTCGCCGCTCTGGTCAAGGCCGCCAACGAGGGCGAGAAGACCGAGACCGTCGTCAAGAAGTCCAAGAAGCAGCTCGCCAAAGAGGCCGAGGCCGCTAAGGCTGCCGCTGAGGCCGCTGAGGGCGCCGAGGAGTAAATCGTGCCTGAGGTTGACGCTGCACAGCTCGAGGGTGAGGCAATGCTCTCAGATCGCATCGCCGATCTCGTCGAATATCTCGTTGTTCAGATCGTCGACGACCCGGATTCCGTGAGCCTTGAGGTCATTGATGGTGATGACGCCTCTACGATTGAGGTTTCTGTCGCCGAGGATGATGTCGCTAAGGTCATCGGCCGTCGTGGCCGTACCATCAAGGCCATTCGCACGCTCGCCCGTGCACTGGCCGCTCGCCTCGACACTGCTGTCGAGGTAGAGGTTCTGGGCTAGGACCTTGAGGTCCCAGTACAAAAACATCGCCCGTGTGGTCAAGCCGCACGGAAGGAAGGGGGAGGTCCTCGCGCAGCCGCTGCGGGGGCTTCCTTCTGTATTAGAGCCGGGTATGCGCGTCGCACTGACGCCGCCGGCGCTCAAGCGCGACCGCTTTTGCACGGTCGTGTCCGTCACCGATACGGGCGATGGCGATCTGGTCTCGTTTGAGGGCATTGACGACTTGACGGCCGCCGAGGGCATCACGGGATGCTACGTGCTGGCAAATCGTGACGATTTTGAGCTCGATTCGCTCGACGCTGCCTATACCGACCTGATGGGTCGCGAGGTGGTCGACGAGCGCTTCGGTTCGCTCGGCACGATCGTCGAGATCATGTCGACGCCCGCTAACGATGTTTGGGTTGTCGAGGGCGATCGGTACGGCGAGGTACTGATTCCCGTGATCGAGCAGGTCGTGCTCGATCTTCCCGACACAGGAACAATTTCCGTCCATGTTATGGACGGCCTGATCGATATGGACAAGTAGGGAGGACAACATGCTGATCGAGACCCTTTCGGTCTTTCCCGAGATGTTTGAGCCCGTCATGTCCACATCGATTTTGGGCCGCGCCCGCAAGGCCGGCCTTTTTGATTTTAAGGCGTATAACCTGCGCGACTGGACGCACGACCGCCATCGTACCGTCGATGACGAGCCGTACGGCGGCGGGCAGGGCATGCTCATGAAGGTCGAGCCTATCGCAGAGGCCATCGAGGCCATTAGCGCAGAGGGTCCCAAGCCCACGGTTGTGTTCTTCACCCCCTGTGGCGAGCCCTTTACGCAGCATGTGGCCGAGCGCCTGCTCAAAAGTGAGCGCCTGCTGTTTGTGTGCAGTCGCTACGAGGGCGTCGACGAGCGCGCGTATGCGTATGCCGATGAGCGTCTGTCGATCGGCGACTACGTGCTTACGGGCGGCGAGCTTCCCTCTATGGTCGTTGCCGATGCCGTCGTACGCCTGATTCCCGGCGCCCTGGGCGACGAGATGAGCAACGTGGACGAGTCGTTCTCGACCGCCGAGGATGGAGGCCTGCTCGAGTACGCGCAGTACACCCGTCCTGCCGAGTTCAACGGCGAGGGCGTGCCTCCGGTGCTTGTGAGCGGCGATCATGCTAAGGTCGATGCGTGGCGTCGTAAGAACGCCATCGAGCGCACCTGTCGTTGGCGTCCCGATCTGATTGAGACGGCGCGGCTCACGCCCGAGGAGCGCGCTTACGCGCAGGAGATTCTGGACGCTTCGTATTCGCAGAGCGAGGAGTGAGGATGGTTCCATCGCAGCATTCCGTGCTAAAGGGTGCGTTTGAGTGGATCGTGGTCGTCGCGATCGCACTGGTCGCTACCTTCTTGATTCGCTCGTTTGTGGTCGAACCCTTTGTGGTACCCACCGGTTCCATGGAGTCCACGATCGAGATTGGCGACCAGATCCTGGCACAAAAGGTGAGCCTCGAGCTCGGTCAGCCCGTCAAGCAGGGCGATATCGTGGTGTTTCACAACCCCGATGGCACCTCCGAGCATGATGTTCTTGTCAAGCGTGTTATTGCCACGGCCGGGCAGACGGTCGACCTGCAGGATGGCAAGGTGGTCGTTGACGGCCAAGCGCTCGACGAGGACTATACGACGGGCATGAGCTGGCCACTTTCGGTCCAAGCGCCCGGCGCTCAGGTAAGCTATCCCTACACCGTTCCCGACGGGTGCGTGTGGGTGATGGGCGACAACCGCGAGAACTCTGCTGACTCCCGCTACTTTGGCCCGGTCGACCGCTCCGAATTGATCGCCGTGGCGCTCGTGCGTTACTGGCCGCTCAACCGTCTGGGCGCTATCGACTAAAAACCGCTATAGTACAGTACCTAACCGTGTAATCGTTTCGACGAGGGGATATTAGAGGCATGAACGCTTCATCGCTTTCCTTCCAAGACATCATCCTGCGCCTCCAGCAGTACTGGGGCGAGCAGGGCTGCGTCATCATGCAGCCCTATGACTCCGAGGTCGGTGCCGGTACCTTCCATACCGCGACCACGCTGCGCTCGCTCGGTCCCGCCGAGTGGCGCACCTGCTATGCGCAGCCTTGCCGCCGTCCCGCCGACGGCCGCTACGGCGAGAACCCCAACCGCATGCAGCACTACTATCAGTTCCAGGTGCTCATCAAGCCCTCACCGGTCAACGCCCAGGAGCTTTACCTGGGGTCTCTTGCCGCTATCGGTCTGGACCCCAACGACCATGACGTCCGCTTTGTCGAGGACGACTGGGAGAGCCCGACGCTCGGCGCCTGGGGCCTTGGCTGGGAGGTCTGGCTCAACGGCATGGAGGTCACGCAGTTTACGTACTTCCAGCAGGTAGGCGGCATCGAGGTCGACCCCGTGCCCGTCGAGATCACCTATGGCCTAGAGCGCATTGCCATGTATGCGCAGGGCGTTAACTCGGTCTACGACTTGGTGTGGAGCTACCTGCCCGACGGCACGCCCATGACCTATGGCGACGTGTTCCTCGAGAACGAGCGCGAGTTCAGTGCCTATAACTTTGAGGTCGCAAACGTCGAGATGATGCGTCAGAAGTTTGACGACTACGAGGCCGAGTGCCATTCCTGCCTGGAGCGCAAGCTGCCGCTGCCGGCATATGACTGCGTCATGAAGTGCAGCCACGCTTTCAACCTGCTCGATGCTCGCGGCGCCCTGTCCGCGGTCGAGCGTGCCAACTACATCCTGCGCGTCCGCGCCGTCGCCAAGGCGTGCTGCGAGGCCTACATGGCCGAGGTCGCCGGAGTCAACGAGAATGCCGATCAGGAAGGCGAGGTGGCGTAAGCCATGGCAGACGCTAAGGATTTCCTGTTTGAGATCGGTACGGAAGAAATGCCCTCCGCACCGCTGAACAATGCCGTCAAGCAGCTTGGCACCATGATCGCCAAGGGTCTCGACGAGGCCGGTCTGGCCCACGGCGAGGTCCGTGTGATCTCGAGCCCGCGCCGCCTGGCTGCGCTCGTTGCCGACGTCGCCACCGCGACCGACGAGGTTCACGAGGTCAAGCGCGGCCCCGCGGCCAACATCGCCTTCGATGCCGATGGTAACGCCACCAAGGCCGCCCAGGGCTTCGCCCGCAAGTGCGGTGTGGCTGCCGAGGATCTGGTTCGTCGCGAGGACACCGACGGCCGTGAGTACGTCTTTGCCGAGAAGAACATCCCTTCCGCCCCGGCCACCCCGATCCTGACGGCCCTGTGCGAGAAGACTATCGCTGGCCTGCAGTGGCCCAACTACCGCTCTCAGCGCTGGGGTCACGAGCATGCGACCTTTGTTCGTCCGGTCCGCTGGATCTGCTGCCTTCTGGGCGAGGACGTTGTGCCCGTGTCGTTTGCCGACGTGACGAGTGGCAACACCACGCGTGGTCATCGCGTGCTTGGCCCCGGTGACCATGTGGTCGCCAGCCCCGCCGTCTACGAGCAGGTGCTCGAGGACGCCGGCGTGCTTTCTGCCGAGCGCCGTCGCGAGGCCATCCTTGCCGGTATCGCCGAGGTCGAGGCTGCCCGTCCCGGCTGCCATGTCGATACGCCCAAGAAGGTCTTTGAGGAGGTCATCAACCTCTGCGAGTGGCCGACGGTGCTCGTCGGGACCTTCGATGAGGAGTTCCTCAAGGTCCCGCACGAGATCATCTGCGAGTCCATGCTCACCAACCAGCGCTACTTCCCGATCTATGACGGCGAGGGCAAGCTCACGCGTGAGTTCGTGGTCGTCTCCAACAGCAAGCCCGAGAACGCCGAGCGCGTGATCGACGGCAACGAGCGCGTTGTGCGTGCCCGTCTGGACGATGCCAAGTTCTTCTACGAGGAGGACCTGAAGATCTCCCTCGACGAGTTCCGCGAGCGTCTGGCCAAGGTCGCCTTCCAGGAAAAGCTCGGTAGCGTGCTCGCCAAGTCCGAGCGCATCGAGCAGCTCGCGCTCGCTATTGCCCGTGAGGCACACCTGGGTGCTCACCTGGCAGCCGATGCCGCTCGCGCCGCGCACCTGTGCAAGGCCGACTTGGTATCCAACGCCGTCGTCGAGTTCACGAGCCAGCAGGGCGTGATGGGCGGTTACTACGCCACCGCGATGGGGGAGAACGATGAGGTCGCCCACGCCATTCGCGATCATTATCGTCCCCGCTTTGCCGGTGACGAGCTGCCCGAGGGCACCGCTGGCTGCATCGTGGCCTGCGCCGACAAGCTCGATACCATCGCCGGTATCTTTGCCATTGGCGAGCCCCCGACCGGCTCCTCCGATCCCTACGCGCTGCGTCGTGCCGCTATCGGCATCATCAACATCCTGCGCGACCGTCTGCCGATCGATCCCACGTCGCTTATCGACTTTGCCCTTGAGCTCTATAGCGAGCAGGGTATCGAGTTCGACGCCGCCGAGGTCGCTCAGCAGGTTCGCGACTTCTTCCACGGCCGTCTGGTGAGCATGGCCCGCGACGAAAAGATCCCGGCCGATACCGTTGCCGCCGTCTCCGCGGTGCACATCATCGCCCCGTCCGTCTTCTTCGCCCGCTGCGCCGCCCTCGACGAGGCCCGCAAGAACGACGCTGAGACGTTCGATAACCTGGCGACCGCCTATGCCCGCGCCGCGCACATCTCCAAGCCCGAGCTGGGCGCGGAGTACGACCGCGCCCTGATGGGCGAGGTCGAGCTCGCGCTTGCCGATGCCTCCGAGGCTGCTCAGACCGCTGTCGACGCCGCCCTTGCTGCCGAGGATTACCCGGCCGCATTTGCCGCCCTTGCCGCCCTGCGCGCCCCCATCGACCGCTTCTTCGACGAGGTCATGGTCATGGATAAGGACGAGCAGCTTCGCGATAATCGCCTTAAGCTGCTCAACCGCTTCGAGGCCGTTTTCTCCGGCATCGCAAACATCGGTGAGCTTGCTCGCAAAAAGTAAGCCAGCCTGCGCATAAGCGCAAAAGGAGCCCCGCATGGATTGCCCGGTCACCGCTCGTCCCACCGTTATCGTTATCTCCGACTCGCTCGGCGATACCGCTTGTGAGGTGGTGCTTGCGGCGTCCGGGCAATTTGATGAAGGGGCTTTTCGCGTTTTGCGCCTGCCCAAGGTGACCTCCGTGGAGCAGGTCAAGTCATTTGTGGGGCCGCGCGTCGATGCCGACCATCGCGATGTCGCCGTGTTCCATACCATTGTCGATCCGGCGCTTCGCGCCCGCGTGCTCGATTACCTGGGTATGCTGCATATCCGTTCGGTTGACCTGATCGGCCCGACGCTTGCCGTGCTGTCGTCGCTCATCGGTGCGCCGCCCAAGTGCGTTGCGGGCGTGATTCACAAGACCGATGACCGCTATTTCCATCGTATCGAGGCCATGGAGTATTTCGTTGAGCACGATGACGGTCGTGGTTGCGACGATCTGTCGGGTGCCGATATCGTGCTGCTGGGTGTGTCGCGTACATCCAAGACGCCGCTTTCGATGTATTTAGCCTATCAGGGCTACAAGGTCGCCAATGTCCCACTGGCGCATGGCATGGAGCCGCCCAAGTCGATTTACGAGGTTGACCCGATGCACCTGTTCGGCCTGATTTCGACCGTCGACGTTATTTCTGAGATTCGCGATAGCCGCTTGTGCGATGACTACGCCCGTGCCGTTGCCGGCTCCTATGCCGAGCCTGAGAGCGTGCGCAGCGAGCTTGAGGAAGCTCGTGCCCTCATGAAGCGCTTAGGCTGCTTTGTTGTGCGTACCGACGGCAAAGCCATCGAGGAAAGCGCTGCCGAGATCATTGCTCACCTCGAAGAGATTCAAGAGGCAAGAGCCCGCCGTGCCGCCCGCCGCGCTCAACAAAAGTAGCTCACTTGGGACAAGGTTGTTTGGGTAGCTAATTTGGGACGGGGCTCTTTTAGCTAACCAAAGAGAATACTTGGAAATAATGCTGATAAATGGTAAAGCGATTTAGCAAATACATCGCATCCGACCTGCACTTTCCTTGTAGTGGTATCTTCATAAGGTAGCCACCTTTACCTACCGTTTACCGCCGGTTTTAGCACGTTTACCAAACCGCGCACCCTCTGCTCAAGCCTGTCCAAAACCCGCCGTATAGTTCCCTCACGGCCCGCATCCGGTGGGTCGATTCGTTACCACGGTCGTGCGCGTAAGCGCATGGAAGGGGAAGTATCGTGAGCGATTGCAAGAGGGTTTACCGTTTTGGAACCGACGCCCAGGGCACCTGTGTCACTGAGGGCGACAAGTCCATGAACTTCGTGCTTGGCGGCAAGGGCGCTAACCTTGCAGAGATGAGCCGTATCGGCCTGCCGGTTCCCGGTGGCTTTACCATTACCTGCCAGACTTGCGTCGAGTACTCCGGTGCCGGCAATGTGTGGCCCGAAGGCGCACTCGATGAGATCGTTGCCGCTGGGGCGGACCTCGAGGCCCGTTGCGGCAAGAAACTCGGCGATGCCTCCGATCCGCTGCTCGTGTCGGTTCGCTCGGGCGCTCCGTTCTCCATGCCCGGCATGATGGACACGGTCCTCAACCTGGGCCTCAACGACGATTCCGTCCAGGGCCTTATCGCGCAGACGCAAAACCCGCGCTTTGCCTGGGACAGCTACCGTCGCTTTATCCAGATGTTCTCCAACGTCGTCATGGGCGTCGACGCCGATCTATTCGAGAACGCCCTGACCCAGGCCCGCCTGGTCGCCGGCGTTCGTGTCGATTCCGAGCTTTCGGCCGAGGACCTGCAGGAGCTCGTCGAGACCTTTAAGGGCATCTTCTCCGAGAACGTCGAGGCGACCCTGTATCCCGAGCTCGAGGTCGCCGACGGTAAGCCCGTTTTCCCGCACGATCCGGAGCTCCAGCTGCGCCTTGCCATCCAGGCCGTCTTTGGCAGCTGGATGAACGAGCGCGCCTGCATCTACCGCAAGCAGCACGGCATTTCCGACGAGCTCGGCACCGCCGTCAACGTCCAGGCCATGGCCTTTGGCAACAAGGGCGAGACCTCTGCGACCGGCGTCGCCTTTACGCGCAACCCGGCCGACGGCACCAAGGAGTTCTATGGCGACTTTTTGGTGAATGCCCAGGGCGAGGACGTCGTCGCCGGCATCCGAAACACCGAGCCCATCGCCGACCTCAAGACCACCCCGGGCCTCGAGTCCGCAGGCGAGGAGCTCGAGCGCGTGTTCCTGACGCTCGAGGATCATTACCGCGATATGTGCGATATCGAGTTTACCATCGAGCAGGGCAAGCTCTGGATGCTCCAGACCCGCGTGGGCAAGCGCACCGCCACTGCCGCCCTGCGCATTGCTATCGAAATGGTCGAGGAGGGCCTCATCACCCGCGAGGAGGCCGTGAGCCGCATCGATCCCGCGCAGCTCGATCAGCTCCTGCACCCGCAGTTCGACGCCTCCAAGAAGTACGAGGCCCTGGCCAGCGGCCTTAACGCCAGCCCCGGTGCCGCCGTGGGTGAGGTCGTGTTCTCGAGTGACGACGCCGTCGCGCGTTCCGCCGAGGGTCACAAGGTCATTCTGGTCCGCTGGGAGACCAACCCCGACGACCTGAAGGGCATGGTCGCCGCCGAGGGCATCCTGACCAGCCACGGTGGCAAGACGAGCCATGCCGCCGTTATCGCCCGCGGCATGGGTACGCCCTGCGTTTGCGGTGTCGAGCGCTTCCATATCGACGCGGCAGAGAAGGTCGTGCGCATCGAGGGCAGCGACCGCGTGCTGCGCGAGGGCGATGTCATCTCCATCGACGGCACCCAGGGTATCGTCGTCGACGGCGCGGTCGATCTGGTCTCTGCAGAGCTCACCGGCGACCTGGACACCATCCTGTCCTGGGCCGATGAGATCCGTTTGGACGAGACCGACGGTCACGCCAACCACGTGCGCGTCAACGCCGACAACCCCGAGGATGCCGAGCTCGCTCTTGAGTTTGGCGCCGAGGCCATCGGTCTGTGCCGCACCGAGCACATGTTCCTGGGCGATCGCAAGAACATCATCCAGAGCTTTATCCTGTCTGACGATGAGGCCGTGAAGCAGCAGGCCCTGGCCGACCTGCTCAAGGTTCAGACCGAGGACTTCCTGGCGATGTTCAAGACCATGTCCGGTCGCGATGTGGTCGTCCGCCTGCTCGATCCGCCGCTTCATGAGTTCTTGGATAATCCTCGAGAGCTCGAGGTCGCCATCACCAAGAAGGAAGCCGCTGGCGCCAGCGAGGAAGAGCTTGCCGTCCTGCGCGCCCGCCTGCGTCGCATTGACGGCATGGTCGAGTCCAACCCGATGCTCGGCCTGCGCGGCGTGCGCCTGTCCGTCGTCTTTGGCGATCTGCCGCTCATGCAGGTCCGCGCTGTGGCCACGGCTGCTGCCCGCCTTATCAAGGATGGTGTCGACCCGCGCCCCGAGATCATGGTTCCGCTCGTTTCCATCACGGCTGAGCATGTCCAGACCCGCGAGGTCATCGAGCGCGTGATCGCAGAGGTTTCCGCCGAGGAAGGCGTCGAGCTCAATATTCCCGTGGGCACGATGCTCGAGCTGCCGCGTGCCTGCATGGTCGCTGACGAGATCGCCCATCATGCCGACTTCTTCTGCTTTGGCACCAACGACCTCACGCAGACGACCTTCGGCTTCTCTCGTGACGATGCCGAGGCCAGGTTCATCCCGCTGTACATGCACAAGAAGATCCTGAAGGACAATCCCTTCGAGACTATCGACACGGCGGTGCTGGAGCTCGTGCGCTTGGCCGTCGAGAAGGGCCGCGCCACCAATCCCGACATGCACTTTGGCGTGTGCGGCGAGCACGGCGGCGACCCCAAGTCCATCAAGGGCCTGTTTAACGTGGCCGACGTGGACTACGTGTCCTGCTCGCCCTATCGCGTGCCCCTCGCGCGCCTGGCTGCCGCTCAGGCCAAGCTCGAGGCCAAGCGCAGCGCCTAGCCCCCTGCGCATCGACGCCTAGCGTAGCGCCCCTTCATACCGCCCGCCTCATTCGTGAGGCGGGCGGTTATCATGTGCGGGTTTTGTCTTTTTGTCTGCGTAAAAAATTGTTCTTGCAGCAGAAACCCGCGCGTGTATACTCGAATACGTTTGTTCAACTACGTGCCGGCCAGGGTGGTACGGCACCTCTAGAAGAGTAAGGAATTGCACATGGATTACATCCGCGCAATCGAGCGTCAGCAGATCCGCGAGGACATTCCTCAGGTTCGCGTCGCCGACAACGTCAAGGTTCACTACCGCATTAAGGAAGGTGACCGCGAGCGCATCCAGGTCTTCCAGGGCGACGTCATCCGCATGGCCGGCGCCGGTGCCCGCGAGACCTTCACCGTCCGCAAGATGTCCTTCGGTGTCGGTGTTGAGCGTACCTTCCCGCTTCACAGCCCCAAGATCGCCAAGCTCGAGGTCGTTCGTCATGGTCGCGTCCGTCGCGCCAAGCTGTACTACCTCCGCGACAAGGTGGGCAAGGCTGCTCGCATCCCCGAGAAGCGCTAAGAAGATCGCAGCGTCTGTCCACTCGTTTGGACACAAGGGTCACCTTCGGGTGGCCCTTCTTTTTATCTGATTTGCATGCAAGGAGGGCCTGGTATGGCCAATATGACGAGCTCGGTTTCGGCATCGCAGGTTGCCGGTGAGTTGGCGAGCGCTACGTTTGAGGAGATCCCCGCCCTCGTGGAGCATTATCGCGAGGACCCGCGCCAGCAGGTGATCAAGGCTTGCGAGCGTGCTCTTAAGCGCCATGCCAAGGAACTTGCCGAGCGCGAGCGCGTCAATGACATGTACGAGCTTATGCATGAGCTTGGCGGCGATGGGGTAGTCGTTGGTGTCGACGAGGTAGGTCGCGGATCGGTGGCCGGTCCTTTGACGGTATGCGCCGTCTGCCTTCCTATGGAGCCGCGCGTCTGGGGCATCAACGATTCCAAAAAGCTCACGCCGGCGCGCCGCGAGTTGCTCTCAGTGAAGATTGCCGAGGTGGCGACGGCAATTGGTTTTTGCCATATCGCGCCTAAGGATATCGATGAGATGGGCATGGCCCGCGCCATTCGAGCCGCTGTCGCGGGCGCCGTGGCCGATACGGGGCTCGAGCCCGATTGCGTGCTTATGGACGGTAGCCCCTTGGGCGCCGTTCCCAACGAGCGCGACGTGGTGAAGGGCGATGCCAAGATCGCCTGTATCGCCGCGGCGTCCATCATGGCCAAGGTCACGCGTGATGAGATGATGGTCGAGTACGATGCCGAGTATCCCGAGTACCATTTGGCCGAATCGAAAGGCTACGCAAGCCCCGAGCACATCGAGGCCATTCGCAAACATGGACTTTGTCCACTGCACCGCGTGAGCTTTTGCGGAAACTTTCTGCAGACTGAGCGCCTTTTCTAGGTCAATTGTGGAGACAGGGACCTCAGGGGTTTTATAAACCTGCTGGTAGCGGGCCGTATGCAACACCATTGCTGCGTACGGCCCGTTTTTTGACGGCATTTGGTCAGCTTTTGGTTTGCTTCCGGTACTTACCCGCATGAAAGGTGCCCTCATCATCGGGGCAATGCAGCGTGCGGGAAAGGAGACCCCATGAGTGCCGCAAGCAAAAAGAGCAAGACGCAGCAGCTCAAGGAGCGTTGGGAAAACGGCGAGCTCGACTGCGGGGCGATGACGCCCGAGTTTATCAAGGGACTCAGTCCCCGCGAGCTGGGCATGCTGGGCGAGCTGATCACCATCGACTACTTTAACGAGCGCGGCTACACCTTGCTGGAGCAGGGTTATCGTTGCACCGAGGGCGAGGCCGATCTGGTGCTGCTCGATGAGCTCGACGATGTCGTGGTGATGGCCGAGGTCAAGACCAGACGCGTTGCACTGGATTGCAGCACGCGGGTCTTTCCCGAGGAGGCCGTGGACGCTCAAAAGCAACGCCGCTACCGCCGCATCGCAAGTTGCTATCTCATGGAGCATTATCCGCTCAAGGCGATTCGCTTCGATGCCGTGGGTGTCACCATTCGTGGCGGGCATATCGCTGAGATCGAGCATCAGTACAACGCGTTCGATTGGCAGGTGTCGTGATGGCGTTCGAGACGTTTGCCGTTCACGCGGCCTGCATCCGTGGCGTCGAGGCGATTCACGTCACGGTCGAGGTCTCGCTTGCCGGTGGTGTTCCGGGCATCCAAATGCTCGGCATTCCGAGTATGGAGGTGATGGAGTCACGCGGTCGTATTCGCTGCGCGATGCGCTCCGCCGGGTTCGAGATCCCACGCTCGGGCATTACGGTCAACCTAGCGCCCGGCGATATTCGCAAGACCGGTAGCGGCTTTGATCTGCCCATCGCCATCGCGGTTCTGGCGGCCGATGGGCAGATTCCCCGTGACAACCTCGATCGCTGCCTTATCGCCGGCGAGCTCGGCTTGGACGGTACGGTGCTTCCCGTCAAGGGCGAGGTGGCGTTTCAGTTATTGGCGCGTGATATGGGGCTGTCCTTTATCGCCGGCAGGTCCGATCAGCATGTGCCGCTTGCGGGCGTGGATTGCGGATTTATCGATCATTTGTCTCAGCTTGCCCATGGCATGGGCGATGCCGCGCGGCACTACTTGGATTCTGAAGTGCTCGAGGCGACCTTTGAGCCCGAACTCGACTATGCCGACGTACTGGGGCAGGAGGTCGCCAAGCGCGGCATGGCACTGGCGGCAGCGGGTGAGCTCGGTTTGCTTATGATCGGGTCCCCGGGATCGGGCAAGACGATGCTCGCGCGTCGTATGACCGGCATCCTGCCCGAGCTTTCCGTTGAGGATCAACAGGAGGCGCTGTGCATCCATTCGGTTTTGGGTGAGAACATTGATGGTTTGTTGGCGGGGCACCGGCCCTTCCGCAGTCCCCATCACAGTATTTCGACCGCAGGTCTTATCGGCGGTGGGCGCCCGGTGCACCCGGGTGAGATCAGCCTTGCTCATGGCGGCGTGCTCTTTTTGGACGAGCTTGCTGAGTTTCCCACGGGTGTGCTGCAGACGCTGCGTCAGCCCATCGAACGCGGCTACGTCAGGATCGTACGCGTCGACGGGGCCTTTACCTTCCCGTCGCGCTTTCAGCTGCTGGCTGCGAGTAACCCTTGCCCCTGCGGCTTCTTGGGTGATCGCGAGGTGCCGTGTCGCTGCTCGGCGGCGATGGTCGAGCGCTATCGGTCTAAACTGCGCGGTCCTTTGGCCGACCGTATCGACATGATGATCGATGTGACCCGTCCCGACCCCCAAGTGATTATCGAGGGTGCGGAGGGTATGTCGTCTGCCGAGTTACGTGACTACGTTGTGCGCGGTCGCGCTTTTCGCGCTTGGCGCGAATCCCGTATGGACGATGCGGATGCCGAGGCCGAGGATGACGAGACACGGTCCATTGACGGCGTCGTTTCGACCTTTGAGCTCGATGATGCGGCGGAGAAGTGTGTGCTCGGCCTGTCGAAGCGCACACATCTCACGGGTCGCGGCATTGTGCGACTGGTGCGTATCGCGCGTACCATCGCCGACGTCGCCGAGAACGAGCAAGTGACGCAGGACCACGTGCTCGAGGCAGCGATGTACCAGGGAAGGAGGGACCAATGATGGCCGAGGGGACCTACGAGCTGCATCCAGGTGATGCGTTGTATCCCGAGACCGTTTTGGAGCTTTCTGATGTACCCCAGACGCTCTATGTGCGCGGCAACCCCGAGGTGCTTTCGACGCCCGCGCTCTCCATCATCGGCGCGCGCAAGGCCTCGCCGTATGGTCTTGCCGTGGCAGAGCTTGCGGCAAAGGTGGCGGTCGAGGCGGGAGTGACGGTAGTTTCGGGTGGCGCGGTCGGTTGTGACCAGGCCTCGGGTTGGGCTGCGGTCAACGCCGGCGGCAAACACGTCGTGGTGCTGGGGACGGGCGCCGACGTGGTCTACCCGCGTTCGAGCGCGGGGCTTATTATGCGCACGCTCGATACGGGTGGCGCGGTCGTGTCGATCTCTCCGTGGGGCATGGGTCCGCGCAAGTTTGCCTTTCCGCGCCGCAATCGCGTGATCGCGGCCCTGTCGCAAGCCCTCTTTGTTTCCGAGGCGGGTATGCCTTCCGGGACGTTTTCTACAGCCGAGGCTGCTATGGATTTGGGGCGCGAACTTCTTGCCGTGCCGGGGTCGATCCTATCGCCCGAGTCGCGTGGCACGAATTACCTCATTGCGAACGGTGCCTGCTGCATCATCGACGAGGAATCTATCGAGATGGCTATCTCACGCATCTACGGCACCCTGCGCTACTCGCGCCCCGATGCTCCCGGCATTGCCGACCTGGATCCAACACAGCAGACCGTGATGCATGCGCTCATCGCCTCTCCGCTCAAGGTCGACGACATCGCGGCGCTCGTCTCGCTCGATGCTGTCGGCGTACTCAAACTCTTGGGTTCGCTTGAACTCGAGGGCCTTATCGAGCGCATGATGGATGGAAGGTATGCGCCCTCCAAGTTTGCCCTTCACGCCCAGACGCCCTTCGGTCACAATGGAAAACGTGTCAATTAGAAAGGTGTTTGCAGATGCAGTTCGATCAGGTGACGGTTATCGGTGGCGGTCTGGCGGGTTCGGAATGCGCGATCCAGCTGGCAGACCGCGGTTTTGCCGTTAGGCTGTGCGAGATGCGCCCCCAGGTTAGCTCCCCGGCTCACCATACCGATCACTTGGCAGAGCTCGTCTGCTCCAATTCGTTTAAGTCGACCCGTCCGGATTCCGCGGCTGGTTTGCTGAAGGCCGAGCTTAAGCGCATGGGTTCAGTCCTGCTCGATTGCGCCCATCGCGCGGCTGTTCCCGCCGGCGGTGCCCTGGCGGTCGACCGCGTCAAGTTTTCCGAGCTTGTCGAGGCCGAGGTTGCCGCCCGTCCCAATATCGAGGTCGTGCACGGCGAGGTCACGCAGATTCCCGAGGGCCACGTGGTCATTGCCGCGGGCCCGCTGTGTTCACCGGCGCTGAGCGAAGAGGTCATGAAGCTCGTCGGCGGCGACGCCCTTGCGTTCTTCGATGCCGCGGCGCCGATCGTCGATGCCTCCACGCTCGATATGAACGTGCTGTTCTCGCAGTCGCGCTACGAGGAGCAGGGGAGCGGCGACTATCTCAACGCTCCGCTCAACAAGGAGGAGTACGAGGCCTTTATCGAGGCACTTACCACGGCCGACCGCGTGGTGCTCAAAGACTTTGAGGGCGGCGATCTGTTCCAGGCCTGCCAACCTGCCGAGGAAGTTGCGCGCACCGGCAAGGACGCCATTCGCTTTGGCGCCATGAAGCCCGTCGGCCTCACCGACCCGCGTACCGGACGTCGCCCCTGGGCGGCGATTCAGCTGCGTGCCGAGAACAAGGAGAAGACCGCCTATAACCTGGTGGGCTTCCAGACAAACCTGACCTTTGGCGAGCAGAAGCGCGTCTTCCATATGGTGCCGGGCCTGGGGAACGCTGAGTTCTTCCGCTACGGTGTCATGCATCGCAATACCTTTGTCGACGCCCCGCACGTGCTCGATGGCACCTTTGCCGTGCCCGGTACCGGCGTGCGCCTGGCCGGTCAGATCACCGGCACCGAGGGGTACATGGAAGCCGTGGCGACCGGTCTGCTCGCGGCGCTCAACACCTATGCCGAGGCTATCGGCGCCGCGGGCGTCGAGTTGCCCCGCGTGGGCGCCCTGGGCGCGCTCGTGGGCTATGCGACCGATCCTGCCACCGTGGGCTACCAGCCCATGCATGTCAACTTTGGCCTGGTACCGCCACTCGAGGATGGTAAGCGCCGCAGCAAGCGCGACCGCTACCAGGCCTATGCGGACCGTGCGCTCGAGGCCCTTGATGCCTATCTGGCCACTCGCCCCGATCTGTTTGGAGGCGACCGGTCATAGCCTTTGACCTGTACGACACCGTCGACTCGTTTATCGCCTATATCGCACGTGTCGAGGGGCTTTCTCCCAATACGGTGACGGCCTATGGCTCGAGGCTGGAGCGCTTTGCTGCCTGGTGCGAGCGCGAGGATATCGATGCTTTCGCTGCCGACGTGCGCACCATTCGTCGCTATCTTGCCGAGCTTTCGCGTGAGCAGGTGGCTCCCCGAACGCTTGCGGCGCATCTGTCGGCTATCCGATCGCTCTATCGATGGATGGCTGCCGAGGGGGTCGTGGAGGGCGATGTGGTCTCGGCAATTTCCTCGCCCAAGCTCCCGCGCGATCTACCCGGTGTGCTGACGACCCAACAGGTGGAGGCGCTGCTCAAGACGCCTGATACCTCAACACCCGCGGGACTGCGCGATGCGGCGATGCTCGAGCTGCTCTATGCCTCGGGCGCCCGTATCTCTGAGCTCGCAGCACTCAATGTGGAGTCCATTGCGTGGTCCGAACGCACGCTGCGCCTGTGGGGCAAGGGGAGCAAAGAACGTATCGTCCCTCTGTATCGTCGTGCGCTCGAGGCGACGCGTCTCTATATTGAGGAGGGAAGGCCGGAGTTGCTCGCTCAGGCAAAGCGTCGTGACCCCGTTACCGGGCCGCATCCGCTGCTTATATCGGCGCGCGGTAATCGCATGAGTGCCGCCATGCTCAGGCGGCGGTTTCATACGCTGGCGACGCTCGCCGGCATGCCTGCCGACATCGCCCCGCATGCGATGCGCCATACCTTTGCGACCGACTTGCTCGAGGGCGGTGCGGACCTGCGCTCGGTTCAAGAGCTGCTGGGCCATGCGAGCCTGTCCACGACGCAGATCTACACGCATCTCACACCCGATCGGCTTAAGCGGGCTGTGGCTCAAGCCCATCCCCGCGGCGAATAGTGGCTGGGACGTCCCGCGCCGCGCTCAGGTGTGTGGTTTTGATTGCGGGTTGGCAGGAAGATGCATTCCTGCTATCATTCATCGGGTTGCTTCACGGCAACAGGTTTTTATCACGCACGCGCGGCTACTTCATACCGTGGTGCCCGGGCTTTGGTAGCACATGTCCGGGTTGGTTTTGGAGGATGACCCCGCGCGGAGGCAAACCACAGGAGGTTTAACATGGCTACCAAGATTAATATCCGCACCCTGCTCGAGGCCGGCTGCCACTTCGGTCACCAGACCCGTCGCTGGAACCCCAAGATGAAGCCGTTCATCTTCGGTGAGCGCAACGGCATCTACATCCTCGACCTCAAGCAGACCATCCTCGACGCCGACCAGGCCTACACCTTCGTCAAGAACGTCGCCAAGGGTGGCAACGTGCTGTTCGTCGGCACCAAGAAGCAGGCTCAGGAGGCCGTCAAGAACGCTGCTGAGCGCGCTAATATGCCCTACATCAACCAGCGTTGGCTCGGCGGTATGCTGACCAACTTCGTCACCATCCGCTCCCGCATCAACCGCATGGAGGAGCTCGAGGCCATGGTCGAGGACGGCCGCATGGCAGTGCTCCCCAAGAAGGAGCAGGCTGTGCTCGGCAAGGAGCTCACCAAGCTCCAGACCAACCTCGGTGGCGCCCGCGACATGAAGGGTCTGCCCCAGGCTCTCTTCGTCATCGACACTAAGCGCGAGGAGAACGCCATCAAGGAGGCTCAGCGCCTGAACATCCCCGTCGTCGCTCTGATCGACACCAACTCCGATCCCGACGAGGTCGAGTACGGCATCCCCTGCAACGATGACGCTATCTCCGCTGTCACCCTTATGTGCGAGCTCATGGCTGACGCCTGCCTCGCTGGCTCCGGTAAGGCGCAGGTCTCCGAGGCCGAGATGGCCGCTGAGCCCAAGGCCGAGTAAATCAGTCTTAGTTAATTCTTTTTCATCTCTTTGAAAGGAACCACAATGGCCCAGATTACCGCCGCTATGGTCAAGCAGCTCCGCGAGATGACCGACTCCCCGATGATGGAGTGCAAGAAGGCTCTCGTCGAGGCTGACGGCGACATGGACGCCGCTGTCGACGTTCTGCGTAAGAACGGCCTTGCCAAGGCTGCCAAGAAGGCTGGCCGTGAGACCAACGAGGGCGCTGTCGCCGCGTTCGTCTCCGAGGATGGCAAGACCGGCGCTCTGCTCGAGCTCTCCTGCGAGACCGACTTCGTTGGCTCCAACGCCAAGTTCACCGGCTTTGCTTCTAAGGTCGCTGAGGTTGTCGCTACCACCGAGCCTGCTGACGTCGACGCTCTGCTCGAGAAGCCGATGGGCGAGGAGACCGTTTCCTCCGAGCTCACCGAGATGATTCACATCATGGGCGAGAACATGAAGATCTCCCGCTTCGCTGCCCGCAAGGCCGAGAACGGCGCGCTCGCTTCTTACATCCACATGGGTGGTAAGATCGGCGTCCTCGTCGAGTTCGCCTTCGAGAAGGCCGAGACCGCTCAGGCTGAGTCCTTCAAGACCTTCGCTCACGACGTTGCCCTTCAGGTTGCCGCCGTCGCCCCGATCTGCGCTACCCGCGATCAGGTTCCGGCCGAGACCGTCGAGCACGAGAAGCAGATCTACATGGCCCAGGCTGCCGAGTCCGGCAAGCCCGAGGCTATCCAGGAGAAGATGGCTGTTGGCCGTCTGGAGAAGTTCTACAAGCAGTCCGTGCTCACCGAGCAGGAGTTCATCAAGGACAGCTCCCTCACCATCAAGAAGTACGCTGAGCAGGTCTCCAAGGAGCTCGGCGACACCATTACCGTCGTTGCCTTTGACCGTCTGGTCCGTGGCGAGTAAATAAGCTCTTGTAGCTGGTAATGAGCAGGCTGTGGGTTTTACTCACAGCCTGCTTTTTCATGGCTCTTATCAGAGCCTTTGATATCATATTGAGAGTCTAATTAAAGGAGGATCGCTTTGTCCGACATCCGATATAAACGAGTGCTTCTTAAGCTTTCCGGCGAAGCGCTGATGGGCGACGGCCAATATGGCATCGACCCCAAGGTTACCGATCATCTTGCCAAGCAGGTCAAGGAGCTGCTCGCCGTTGGCCATGAGGTCGGCGTCGTTGTCGGCGGCGGCAATATTTTCCGCGGCATGGCAGGCGCTGCCGGTGGCATGGAGCGTGCTCAGGCCGACTACATGGGCATGCTCGCGACCGTTATGAACGCGCTCGCCCTGCAGGATGCTTTCGAGCATAACGACGTTCCCTGCCGTGTGATGAGCGCTATCCAGATGAACGAGATCTGCGAGCCCTATATTCGCCGTCGCGCCATCAACCACCTTTCCAAGGGCAACGTCGTTATTTTTGCCGCCGGTTCGGGCAATCCGTACTTTACGACCGACACCGCCGCGGCTCTTCGTGCGTGCGAGATCGGCGCCGAGATTCTGATTAAAGCCACCAAGGTTGACGGCATCTACGACAAGGATCCCGTCAAGTGCGCCGATGCCGTCCGTTTTGACAAGATTACCTATCACGAGGTTCTCGTTCGCGGTCTGCAGGTTATGGATTCCACAGCTACGGCCCTGTGCCAGGATAACCGTATGCCTATTTTGGTCCTCAACATCGATGGCGAGGACACCGTCAAGCGCGCGCTCGCGGGTGAGCCCGTCGGCACGCTCGTCTATCAGGAGGATTAAGCATGGCAGAGAACATCACCGCCCATATGGACAAGTCGCTCGAGTCCCTCAAGCATAACTTCTCCAAGGTTCGTACCGGTCGTGCCAACGCCAACATTCTGTCCGACATCACCGTCGATTATTACGGTGTCCCCACGCCGGTCACGCAGGTTGCCGCCGTCAAGACCCCCGAGGCTCACATGCTGCTCATCGAGCCGTGGGATAAGGCGCTCATCAATGCTATCGTCAAGGCCATCGGCGCTTCCGATCTGGGTATTACCCCCAACTCCGATGGCACCGTCGTTCGTCTTCCGTTCCCGGCTCCCACTGAGGAGCGCCGTCGCGAGCTCGTCAAGGAGTGCCGCGAGTACGCCGAGCAGGCCAAGGTGTCTATCCGTAACATCCGTCGCGACTTCAACAACAAGCTCGAGCGCGATGAGGAGCTCACCGAGGACGACGTACGTCGCGAGCAGGCCAAGGTCCAGAAGCATACCGATGAGTATGTCGCCAAGGTCGAGGAGCTTCTGAAGGAAAAAGAAGCCGAGGTCATGGAGATCTAAGGTGCAATACGACGAGCATAAACTGGTCGAGTACTTTGCCGACGCCCCTGCGGGCGTCGGTTTTTCCGACCTTGACCTCAATAACATTCCGCACCATATCTCGTGCATCATGGACGGCAACGGTCGTTGGGCCACGTCGCGCGGTCTTGCACGCACCGAGGGCCACAAGGCGGGTATCGTCTCGCTGCGCGAGATCATTACCGCCTGCGTGCGCCTGGGCGTCGACGTGCTTTCGGCCTATGCATTTTCGACCGAAAACTGGAATCGACCGCAGCACGAAGTCAACGTTCTGATGCACCTGTTTGCCAAGACGTTTATCGACGAGCTGCCGCTTCTGAAGCGCGAAAATGTGCGCGTAGTCTTTTTGGGTGACATTTCCGCGCTGCCCAAGAAGACTCGCGACGTTTTTGAGCGCGGTCTTGCCGAGTGCGCCGATCACACCGGTATGACGCTGGCGCTTGCCGTCAACTACGGCGCGCGTGCCGAGATTACCCGCGCTGTCCGTCAGATCGCATCCGACGCTGCCGCCGGTAAGATCGATCCTGCCGCAATTGATGACGACATGGTGGCTTCCCACCTCTATACCGCCGGTCTTCCCGATCCCGAACTTGTGATTCGCACCTCTGGTGAGCTGCGCCTTTCGAACTATCTGCTGTGGCAGGTGGCTTATTCCGAATTCTACGTCACCGATACCTATTGGCCCGACTTTGATCGTTGGGGCCTTGTCGACGCCATTTTGGCCTATCAGGGCCGTGACCGTAGGTTTGGTGGACTGAGCAAGACCGAGGAGGCTTAATCGTGTCCGATCGTCCCAAGGCATCTGCTCCCAAGACGCCAGTTTCCGCGGCGCCTGCGCGCAAGGCTGCCACTGCGGGAGCGCCTGCAGCGAAGAGCGGCACCGGTTCGTGGCTGGCGGGCTTTATTACCCGTGCCGCCGCCGGTATCGTCTACGCCGTTGTCTTTATCCTGTGCCTGGTTTTGGGTATCGTGCCCACGGCCATCTTTGTTTCTGTCATGAGCGGTCTGTGCTGCTATGAGTTTTTCCGTATGACAAGGCTCGATGGCAAGATGGCTAACGAGCGCATGGGTATCGCTGCCGCCGTACTCTTTCCGCTGTCGGCACTGGGCGATTCGCTGCTGTTGAACGCCCTGCTGTTCGCTTTGATGCTTGCGGTTGGTATCTGGTATGTCTGGTCTCCGCGCACTCGCATCTCTGATGTTGCCGTGACGCTCATGGGTCCCATCTACACTGGCTTTATGCTGTCGGCTATCGTGCTGCTGCGCGATGCCGTGCCCGGTTTTGCCGGCGCCCTGCTTTCAGTGGGCGTTTGCGCGTCCCTTTGGGTCTCCGATTCGTTTGCCTACATCGTGGGCAGCCGTATCGGCAAGCACAAGATGGTTCCCAAGATCTCCCCCAAAAAGAGCTGGGAGGGGTTTGCCGGCGGCATCTTGGGCTCGGTTTTGATTTGGCTCATCCTGTGGGCGACGCACTTCTACAAGCTCAGCCTGCCCTATGCGCTGCTGTGCGGCGTGGTCGTGTCCATTCTGGGCGTTATCGGCGACCTTATCGAGTCGCGCATCAAGCGCGGTGTGGGCGTCAAGGATTCCGGCAACCTTATCCCGGGCCACGGCGGAATGCTCGATCGTAGCGATTCGCTTATCTTCGGTTGCATCACCGCACGGCTGTTGCTGATGATCGGAGGCGTGCTGTAATGTCCTTCCAGACGACGTATGGCCCCGATGGACGCCTTCGCGTTGCCATCCTGGGTTGTACGGGCTCTATCGGCACCCAGGCGCTCGATGTGTGCCGCCAGCATGCCGATCGCCTGCAGGTGACGGCGCTGTCCGTTAATTCCAGCACCTCGGAGCTCGTTGCCGCTGCCCGCGAGTTCTCGGTTCCGGCGGTTGCCGTTGCCGATGTCGCTCATGGCGATGACGCCGTGCTGCAGGAGTTGCCCGAGGGCACACAGCTCGGCGTTGGCGCGCAGGCGGTTTGCGAGCTCGCGCGTCGCGACGATGTCGACTGCGTGCTCGTCGCTATTGTGGGCGCCGCCGGTCTCGAGGCGAGCCATGCGGCCTTGACCTCGAATAAGCGCCTTGCCCTTGCCAACAAGGAGTCCCTCGTCGTCGGTGGCGACTTGCTTATGCCGTTGGCGCAACCGGGCCAGCTTATTCCGGTCGACTCTGAGCATTCCGCCATCTACCAGTGCTATCTGGGGGAGAACCCGCGCGAGGCCCACTGCATTTGGCTCACCTGCTCGGGCGGTCCGTTCTTTGGCCGCACGCGCGACGAGCTCGATCGCGTGACGCGTGCCGATGCCCTCGCGCATCCCACGTGGGCCATGGGTGCCAAGATCACCATTGACTCCGCCACCCTCATGAACAAGGGCCTGGAGCGCATTGAGGCCATGCATCTGTTTAACTGCGACCTCGATTTCATTAACGTGGTCGTGCAGCGTCAGTCCAAGATTCACTCTATGGTCGAGTTCGCCGACGGCTCCGTGATGGCGCATCTCGGTGCATCCGACATGCGTATTCCCATCCAGTTCGCGTTCTCGTATCCCGAGCGTTGGGATACTCCGGCGCCTCGTATCGATTTCCGCGAGCTGGGGCAGCTCACGTTTGATGCTGCCGACATGGATACCTTCCGCTGTCTGGCACTGGCCGAGCGTGCCGGCAAGACGGGTGGCACCATGCCGTGCGTGCTCAATGCCGCCAACGAGGTCGCCGTCGATGCCTTCCTGCACGATGGCTGCAGTTTTACCGATATCGATCGCATTGTGGAATCCTGCATGGACGCCCACGATATGCAGGTGGTCGATTCGTTTGAGCAGCTTCGCGACATCGATGCGTGGGCGCGTGAAAAGGCTGCGCAGGTGCTCGCCGCAACCCGTTCCTAACCCATAAGGATTGCTTTTTCGTTTTATGGATACTGTTCTGAGCGTTCTCTCATCGGTCTTTTGGGGCCTGCTGATGCTTTCCGTCCTCGTGTTTTTGCACGAGGGCGGCCACTTTTTGGCGGCGCGTGCCTGCGGCGTCCGTGTGACCGAGTTCTTTTTGGGTCTGCCGTGCCGCTTTGACATCCATTACACGTCGCGTCGCATTGGAACCAAGTTTGGCGTGACCCCGCTGCTGCTGGGTGGCTACGCTGCCATCTGCGGTATGGATCCGACCGATGTTTCGTGCGCCGACCGCGTGCTCGCGGCTATCTATCGTCATGGTCGCGTGACCGTGGCCGACCTTGCTGTCGAGCTCGAGCTTTCCGAGGAGGATGTGCTCGAGGCATGCGCCCTTTTGCTGGGCTGGGGCTCCATCGCGCCCTGGTATGAGGAAGGGGAGAAGCCCTCGCCGAGCTACTATCCCACCAAATATCAGACGTTGCCGCGAGACAAGGCAGGCTATACCACCTTTGATGGTCGCCGTTTCGATCGCGAACATGCGACTGCCGAGGGCGATGTGTGGGAGCTGCCGTGCGGCGAGGCCGAGTTCCTTGCGCAAGAGCGCTCGCACACCTATCTTGGCCAAGGCTTTCTCAAGCGCGCCTTTATGCTGCTCGCGGGCATTATCGTCAATATCTTGACGGGTTTTTTGCTCCTTATGAGCATCTATTCCATTGCGGGTGTCACCGTGCCGATGGATACCAACGTGATCGGTCAGGTTGACGAGGGGTCTATTGCCGCCAAGGCGGGTATCGAGGGCGGTGACGCGATCCTTTCGGTTGACGGTGTCTCATGTTCCACTTGGATGGATGTCTACGATGCCATCGGCAAGGCTGCCGGTAAGGATGATATCGCCATCGAGTACGAGCGTGACGGCAAGCAGCATTCGACCACGGTTGCGCTCAAAGAGGACGAGCGCCTAGGTGTGTATGCCTCTACGCAGGTGGTCCGTTTAGACCCCATCACGTCGGCTCGCCTGTCGTTCTCCTATGTCGTGCAGACAGCGGATGGCGTGCTGCGCCTGCTCCAGCCGCAGCATACGATGGAGATTCTCGATCAGTCTTCTTCGATCGTGGGTATTAGCGTTATGTCCTCACAGGCCGCTGCTGCCGGCCCTGCCACGTTCCTTTCCTTTGCCGCCCTCATTTCGTTCTCGCTTGGCTTTATGAACCTGCTGCCCATCCCACCACTCGATGGCGGCAAGCTGCTTATTGAGATCATTCAAAAGATTGCGGGCCGCGAGCTGCCGCTCAAAGTGCAGACAATCGTCAGCTATGTCGGCATCGCGCTCTTTGCACTGCTGTTTGTCTATATGCTTCGTTCCGACATCCTTCGTTTTATTCTGTAGGGGAGTGTTTGGATTGTCTTTATCCCATCCTTTGCCTCGCGAGTTGACGCGCCCCGTGCATGTGGGCGTCGTGCAGATCGGTGGTGGCGCTCCGGTCGTGGTTCAGTCTATGACCTGCACCGATACTGCTGATGCCCAGGCAACGCTTGCGCAAGTGTGCGCGTTGGCGCAGGCTGGCTGCGATATCGTGCGCGTGAGCGTGCCTACCGAGGCTGCGCTCGAGGGCTTTCGCACGATTTGTGCCGAGTCTCCGGTGCCAATCGTCGCCGATATCCATTTTGACCATAAGCTTGCCATTGGCGCTGTCGAGGCTGGTGCCTCTAAGCTGCGCATCAACCCCGGCAATATCGGCGATTGGGCCAAGGTTGACGCTGTCATCGATGCCGCGGGTGCCGCGGGCTGCGCGATTCGCATTGGCGTGAACGCGGGCTCGCTTGAGCAAGATATTGCCGAGCGCGACGACCTCACGCAGCCCGAAAAGCTCGTGATGTCGAGCGAACGCTTTGTGCGGCACTTTGAGGACCGTGGGTTTACCAACATCGTGCTATCCGCCAAGGCCCATAGCGTACAGACGACGCTTGATACCTATCGCGCCCTGTCGCGCGAGATACCGCATGTTCCGCTCCACCTGGGCGTGACGGAGGCGGGGACCAAGCTTCAGGGCACCATCAAGAGCTCTGTAGGCTTGGGTATCTTGCTTTCCGAAGGCATCGGCGACACCATGCGTGTGTCGCTCACGGCCGATCCGGTTGAGGAGCCGCCGGTCGCCTGGGGAATTCTACAGTCGCTGGGCCTGCGTCGCCGTGGTCCCGAGATTGTCTCGTGCCCCACGTGCGCCCGCTGCCAGGTTAACCTTATTCCCATCGCCGAGGAGGTCACCGAGCGGCTTAAGAACTATTCCGCGCCGCTTTCGATCGCCGTGATGGGATGTGCGGTCAACGGCCCCGGAGAGGCATCTGACGCCGACCTGGGTGTTGCCTGCGGACGTGGTCAGGGCCTGCTCTTTTCGCATGGCCAGATCATTGGTAAAGTAGCTGAGGATCAAATTGTCGACGCGCTGATGGCCGAGGTCGACAAGCTTATTGAGGAGAAATAAATGACCCGAGCAATGTATATGTCTAAGCTCTATGCGCCGACGCTTAAAGAGGATCCGGCGGACGCCGAGCTCGCCAGTCACCGCCTGCTGCTCCGTGCCGGCATGATCCGCAAGGAGGCCGCCGGTCTCTATTCCTATCTGCCGCTCGCGTGGCGCTCGATTCGCAAGATCGAGAACATCGTGCGCGACGAGATGGACGCTGCCGGCGCCCAGGAGCTCATGATGCCCATCATGGTCGATGCCGAGCTGTGGCGCGAGTCCGGCCGTATCGATGCCTATGGCAAGGAGCTCGTGCGCTTTGATGACCGCCACGGCCGCGAGTTTGTGCTGGGCCCCACGCACGAGGAGACCGTGACCGCCTTGGTGCGCAATGAACTGCGTTCCTACAAGCAGCTGCCGGTGAATCTCTATCACATCCAGGACAAGTTCCGCGATGAGTTCCGTCCCCGCTTTGGCCTGATGCGCGGTCGCGAGTTCATCATGAAGGACGCCTACAGCTTCTCCGCCACGCAGGAGAGCCTGCAGGAGGAGTACGACAAGATGAAGCAGGCGTACGCCAATATCTGCGAGCGCTGCTACATCAAGGCTCTGCCCGTCGTCGCCGATTCCGGCGAGATCGGTGGCGACACCTCCGTCGAGTACATGGCGCTGGCCGAGGCCGGCGAGGCTTCGCTGGTCTACTGTGATGATTGCGGCTTTGCTGCTGATGACGAGGCGGCAAGCACCAAGGTCGTTGTGACCGAGGGTCCTGGCGACGGTACGCTTACCAAGGTCGAGACTCCGGGCATGGGCACCATCGAGGCCGTTGCAAAGTTCTTCGGCTTCCCCGAGAACGGCACGCGCAAGTCTCTGGCACTCATCGACGCCGAGGGCAAGCCCGTCGTGGCCATTGTTCCGGGCGACCACGAGCTCAACGATTGCAAGGCCGAGCATGTCTTTGGCAAGGGCTATCGCATGATGACTGATGAGGAGCTCCAGACCTACGGTCTGCATAAGGGCTTTATCGGACCGGTTAACCTGCCCGAGGGCATTCGCCTGGTGTGCGACGAGAGCCTGCGCGAGTCCAAGCAGTGGGCCTGCGGTGCCAACGAGGTCGATTATCACTTTACTGGTGCCTGCCCCGAGCGCGACTTTACCGTCGACGAGTGGGCCGACCTGGTAACCGTCGTTGCCGGCGATCCCTGCCCGCACTGCGGCAAGCCGCTCTCTGCTGCTCGCGGCATCGAGGTCTCGCAGGTCTTCCAGCTGGGTACCAAGTATTCCGAGGCCATGGGCGCCACCTTTATGGACGAGGACGGCAAGGAGAAGCCGCT
The DNA here is from genome assembly GCA_947001705.1 of uncultured Collinsella sp. Taxonomy (GTDB): domain Bacteria; phylum Actinomycetota; class Coriobacteriia; order Coriobacteriales; family Coriobacteriaceae; genus Collinsella. The sequence continues at coordinate 57,306 of CAMQHT010000001.1, forward strand.
TATCATGGGTTGCTACGGCGTGGGCGTATCTCGCTCGCTTGCTGCCGTCGTGGAGCAGCACAACGACGAGCACGGTATCGTCTGGCCGGTTTCCGTTGCCCCGTACGAGGTCGCTGTGATTCCGCTCGATCCCAAGAAGGAGGAGTGCGCAACCGTCTGCGACCAAATCGTCGAGGGCTTGTGCGCCGAGGGTATCGAGGTCGTCGTCGACGACCGTGACGAGCGTCCCGGCTTTAAGTTTGCCGATAACGACCTTATGGGATTCCCGTATCAGGTGGTGCTTGGCAAGCGTGGCCTTAAGAATGGCACCGTTGAGCTCAAGGACCGTGCCACGGGCGAGCGCGAGGACGTGGCGATCGACGAGGTCGTCGCCAAGGTTGCCGAGCTTGTTAAGGCGGCCCGCCGTTAATCGACGTTTCTGCTATTAGATGTAATTGCGGGACTGCTCCGTATCTCTCTTAGGAAGAGATGCGGAGCAGTCTATTTTGTTGCGTGGATAAACTCGATGGGTAAAGGAAAACCCCACAGCCCATATGAGCTGCGGGGTTTTCTTGTGCCTCCGATGCGAAATAAATCGCTCAGATATTACTGATAATCGACGACGTCGATCCAGTTCTTCAGGAACTCATCGTTCACGTTGCGCTTACGAGCGAGCTCGGAAGCGGCGACGATGCTCGTCCACTGACGCACGACCTGCATGGGCATGTCGGCGCGGTCGCAGTAGAGCTCCAGGTAGGCCTCAGCCTGATCCTTGCTGTTGAGGGCGAAGAGCAGGTAGGTGGTGGCAACGTCGGCAGCAGGGGAGCCCTGGGTGGCGTGTGCCCAGTCGCACACATAGAGCTGGCCGTCGTCGCCGACGATGACGTTGGAGGGGTTGAAGTCGCCGTGGCAGACCTTGAACTCCTTGGTCATGCCGTCCAGACGCTCCTGAAGGTTGTAGCGCGTGGTGGCATTGAGCTGATCAAGGCTGTCGATCATGCGGGCGAACTTGTCGCGCTGACGGTTGAGCAGCGGGGAGGTGTAGCCGTGGATCTCGATTTGGAGGTCGACGAACATCTCGAGGTACTCACCAAAGCGCTGGGGCTCGGCAGTCATCTTCTCGGCAAGGGTGGTGCCCGGAACCTTCTCGGTCACGAGCGCCCAGCCGTTGGCGTTCTCGAGCTGGGAAACCTCGAGAGCCTTGGGGCTGCGGATGCCGCACTCATTGATGCGGGCAAGATTCAAAGCCTCGTTGAACACGTCGGAGACAGGCTTGGTCTCGTTAAAGACCTTGACGATCTTGTCGCCCAGGTCGTAAACGACCTTGTTGCCACGGCGGACGAGCTCGGTCTTGGAATCGGGTAGCAGCATGGTTGCATCCTTTCAACGATGCGATAGAAGCGACGGCGGGGGTGTGTGAAACACCCGTGCACCCCCGCCGTTAAAAACCGTGCTAAAACTAGCAGACGGCGTAGTCCTGAGGCTCGCGGCCGTAGTAGGCGTCCAGGTAGAGCTCCTTGATCTCGCTCATGAGCGGGTAGCGCGGGTTTGCGCCGGTGCACTGGTCGTTGAATGCCTGCTCGGTCATCTCGTCGAGGGTGTCGAGGAAGTACTGCTCGTCAACACCGTAGTCGGCGATGGTCTTCTTGACGCCGATGAAGTCCTTGAGCTCCTCGAGCTTCGTGATGAAGTTCTCGAAGACCTCCTTGTCGTCCTTGCCCTCGATGCCGCAGTACTTGGCCATCTCGGCGTAGTTGTGCAGCGCGTTGGGGTAAGGATACTGGGAGAAGGTACCCATCTTGACGGGAGCCTCGGCGGCGTTGTAGCGCATAACGCGGGTCAGGATGACGGCGTTGGCGAGGCCGTGGGGCAGGTGATGGAAGGCGCCGAGCTTGTGAGCCATGGAGTGGTTGAGGCCTAGGAAGGCGTTGGCGAAGGCCATACCGGCCATGCAAGAGGCGTTGTGCATCTCCTCGCGGGCATGCGGGTCCTTGGCGCCGTTCGTGAAGCTGGAGGGCAGGTTCTCGAAGACGAGCTTAGCAGCGCGCTCGGAGAGGCCCTTGGTGTAGTCGGAAGCCATGATGGAGACGTAGGACTCGATGGCGTGGGTCATGACGTCGATGCCGGAGGCAGCGGTCAGGCCGCGCGGGGCGGTCATGCAGTTGTCGGCGTCGACGATAGCCATGTTGGGGAGCAGCGCGTAGTCGGCGAGCGGCCACTTGATGCCGGTCTCCTTGTCGGTGATGATGGCGAACGGCGTGCACTCGGAGCCGGTACCCGAAGAGGTCGGGACGGCGACGAAGTAGGCCTTCTTGCCCATCTCGGGGAAAGTGAAGATACGCTTGCGGATGTCCATGAAGTCCATGGCCATGTCCTCAAACTTGCACTCGGGGTGCTCGTACATCATCCACATGATCTTGCCGGCGTCCATAGCGGAGCCACCGCCGACGGCGATGATCACGTCAGGCTCAAAGAGAGCCATCTGCTTGGCGCCGCGACGTGCGCACTGCAGCGACGGATCGGGCTCGACGTCGTAGAAGCAGTCGTGGGCGATGCCCATCTCGTCGAGCTTGGCCTCGATGGCGCGGGTGTTGCCATTCTTGAAAAGGAACTGGTCGGTGACGATGAAGGCGCGCTTCTTGCCCATGACGGTACCGAGCTCGTCGAGGGCGACGGGCGTGGAACCCTTCTTGAAGTAGACCTTCTCGGGAGCGCGGAACCACAGCATGTTCTCACGGCGCTCGGCCACAGTCTTAACGTTGATCAAGTGCTTCACCCCAACGTTCTCGGAGACGGAGTTGCCGCCCCAGGAGCCGCAGCCCAGGGTCAGAGACGGCTTCATGCCAAAGTTGTACAGGTCACCGATGCCGCCGTGCGAGGACGGGGTGTTGATGACGATACGGCAGGCCTTCATGACGTGCTCGAACAGGCTGATCTTCTCGGCCTGGGCGGGGTGCACGTACAGAGAGGCGGTGTGGCCCGGGCCACCGGCGAGCACCAGGTGCTCGGCCTTGTCGACGGCCTCCTGGAAGTCCTTGGCGTGATACATGGCCAGGACCGGGGAGAGCTTCTCGTGGGAGAACTCCTCCTTGGCGGGGTCGGTGGAGGCGACCTCGGCGATCAGGATCTTGGTCTTGGCGGGAACCTCGATGCCGGCGAGCTCGGCGATCTTGGCGGCAGCCATGCCGGGAATGCGGTGATCGAGGGCGCCGTTCTTGAACATGGCGGCACGCAGGGCCTCCATCTCGGCACCCTGCTTGACGAAATAGCAGCCGCGCTTCTGGAACTCGGCCTTAACCTGGTCATAGATGGTGTCGATGACGGTCACGGACTGCTCGGAAGCGCAGATCATGCCGTTATCGAAGGTCTTGGAGTGGATGATGGAGTTGACGGCGAGCAGCACGTCGGCGGTGTCGTCGATGACGACCGGGGTGTTACCGGCGCCAACGCCCAGGGCGGGCTTGCCCGAGGAGTAGGCGGCCTTGACCATGCCCGGGCCACCGGTGGCGAGGATGATGTCGACGTCGCGCATGACCATGTTGGTCAGCTCGATGGAGGGGACATCGACCCAGCCGATGATACCCTCGGGGGCGCCGGCCTTGACGGCGGCGTCAAGCACGAGCTTGGCGGCGGCGATGGTGCACTTGGCGGCAGCCGGGTGCGGGGAGATGATGATGGCGTTGCGGGTCTTCAGGCTGATCAGCGTCTTGAAGATCGCGGTGGAGGTGGGGTTGGTCGTCGGGATGACGGCGCCCACGATACCGATGGGCTCGGCGATCTTGGTGATGCCATAAGCCTCGTCGCGCTCCAGGACACCACAGGTCTTGGTGTTCTTGTAAGCGTTGTAGATGTACTCTGCGGCGTAGTGGTTCTTGATGACCTTGTCCTCAAGAACGCCGCGGCCGGTCTCCTCGATGGCCATCTTCGCCAACGGGATACGAGCCTTGTTGGCGGCCATGGCGGCCTCATAGAAGATCTTGTCGACCTGCTCCTGCGTGTACGTAGCAAAAAGCGCCTGGGCCTCTCGCATCTGAGCGAGCTTAGCCTCAAGCGCCTCTACGTTGTCCACAATTGCGGGAGTAGTGTTTTCCGGTGACTTTTTCACCATTTGTGTCTCCTTGCGATCGGAGATTTACCCTACGTCTTGCATGATAGCAAGAAATTATTCGGCGAACGGCAAGATTCCCGTAAAAGGCATACTAAAACGCTTCAATAAACTGAAGCGTTTTAACTAAAACTATCTGCCAGTGCATCGCCCCGCTCATTGGGGACAGACTTACATGAGTGGTTTCACTCATTTGGGACAGACATCGATTTGCGATTTTGTCGTTTTGGGCCTGTTTTTGTTGCTGATTGGATATAAATAGGTCACAGGCTCAGCATTTCGCGTTTCTTCTCTCCTTTTAGGTGTTGCCTGTACGGCTTTGAAAGGAGAGACCATGCCCCGATGCGCCCGCGAAATATCGCTCACCGGCTATTACCACGTCTTTGACCGCGGTAACTCCAAACAGATCATTTTTGAAGATGATTCCGACCGCTATCGTTTCCTATCGGACATATCGGACAGGTTTGCGTGCCATGACGTGGCGGTGTTGGCCTGGTGTCTTATGGACAACCACTTCCATTTGATGGTTGATGACCCATATGACAACCTTTCAAAGGCAATGCAGTGCGCGCTGACGGCGTATGCCAAGTATTTCAATGGGAAAACGGGAAGAACGGGCCATCTGTTTGACAATCGCTATTCGCGGGTCGCGGTTGAGTCGGACACGCAGGCAGTGCAGCTGCTCGACTATATTCATCTCAATCCCGTGAAGGGTGCGCTTGACTCGCTCGAGGCGTACCGCTGGTCAAGCTATAAGGCGTATCAGCTGGGCTATGATCCCTTTGACATCTGTGATGCGGCCCCTATGCTTGATGTTGTCGGAGGCTCCCGTCGCTATTGCGAGCATCTCAAGAAAGTTGCCGGGCGCATCTGGTCAGTGGAGGTTCTTCCGCGCCGGCGGATCCCTGATGAGGAGGCCCTTTTCGTTGCGCGCGAAGTCCTGACGAGCATAGATCCTGCGTTGCTCAAGGCCCTGCCACGCCCCGAACGCGATGCCTGCCTGCTGAGGCTCAGGCGGGCACATCTCACGGTCAAGCAAATTGCCCGTATCACCGGTATCGGCGCCACAAGCGTGACCAAGGCTACTGCAGGCTGGAAGGATGCAGCGTGAGATAGGGGCCGGAGCCGATCGGGACGCCGCATGCGTGCGTCATGTCTGTCCCCAATGCGTGAAAACACTCATCTAAGTGTGTCCCCAATGAGTGCAAAAAGGCGCCCTCCGTGGGGGAGAACGCCTTTGGTAAGTTCTATATGAACGCGAGGTCTTTGACCCGGAGAGTCCGAGGTACTTGTTGGTAAGACCTTATTTAGGAGCGCGCAACCTTGCCGGACTTGAGGCAGGTGGAGCAAACGTTCATCTTGCGACGGTGACCATCGACGACGACGTAAACGCGCTGGATGTTGGGGCGGAACTTACGGTTGGTGACGCGGTGAGAGTGGCTGATGGAGCGACCGGCAACGGGGTGCTTACCGCAAACTTCGCAAACTTTGGACATAACTGACCCTCCTTGGGCGACAAACGAACATGTCGCGTTAACAAACAAGCCTGAACTATAGCACAGAAGCAGCTCCCTGTGCGTAATCTACACAGAGATATTCCTCTTTTGGCGATAGTGCTCACGCCACGGCCCTGGACGTAGATCCGATTTGCGTGCAGCAGAGGGGATTATGCCAGCTCGTGCGTGCGTTTTCAAGCTCGTCCCACAAATATATATAGGTTTATGGAGCACCTGCGCCCGTTTACGGATTGTTCTGTATTTATGCTCGCAATTAAGCTCGAGGTTGGCTACACTATCCCTTGACCATTAAAGGGGTACGAGATACCCACATGGAATTACATAGCTGCCAAAGAGCAGCCCTTCCTGTGGGTGTCTGGTCCGCTTTAAGCGGTCGGGCATCTATTTTTTTGACTGTGTCAGCAGTCAAGACATGTGAGGAAGGAGATCGATGGGCACGACTTCCCCCAAGGCGGTCATCATGGACGAGACCGCCGTCAATCGAGCGATGACCCGCATCGCGCACGAGATTCTCGAGCGCAACGAGGGCTGTGAAGACCTCGCTCTGGTCGGCATCGTCACGCGCGGCGACCTTCTGGCAAAGAAACTCGCCGAGGAGATCAAGGAGATCGAGGGCGTCGACGTTCCGCTCGGCAGCCTGGACATCAGCTTCTACCGCGATGACTATGCGACCAATTTCGCTCCCGCGATCCACGCTACCAACATTCCCTTCAGCGTCGATGGCAAGCGCGTCGTGCTGGTGGACGACATCCTGTATACGGGCCGTACTATCCGCGCCGCTCTGGATGCCGTCATGGACCTGGGCCGTCCGAGCCGCATCGAGCTGGCAGTTCTCGTTGACCGCGGTCACCGTGAGCTCCCCATCTCGCCGGACTTTGTCGGCAAGAACGTTCCCTCGTCGCATGAGGAGAACGTGCACCTATATATGAAGGAAGTCGACGGCCACACCGCCGTCGAGATTAACGACGTCGCGCCGGGTTCCCACGTGGGCTCCGCGCCGCTGGGAGGTGAGTAGTACCGTGGCGTTCAACCATAAGCACCTGATCGACATTACCGAGTACTCCGAAGAGGATATCAAGCTCATCCTCGAGACCGCCAAGGCGTTCTCTGAGGTCAACGAGCGTGCGATCAAGAAGGTCCCCACGCTCAAGGGCAAGACCATCGTCAACATGTTCAACGAGCCCTCGACGCGCACCCGCAGCTCCTTCGAGCTCGCCGAGAAGCGCCTTTCGGCCGACAGCCTCAACTTTGGCGGCTCCTCGACCTCCACGGTCAAGGGCGAGAGCCTCGTCGACACCGTCGAGACCCTCAACGCCTACAAGATTGATTGCATCGTCGTTCGCGATAAGCACGCCGGTGCTCCCTACATCGTCACGCAGAACTCGCCCGCGAGCGTCATCTGCGCCGGCGACGGCAAGCACAACCATCCCACGCAGGCCCTGCTCGACCTGTACACCATCTGGGAGCACAAGGGTGACTTCCACGGTCTGAAGGTCGCCGTCGTCGGTGATATCGCGCATTCCCGCGTGTGCGGCTCGCTGATCCCCGCACTTAAGATCATGGGCTGCGAGACCTACGCCGTCGCCCCCGGCACGCTGCTGCCGCCGGCGCCCGAGGTCCTGGGCTGCGACCACGTGACGAGCGACCTCGATTCCGTCCTGCCCGAGCTGGACGTCGTCTACATGTTGCGCGTGCAGCAGGAGCGCCTCGAGGGCGCACCGTTCCCCACGATTCGTGAGTACCACAAGCTCTTCGGTCTGACCAAGGACCGCGAGAAGCTCATGAAGCCCGATGCGATTATCTGCCACCCGGGCCCCATCAACCGCGGCGTTGAGTTCGACTCCTATATGGCCGACCACCCGCAACGCTCCGTCATCCTGGAGCAGGTCTACGCCGGTATCTGCGTGCGTATGGCTATCCTGTATCTGCTGCTTGGAGGTGCCGATAATGGCCTTGCTTCTTAAGAATGCCCACGTCGTCGATCCGTCCGTCGAGCTTGACGGTGTCGTCGACGTCCTGATCGACGGTGACAAGATCGCCGAGGTCGGCGAGAACCTCGCCGCCGAGGGAGCCGAGGTCCGTGACCTTTCCGGCAAGTATCTCGTCCCCGGCCTGGTGGATATGCACGTGCATCTGCGCGAGCCTGGCTACGAGGTCAAAGAGGACATCGAGAGCGGCACCCGCGCTGCTGCCAAGGGCGGCTTCACCGGCGTGTGCGCCATGCCCAACACCGATCCCGTCACCGATAACGGCACCGTCGTGGAGTTCGTCAAGTCCCGCGCTGCCGAGGTCGGCCACTGCCGCGTCTATCCGTCGGGCGCCATGACCCGCGGTCTTAAGGGCGAGGCCATGTCCGAGATGGGCGATATGGTCGCCCACGGCGCCGTCGCCTTCACCGACGATGGTCGCGGCGTGCAGGGCGCGGGCATGCTCCGTCGCTGCATGGACTACGGCAAGATGTTCGGCAAGGTCTTTATGAGCCACTGCCAGGACGAGGATCTGGTCGGCCACGGCCAGATCAACGAGGGCAAGGTCTCGACCCGTCTGGCCCTCGAGGGTTGGCCGGCCGCCGGCGAGGAGCTTCAGATTGCCCGCGACATCGAGATTGCCAAGCTGACCGGTGCCAAGCTGCACATCCAGCACATCTCCACCGCTCATGGCCTGGAGCTCGTGCGTGCCGGTAAGGCTGCCGGTGTCCAGGTGACCTGCGAGGCTACCCCGCACCACATGTTCCTGACCGAGAACGACCTGGACGAGACCTACAACACCTCGCTCAAGGTCAATCCGCCGCTGCGCACCGACGAGGATGCCGAGGCCATCCGTCAGGGTGTCATCGACGGTACCGTCGACGCTATCGTTACCGACCACGCTCCCCACACCCCGTGGGAGAAGGCCCGCGAGTTCGAGCTTGCGCCCTTTGGCATGATCGGCCTCGAGACCTCGCTGTCGCTTGTGCTCTCCGAGCTGGTCAACACGGGCAAGATGAGCATGGGCCGCATGGTCGAGCTCATGGCCATCAAGCCGCGTGAGATCCTGGGCCTCGACCAGGTTCAGGTCAAGGCGGGCTCCGTTGCCGACCTGACCGTGTTCGACCCCTCCGCAACCTGGACGGTTGGCGAGGACGGTTACGAGTCGCGTGCCGAGAACTCCGGTTTTGCCGGCCGCACGCTCACCGGTCGTGCCACCGATGTATTTGTCGGTGGCAAGCAGACGCTCGCCGACGGCTGCATCTGCTAGCATAGCCTTATCGCTTTTGTGCGCGGCGCCCTTGCGGTGCCGCGCTTTCTGTTCGTTTAGACCATGCAACCGCATGGGGGATTGGAGCGTCTATGCCCACACCTTCCACTGCACGCATGCACGACTTCGAGGTCGTCTCGAACCGGGAGATCGCCGACGGCATCTTCTCGCTCGTCATCTCGGCCCCCAAGCTTGCAAGTGCGCTCAAGCCCGGTCAGTTTGTGAACATCGCCGTCCCCGGCGATGCGTCTTCTCTGCTTCGTGTGCCCTTGAGTTTCTACCGCGCCGACGCCGAGGCCGGCACCGTCGAGCTGTGGTACGCCGTCGTGGGCGACGATACCCGCCGTTTGTCCCAGATGGGCCCCGGCTCCACCTCTAACCTGCTGGGCCCCGGTGGTCGTGGCTGGATGGTACCCGAGGGCACCAGGAAGGCTTTGCTCGTCGCCGGTGGTATCGGCGTTCCGCCTGTGCTTTGTCTTGCCGGTATGCTTGCCGAGCAGGGTGTTGATGTGGACGTGTGCCTGGGCTTTGGCACCGCGTCCAAGGCCGTGGGTGTCGATGAGTTCCGCGCGCTGGGCGCCACGGTTAATGTGTGCACCGACGACGGTTCGCTCGGCACGCACGGTTTTTGCACCGATCCTGCCGCAGAACTGCTTGGCGAGGGCGGCTACGACTACGTGGCCAGCTGCGGCCCCGCCGTCATGATGAAGAAAGTCGCCGCCGCTGCCGCTGAGGCCGGTGCGTACTGCGAGGTGTCGCTCGAGCGCATGATGAGCTGCGGTTTTGGCGCCTGCAACACCTGCAATGTCGAGACGGTCGACGGTATGAAGGGCGCCTGCATGTGCGGCCCCGTGTTCGATGCTTCCAAGGTGGTGGTCTTCTAGTGGGTACCGTGAACATGGCCGTCGATTTCGGCGGCGTCAAGATGCGGAACCCCATCAACACCGCAGCCGGTACCTTCGGCTACGGTTGGCAGTTCCAGAATTTCTTCGATGTTTCCCAGCTGGGCGCCATTACCACCAAGGGCTGTGCCGCCGAGCCCTGGCCGGGCAACCCTGCGCCCCGCATGGCCGAGATTCCTGGCGGTATGATCAACTCCGTGGGCCTGCAGAACCCCGGTGTCGCCGCCTTTGCCCGTGAGTCCGGCCCGTGGCTCGAGCAGCTGTCCAAGGACGGTTGCCAGGTCATTTGCCAGGTTGCCGGGCACTCCGTTGATGAGTTTGTGCGCGCGCTCGAGATGTATGTCGAGCTGTGCCCCTGGGCTGCCGGCTACGAGATCAACGTGAGCTGCCCTAATATCGCCGCCGGCGGTGCCGCCATGGGCTCCACGCCCGAGGGCGCCTCTTCCGTTATGGCTGCTTGCCGCAAGGTGACCGATAAGCCGCTGTTCGTGAAGATGGCGCCGGTCAACGTCGCCGAGATCGCCAAGGCCCTCGAGGCTGCCGGCGCCGACGGCCTTTCGGTCATCAACTCCATCCAGGGCATGGCCATCGACGTCCATACCCGCAAGTCCCGCGTGGCCAAGCCCAAGGGCGGCCTTTCGGGCCCGCTGTGCCACCACATCGCCGTGCGCATGGTCTGGGAGGTTGCCCAGGCCGTCGATATCCCCATCAACGGTGTCGGCGGTGTCATGACTGGCGAGGATGCGGCTGAGTTTATCCTGGCCGGCGCCACCTGCGTGTCGGTCGGCATGGCCAACTTCGTCGATCCGTGCGCTTCGCTTAAGATCGCGCATGAGCTCGAGGCCTGGGCCGAGTCCCAGGGCGTAAAGGACATCAACGAGCTGGTGGGTGCTTTCGAATGCTAGAGAATGATGCCCGCGACCGTGTTATCGTCGCCCTCGACTGCGACCGTGAGCGCGCGCTCGAGCTCGCCCACGAGCTTTCGGGCCATGCCGCTTGGCTCAAGGTCGGCATGACGCTCTATTACGCTGAGGGTCCCCAGATCGTCAAGACCTTTAAGGACCTTGGCTTTAAGGTCTTCCTCGACCTTAAGTTCCACGACATTCCGCATCAGGTGCGCGGCGCTGCCCGCTCGGCCTCGCTTGCCGGTGCCGACCTGCTTTCGGTCCACGGCCTGGGCTCGGGTGCTATGCTCGCTGCCTGCCGCGAGGGTGCCGAGGAGGCGCGTGAGGACCGCGCCAAGCTCGTCGCCATCACCGTGCTCACGAGCATGAATCAGGATGCTTTGAGCGAGATCGGCGTCGAGTCTCCCGTGGCCGAGGAGGCCGCCCGCTTGGCAAAGCTTGCTCAAGCCACTGGCATCGATGGCATCGTGTGCTCACCGATGGAGGCTCACGACATGCGTGAGCTGCTGGGTCCTGATGCCCTGATCGTGACTCCGGGTGTGCGTCCGGTGGGTGCCGCCCTTGGTGACCAGTCCCGCGTGGCGACGCCTTCCCAGGCTATCGAGCGTGGCGCAAGCCACATTGTGGTGGGCCGTCCCATCACCGGTGCCGACGATCCGGTTGCCGCCTTTGACGCCATCGTCGCCGAGCTGGTCGAAAACGTCGCGTAAAAGATTCCCCTAAGTCACCACTTTTGGGTCTCATTAGCACAAAATAGCCCCTGTGCCTGCGTAAACTTTCCCATCCTTTGTGTGGAATCGCAGGTCAGGGGCTTAACTTTGGGCGCAGTATATTGCACTTTTTGCGGGTATCGTCTAACCTATGGAGCCGCGATTAGGCATTTTGTACGTTCTACGTGCTAAAATGCCAATTATTGAATCAGATATAACCCAACTATTTGGAGGTACGAATGGCACTCCCTCAGCTTACCGACGAGCAGCGCAAGCAGGCTCTTGAGAAGGCTGCTGCCGCACGTCACGCCCGCGCTGAGCTTCGCGAGCAGATCAAGAAGGGCGAGAAGTCCCTCGAGTCCGTGCTCAACTCCGATGACCCCATCGCTTCCCGCATGAAGGTTTCCACCCTCATCGAGTCTCTCCCCGGTTATGGCAAGGCCAAGGCCGCCAAGATCATGGAGGAGCTCGGTATCTCCGCTACTCGTCGCGTCCAGGGCCTCGGTGTCCGTCAGCGCGAGCAGCTCCTCGAGCAGCTGACCAAATAAGTGAGCGCTCAGGATTCCAAGCTCTTTGTGATTTCTGGACCGTCAGGCGCAGGCAAGGGTACGCTCGTCACTCGTGTGCGCGAGCGCCGCTCGAACCTGGGTCTGACGGTTTCGGCTACCACGCGAGCACCACGCAAAGGTGAGGTCGACGGCGTCAACTACTTTTTTCTGACGCGCGAGGAGTTCGACCGCCGCGTGGCAAACGGTGAGTTTGTTGAGTGGGCTGAGGTCCACGGTAACTGCTACGGCACGTTGGTGAGCGAGGTCACATCCAAGCTCGCCTCGGGCTCGTCTCTGATTTTGGAGATCGATGTCCAGGGCGCCCTGCAGGTGAAGGAGCGTTTCCCCGAGGCCGTGCTGATCTTTATCAAGCCGCCTTCGCTTGAGGTGCTCCGCGAGCGTCTGGTCGGTCGCGGTACCGAGACGCCCGAGACGATTGAGCTGCGTATGGCAAACGCCGCCGATGAGCTTGCCCTTGCCGACCGCTACGACGACGTCGTGGTGAATGACGATCTCGACCGCGCGACCGATGAGCTCGTTCGCGTTCTCGATATGCATGAAAGGATCTGAGGTCCGTGTCCGTTGTAAAGCCTTGCATTGACGATCTTCTGGAGAAGACCGATCACAACCGCTTCCTGCTCGCTTCGCTTGCCTCTAAGCGCGCCTGCGACATCAATAGCATGCTGCGTGGCCAGCACAACCGCGTGCTTGCCGTCCAGGATGTCGATGACATCACCATCGGGCTTTCCGGTGCCGATACCATCTCGATGGCTATGGACGAGATTGTCGACGGTGACATCTCTTACGACGAGGCCCGTTACGAGAAGGCGCTCGGCCACAAGGTTGCTGAAGCCTAAATGGCGGCTCGCGTCTGCCTGGTCCACTATCACGAGGTTGGACTGAAGGGCAAGAACCGCGCACATTTTGAGCATATCCTCATGGATAACATCAAGGCGGCCTTGGCCGCCTTTTCCGTGAACGCCGTGTCTCGAATTTCCGGTTATATCCTCGTGACCTTTAACGAACATCAGGCCGACGAGGCGGCGCGTGTCATTCGCACCGTTCCCGGCGTTGCCCGTGTGTCTTTGGCGTATCACACCAACCGCGACCCGCAGGAGTACTGCGCCGCCGCCGTGAAGGCGCTGCGCGAGTTTGGTTCCTTCGATTCGTTTAAGGTGCACGCCAAGCGCTCCAATACTGACTATGAGCTCACCTCGATCGATATCAATCGTCAGGTGGGCGAGGTACTGTGTGAGGCCTTCCCCGATAAAAAGGTTCAAATGCACGACCCCGATGCAATGGTGCACGTACTGGTGGTCCAGGGTAGCGTTTACGTGTACGCACGCTCCGAGCGCGGCGTGGGCGGTCTGCCGGTGGGTTCTGCCGGCAAGGTCGTGACGCTGCTGTCCTCGGGTATCGATTCTCCGGTGGCGACCTGGATGCTCGCGCGCCGCGGCGCGGTTTGCGTGCCGGTACATTTCTCCGGTCGTCCGCAGACGCCCGATACGAGTGAGTATTTGGTGCAGGATATCATCCGTGCGCTTGAGCCGGGTGTCCAGATCGGCCGCCTGTACGTGGTGCCGTTTGGCGACTGCCAGCGTGAGATTTCGGTCACCTGTCCCAGCAACCTGCGCGTGATCATGTATCGCCGCATTATGTATTCGGTTGCTGAGCGCATTGCACACATCGAGGGTGCCAAGGCCATCGTTACGGGCGAATCGCTTGGACAGGTTGCTTCCCAAACGCTTGAGAACATCATGGCCGTCAACGAGGCCGTGAAGATCCCCGTGTTCCGTCCTCTCATCGGTTCGGACAAGCAGGAGATCATCGCGCGCGCCGAGGAGATCGGTACGTTCGATATCTCGACTGAGGCCGCTCCCGACTGCTGCACGCTGTTTATGCCGCGCCGTCCCGAGACACACGCTAAACTCGATGCCGTGCATGAGGCCTGGGAACTGTTTGATCACGAGGAGATGATTGAGCGCCTGCTCAAGCAGACCGAGTACATCGACTTCGAGAGCAACACATATAAGGCCCCTAAGACCTTAAAACGCAAACATTCGGAGCTTGCTCCGCGTGAGATTTACCAAGATTACGAGTAAATTTGTGCATAGACCGACGATGCGCCTGCATCGTCGGTCTTTTGCTATCTGGGCATTTTGCGGCTAAGTGTTCATTTGCTGACGTGTGCCTGAATAAATGGACAGATTTGTGCAAGGTTTTGGTCAGCTTTTGTTTTGACCTCGAAAACCGGTTTTGGGGCGTGGCTGTTGCGGAGCTCCTTTCCTGACACGATGATGTTGGGAGGTTTTGCTATGGCGCAGCGCGAACAACACGAACGAGTCAAAAAGATGGACCGCTGGGCGGGCAAACTGCTCGGTCATAAGACAGTGGTGATGGCGATACTGGTCGTCATTGCGATGGCGAGTGGACTGGCAATGGCGAACCTTGGCGGCGGTGCCGGCGGTGTGTCGTTTGAGCGCACTGATGGTTCGGGCACGTTAGTGGAGCCGGGATCCGGCGATGCTTCGAGCGGAAAGACATCCGAAGGCTCTTCGCCTAAGGCGTCTGCCGCGGCAGAGGTCTATGTCGATGTTGATGGCGCCGTGGTGTCACCCGGTGTATATCGCCTCAAAGACGGGGCGCGGGTGGCTCAGGCGATTGATGCCGCCGGCGGGCTGGCGCCCGAAGCAGACGTTACGGGGCTTAATCGTGCATCCAAGGTCACTGATGGACAAAAAATTCACGTTCCAACGGTAGGGGAGCAGCAGGTGTCCATTGCGGAAGCCGGTGTTGATGGTGGGGCTTCCGCATCATCAGGCGTCGGTGGCGCAACAGGCCTAGTAAACATTAATACGGCAAGCTCGGCAGAGCTGCAGACGCTCTCGGGAATCGGTCCCTCAATGGCACAGTCGATTATCGATGAGCGGACAAAGAACGGTGCTTTTGCTTCGGTTGACGATTTGATGCGCGTGTCGGGAATCGGCGAGAAGAAACTTGCCAAAATCAAAGATTGCATCTGCGTATGAGTACGACCGAGCGAGAGCACGTGATGCCTCCGCGGCCCCTGATTCCGTGGACGATGGCCCTGTGTGCCGGCATGTGCATGAGCTGCGCCTTGGTGCTTAACATGGCCGCTGATGCGCTGCTGACGGAGCGGGCGACGGCGGTCGGGCCGCTATGGGCCATTCCCGTTGCGGCGGCGGTATTCGTTGTGCTGGCTCAATCTTGTGCGCGGCTTGTCCCTTTGAAGCGGTGGCTGTATGCCGTGTCCGTCGGCCTCGTGGCGGGAGCGGTCGTCTCGGAGTGGTGGGCCGTGGGTGTGCTCAGTGCCGCGAAGACGCTCGACGGTCGAGCGGCAAGCAGTCTCGAGTTTGTCGTGCAGGGTGACCCATCCATAAACGACGACGTGTATTCCTATACCTGCGAGGCACGCGCGGACGGCAAGAACTTGGCAACGGTTCGCCTATCGTGTGATCGTGAGCTCAAGGTCGGGGCGCACGTGCGTGTTATCGGTCGCGTTTTACGTTTTGAGAACGATGCGTATGGGCGCTCACGCGTGCTTCGAGGCGAGCTCCGAAAAGTGAAGGTCATCCGGTTGGTGTCGGTCGACGAGGGCTCTCCGGGGCCGCTGCTTCGACTGCGAAATGAGCTGCTTGCGTCCATCTCGCCTGCGACCGACCCGGCGCGTGCGCTCATAGCTGGAGTCGTCTGCGGTCGTTCGGCCGAGCTGCGCGCCCAGCCGGCGAGCGACTGGTTTTCGGTGACGGGAACGGCGCATCTTATCGCCGTCTCGGGCAGCCATTTGGCTATCGTGGGGTTTGTAATCGAGGGTGTATTGCAAAAGACTCGGTGCTCACGTGGTCTTCAGCGGGCGATATTGGCGATAACGCTTGTGGGCTACGCTGCCTTTACGGGCGCGTCTCCCTCGGCTGTGCGCGCGTGCTGCATGGTGTTCGCGACGCTTGTCGTAAACGGCGCGGGGCGTCGCCGGCACGGCCTTTCGGCGCTCTTCGCAACCATGTCCATCTTTGTGCTACTGCGGCCGACGGTGCTGTTTGAGATGGGCTTTCAGCTTTCATGCGCCAGCGTCTTAGCCATTCTGTGCTTTTGCTCTTATGCGACCTACGCTTTGGGTGAGCTGGGCTTGCCATCGGGCGTTGCCGGCATGCTTTCCGTCACGCTGTGCTCGCAACTGGCGACACTTCCCATTACCGTTCCTGCCTTCGGTACGTTCTCGCTCATTGCTCCGCTGGCAAATGCGGTCCTCGGTCCGGTGGTGAGCGTACTGCTTGTTGTGTCGATCGTGCTGGTTCCCTTTTCGTTCGTGGCACCGTTGCGGACTTGGGCGCTCGTTGTGCCCATGATTGCCGCCCGTTGCGCGCTGTTCTTCGAGCAGCTGTTTGCCGCCGTGCCGGGTGCATACGTGAGCGTGCCGCCCGATAGCATGTGGATTTACCTAGTGCCGTGTTTTCTGGCGGTTCTGCTGGTCTGGTGGCCGCGTCCCCGTGCACGTCCTATGGCGGTGGGGCTTGCATGCCTGATGCTCTTGGCTGCGATTCCGTACGTCTATTGGGATCGATTCGCTCCGCCTTCGGTGACGGTGCTCGATGTGGGCCAGGCCGATGCGATTCTTATCCGCCAAGGCGGCGCAGTAGCTCTCGTCGACTGCGGGCTCGACGAGCGTGTGGTTGCGGCGTTGGTTCGCAATAACGTGCACCATATCGATGCCGTCTTTGTGACGCATTGGGATGAGGACCACTGGGGTGGTCTGCCTGCCGTGCTCGAACAGTTTTCGGTCGGAACGATTGCCGTGGCGGCGGATGCGCTGGAGGATGCTCCTGCCGAGGTATTGAACCGACCTGGCGTGGAGTATCGGCAGGTGCGCCGTGGGGATACGGTCGACATCGGCTCATTTTGCGCTCGTGTGATGTGGCCATTCGAGTCCGTGGATGGCGAGGGAAATGAGGACTCGCTTGTCCTGCTGCTCTCTTATGTTCAGGAAGGCAAGGGCCTGCGCATACTCCTCACCGGTGATGCCGAGCTCGACCAAGAGCGGGAATTCGTGCAGGAGGTGGGGGACATCGATGTCCTTAAACTTGGGCATCACGGCTCCAAGGTTTCAGTCGATGGTGAGTTGCTGGACGTCCTGAAGCCCGAGCTTTCCCTCGCGAGCGCGGGCGAGGGGAATCGATACGGCCATCCGTCCGATGCCTGCATCGATGCCGTTAAGGAAGCGGGTGGTGTGTTCGCGTGTACCATCGAACACGGCGACATTACCGTCACGCCGACTGCGAATGGTTTTGCGATGCGATGCCAGCGACCGTGACGACGTCGTTGGCGTGCGGTGGGCCCCTGGGCTAGAATGGCACGGAACGAATGCGAAGGCCTGCGGGAGGGGAGCGCAATGTCCGAAACCGGTCTGCTGCCGGCATATCTGATCGTCGGTACCGACGGAGTCAAGCGCGATCACGCCGTCTCGCGTATGAAAGCGCGTCTGGAAAAGTCGGGCATGGTCGAGTTCAACCTCGACGAGCGCGACATGACCAAGGACCCCGATATCGAGTCTATTATCGGATCGCTTAACACCTTTCCCATGGGCAGCGAGTTTCGATTGGTAATCCTTGATGGCTGCTCAAAGCTCGCCAAAGCGGTTTCGGAGCCGCTCGTCGAGTATCTGGCGAGTCCCAGCCCCACAACGGTCTGCCTCATCATCGCCGACTCGCTTGCCAAGAACACGCGCCTGTATAAGGCGATCGCCAAGATCGACAAGAAGGCCGTGATCGATTGCTCCGGCACCAAGCGCTGGGAGCTACCGCGCCGCGTGCAGCAGATGGCGACGCAGCACGGCAAGTCGATCTCGATGGCGGCCGCCGAGGAACTCGTCTCGCGTTCGGGTGAAAACACTCGCATGCTCGATAACGACTTGGCTAAGCTTGCCCAGATGGTCGAGGCGCCCCAGATTGAGCTTGCCGACGTTGAGCGCTGGATTGTACGTACGGCCGAGGTTCAACCCTGGGACTTTCTCAATGCGGTCTCGGCTCGCGATATGCGGCGTTCGCTCGAGCTCTTTAAGCTCCTGCCCTCCAAGAGCTACGTGTGGACTTACACATTGCTGTGCGGTCGCATTCGCGAGCTGATCGTCGCCAAGGCGCTCGATGCGCGTGGACAGGGTCGTGAGCTGGCCGCAACGCTCAAGCTCCAGTCCTGGCAGGTCAAGAATCACCTGACTTGGGCGCGTCGCTTTTCGATGGTAGAGCTCGTCGCAGCGCTCGAGGGTGCGGTCGATGTGGAGCTCGCGCTCAAGGGCTCTGCCGATTCTGAGACCGCGCTTTTGCTCTGGATTACGAACATCTTGAGAAAATCGTGATGATACCTGCCTATTTGACAAATTCGTTCTATCCCTTGGAGGGGGAGCGTGCTATAGTAGGCGCTTGCATGACCTCACCGTGTCTCAGAGGTGTCATACATTTTTTGCAAGGAACTCGAAAGGAACTCCAGAAGTGGCAAACATCAAGTCTCAGAAGAAGCGTATCCGCACCAATGAGGCAGCTCGCATGCGTAACAAGGCTGTCAAGTCCGAGCTCAAGACGCTGACCAAGCACGTCCAGTCCGCCGTCGCCGAGGGCGACGCCGAGAAGGCCCAGGCTGCCCTCAAGACCGTCACCAAGCGTCTCGACATGGCTGCCGCCAAGCATGTTATCCACAAGAACCAGGCTTCCAACCGCAAGTCCGGTCTTGCCAAGCTCGTGAACAGCATCAACGCTTAAAGTTGTAAATTTCACACCACACAGATTACGCGCATAAATGGAGCCTGTTTTATGGAACAGGCTCCATTTTTTGTACCGCTCGGGTAAGATAGTCCGCATGAATACTTCAATTGACATTTCCCACATCCGCAACTTCTCAATCGTTGCGCACATTGATCATGGCAAGTCCACGATCAGCGACCGCATCCTCGAGCTCACCCATACCGTTGACGAACGCGACATGGAGTCGCAGCTGCTCGACACCATGGATATCGAGCGCGAGCGCGGCATCACGATCAAGTCCAATGCCGTCCGCGTTTCCTATGACGCCGACGATGGTGAGACGTATCAGTTCAATCTGATCGATACGCCGGGCCACGTGGACTTTACCTATGAGGTCTCGCGCTCGCTGGCCGCCTGCGAAGGCGCGGTGCTCGTCGTCGACGCCACGCAGGGCGTCGAGGCGCAGACCGTCTCCAACGCGACGCTCGCCATGAACGCCAATCTGGACATTGTGCCGGCCATCAACAAGATCGACCTGCCCTCGGCCCATCCCGATGAGGTTAAGACCGAGATCGAGGATGACCTGGCGATCCCTGCAGATGATGCCGTGTGCGTCTCGGGCAAGACCGGCGAGGGCATTCACGATCTGCTGGAGTCCATCGTCTTTTTGATTTCGCCGCCTAAGGGCGATGCAAACGCTCCGCTCAAAGCGCTCATTTTGGATTCGTACTTTGACGAGTATCGCGGTGTGGTGGCTACGGTGCGCGTCTTCGATGGTTCCATCAAAAAGGGCGATACCCTGCTTATGATGCAGGCCAAGGGCGACTTTTTGGTCGACGGCGTGGGCGTCAAGCGTCCTGCCGAGACCCCGGTCGACGCGCTGACCGTCGGCGAGGTTGGCTATGTGGTCACGGGTCTGAAGGACCCCGAGGCTGTGCGCGTGGGCGATACCCTTACGTGGGCTTCGAACCCCTGCCCCGAGCCTCTGCCGGGCTACCGCGAGGCCAAGCCCATGGTCTACACGGGCCTGTTCCCGATCGACAACAAGGACTACGAGAACCTGCGTGACGCCCTCGATAAGCTGCACGTCAACGACCCGTCGTTGGTGTGGGAGCCCGAGACCTCGGTGGCGCTCGGCTTTGGCTTCCGCGTGGGCTTCCTGGGCCTGCTGCACATGGAAGTCGTCAAGGAACGCCTGGAGCGCGAGTTCAACCTGGACCTCATTGCCACGAGTCCCTCGGTCGACTATCACGTCTACAAGACCGACGGCGAAATGATCGATGTCCGCAGTCCGCAGGACCTTCCCGAGGCCACACGCATCGATCGTATTGAGGAACCCTACCTCAAGGCAAAGATCATCTGCCCGCCTGAGTACACGGGTGCCGTCATGCAGCTCGCCATCGAGCACCGCGGCGTCACGACCGACATGATCCACCTGACGAGCAAATCGGTCGAGATGCGCTTTGATATGCCGCTCGCCGAGCTCATCTTGGACTTCTTCGATCAGCTCAAGAGCCGCACCAAGGGTTACGCCTCGCTCGACTATGAGTTCAACGAATATCGCCCCTCTGAGCTCGTCAAGCTCGACATCCTGCTTTCGGGCGACGAGGTGGACGCGCTTTCGTTTATCGTCCATAAGGACAAGGCATATGGCCTGGCCCGTGGCTTGTGCGACAAGCTCAAGGAGATCATCCCGCGTCAGCTGTTCGAGGTGCCCATCCAGGGTGCTATCGGCAACAAGATCATCGCCCGTTCCACCGTCAAGGCGCGTCGCAAGGACGTTCTTGCTAAGTGCTACGGTGGCGATATCTCGCGTAAGCGCAAGCTGCTCGAGAAGCAGAAAGAGGGCAAGAAGCGTATGAAGGCCATCGGATCGGTCGAGGTCCCGCAGGAGGCCTTTATGGCGATCCTCAAGGTGGACGAGTAGGTCTATGGCTCTTTCCGAATATAGTCTGCGGCTGCTGGGCGCCTATGCCGAGCAGCCGTTCCTTATGGCTCCCATGGCGGGCGTTACCGACCCCGCCTATCGCATCATGTGTCGCCGCCGCGGTGCCAACCTTGCCTACAGCGAGATGGTGAGCGTGGCAGGCCTTGCCTATGCCAGCAACAAAACGTGGCGCCTGGTGCTGCCGGCCGACGAGGAGCAGCAGATTTGCGTGCAGCTCTTTGGCTCCAAGCCCGATCAGTTTGCGAGCGCCGTCGCCGCCGTCGAGGAGCGCGTTGGCGATCGCCTGTCGCTCATCGATATCAATATGGCATGCCCCGCCCGCAAGGTTGTCACCAAGGGCGAGGGTTCGGCGCTCATGCGCACGCCCGACCTGGCCGAGAAGATCGTCGAGGCCACGGTGGGCGCGGCGCACGTGCCCGTGACCGTCAAGATTCGCAAGGGCTTTTATGCCGAGGACCGCAATGCCGCGGCATTTGCCCAGATGCTTGAGAGTGCAGGGGCTGCAGCAGTCGCCGTGCATGGTCGTTGCGCCACGCAGCTCTACACGGGTCAGGCCGATTGGTCGGTCGTCGATGAGGTTGCCGACGCTGTCGAGATTCCCGTGATTGGTTCGGGCGATGTGTTCTCGGCCGAGGACGCTGCTGAGCATCTGCACGGCTCGGGTGCCAGCGCGGTGTTTATCGCGCGCGGCATCTACGGCAATCCGTGGGTGTTCGGCGATGCCCGAGCCCTTGCACTCGATGGCACGCCGGTTCCTTCTCGCTCCTCGGTCGAGCGCCTGGAGGCTCTGCGCGAGCACCTGACGTTGACGCACGAGCTTCTGCCGCTCATGTCGCGTGCTCGCACGTACGCAAGCTGGTACTTAAAGGGCATGCCCCATGCCGCCGCCTGGCGCGCTCAGGTGGTGCGTTGCTCTACGTACGAGGAGTTCATGTCGCTGGTCGATGATATCGAGCGCGATGTGGTGGCCTGCGAGGCCGCGCTTGCCGCCGGTGAGTCGGTGCCCGATCATCCGCTGGAGGCTTAAGAGTGGCCGTTACCGCGCTGTACGTGCACGTGCCGTTTTGCGCTCAAAAATGCCGCTATTGCGACTTTGACTCGCGCAGCTTTGCTCTGTGTGATTTGGATGCTGCGCTCGATTCCTATTTTGAGCAGCTGTATGCGCGCCTCGATTCCTTTGGCGACGCCGGGGCGCTTGCGCAGGTCCGCACGGTCTATATTGGCGGCGGCACGCCGTCGCTGGCTGGGGAGCGCCTGGTGAAACTTGCCCGTCGTATCTCCATGTGGTGCAAGCCCGTTGAATTTACTTGCGAAGCCAATCCTGAGTCGCTGACCGCCGAGCTCGCCACCGCGCTTGCCGAGGCGGGTGTCACGCGCATCTCTCTGGGCGTGCAAACCCTCGACAATACCGAGCTGGCTGCTATTGGCCGCATTCACGATGCTAATCGGGCACTTGCGGCTATCGCGACGGTGAAGGATGCTGGCCTCGATGTGTCGTGCGACCTGATGTGCGGCCTTCCCGGGCAGACGGCCGCAAGCTGGCGGAGCACGCTCGATGGCGTGTTGGAGGCGGCGCCTCATCATGTGTCGGTCTACCCGCTCACGCTCGAGGAGGGCACGCCACTCTATCGCATGGCGTGCCGTGACGAGTCGCTCGAGCCCGACGAGGATTTTCAGGCTTCGTGCATGGACGTGGCGCGTGAGCTCCTGGGTGCCGCCGGCTATCACCCGTATGAGGTGGCGAGCTACGCGCTCGACGGCCATGAATGCGCCCA
This sequence comes from uncultured Collinsella sp., assembly GCA_947001705.1. Taxonomy (GTDB): domain Bacteria; phylum Actinomycetota; class Coriobacteriia; order Coriobacteriales; family Coriobacteriaceae; genus Collinsella. The sequence goes on from CAMQHT010000001.1 coordinate 79,684, forward strand.
TAACATTGCCTACTGGACCGGACGGGGCTACCTGGGCCTGGGCCGTTCTGCCGCCGGTATGCTTGATACTGGGGATTTCGACCGTCTTGCAGGTTTGTTCCCCGGCGTGTCTGCTCGAGGCGACGCGTACCGTGTGCGTTTGGTTCAGCGCGACGATGACGCGACGTCGTTTGAGGCCGAATACCTGTCGCAGCGAGAGGCTGCGGCCGAAGACCTGATGCTCGCTTGTCGCATGACGCGCGGTATTGCGTCCGACCTGTTGGTTCGCGCGGCTCGTGTCATCCCGGCCGATGAGCTGACAGCCGCTTGTGATCGCGCGCTCGAATTGGGTCTTGCCACTTGGGTGCCCGAGACGCTCGGGGTCCATGAGGGACCCTTTACTTCGGCAGATGTCGTCGCGGGCCATGTTCGAGCTCGTTTAGCACCGACACACCTGGGCTGGCTCGATGGAAATGTTCTGTTCGAGCTGTTTTGGGATCTAGCTTAGGCCGCTCGGGTAGAATTACCGGAATATATACGCTGCTGTGAGCAGGAGGTTGCCGCGCATGGCGACGATGAACGAAAAAGATTACTACGAGATTCTAGGTGTCTCCAAGGACGCCACCTCGCGTGATATTCAAAAGGCCTTCCAGCAAAAGGCCCGTAAGCTCCATCCGGACGTCAACAAAGAGCCGGATGCCGAGGAAAAGTTTAAAGAGGTTTCCGAGGCCTACGCCGTGCTTTCGGATGAGCAAAAACGTGCGCGCTACGATGCCATGCGTTCTGGCAATCCCTTTGCCGGTGCCCCTACGGCTTCGCCCTATGGTGGCGGCTATGCCGGCAACACGGGCTATGGCAATCCCTTTGAGGGCGGCTTTCCTTTTGGCGGTGCCTGGGGCCAGCAGCGTCGCGGCCAGGCTGCCTACAATCCCGAGAACGGCGCCAACGTGGTCGTCGATATCAAACTGGACGCCAAGGAGGCCAAGGACGGTGCCCGCAAGACCGTCCGCTATACGCGCTTCGATACCTGTGGTCACTGCGGCGGCTCGGGTTCTGTCTCCTCCGAGCATGCCCATACCTGCCCGAGCTGCGGTGGCCGCGGGCACATCGACGTCGACTTGTCCTTCCTGTTTGGTGCGGGCACGTTCCAGTCGGTCTGCCCCGAGTGCGGCGGTTCCGGTAAGGTCGTGGCCGACCCCTGCCCCGATTGCGGTGGCAGCGGTCGTACTCGCGTAACCTCCGAGCAGACGATTGAGTTTCCTGCCGGCACGCACGATGGCGACGAGGTCCGCATTAGCGGCATGGGTCACGCCGGCACTAACGGTGCCGCTGGCGGTGATCTAGTCGGCCGTGCCCATGTCGAGTCCGAGCGCTTGGAAGGCAAAGCTCGTACCGGTTTTTACCTGATGGGCATCGTGGCGCCGTTTTTGGTACTCTCTGCCATCTCGGGCGTGTTCTCGGCCTTTGCTGTGATGTGCTTTATTCCGTTTACCATGGGCCTGTTCATGGTGCTTTCGGACGGCGTGCTTCATCGCAGCCTGCTGTGGTGGAAGCGCGGTGCGATGCAGTTTGCCAACGGTTTTGCCAATGGCTTCATGTTCGCGCTCGTGTCGGTTTGGTTCGCGAGCTGCTCGCAACGGGCCATGCTTTCGCCTTACGGAATGCAATAACATCAAACCCTCTGTTTGCGGTTGGCCCAGCTTGGGTATAGGACGCACTGTGACAATAATGAAAGTCGGAAGGATTCGGTCGTGTCGGAAAATAGGGATTACTACGAGGTACTTGGCGTCGACAAGGATGCCGACGCGCGGACGATTAAGCGCGCGTTTCTAAAGAAGGCCCGTACCGTACACCCGGACGTTTCGGACGACCCCGAGGCCGAGGCCAAGTTCAAGGAGCTCAACGAGGCCTATTCCGTTCTTTCCGATGAGCAGAAGCGTGCTAACTACGACCGTTACGGCACTGCCGACGGCCCTGGTGGTTCGGGCTACGTCGATATCAACGATATCTTTGGTGGTATGGGCATGGACGACTTGTTCTCGTCGTTTTTTGGCGGCGGTGCCGGCGGTGGCGCCCGCAGCCGTCGCGAGCGTCGTCGCGGTCGTGACATGGCCATCTCGCTTTCGGTGACGCTCGAGGAGGCGGCGCTCGGCTGCAAAAAGACAATCAGCTATGACCGCTTTGCTCCTTGCGAGGACTGCAATGGCACCGGTAGGGCAGAGGGCGCACAGGAAAAGCAGTGCGGCCGCTGCCACGGCACGGGCTATGTCACGACGGTTCAGCGATCGTTTTTGGGCCAGGTTCAGTCTTCCTCGCCTTGCCCCGACTGCCATGGCGAGGGCACGGTTATCGACCATCCCTGCGAGACCTGCGATGGTCAGGGCCGCACGCCTTCGCATGAAAAGATTGACATCGATATTCCCGCCGGCGTTTCGACCGGTCGACAGCTGCGTGTGAGCGGCTTTGGCGAGGCCGGTCTTCGCGGCGAGCCTTCGGGCGACTTGATTGTCAACGTGCGCGTTGCCGACCATGAGCGCTTTAAGCGCAACGGTGACGACCTGTACCTGGTGAGCGATATCTCGATTGCGCAGGCTGCGCTCGGCTGCGAGATCGATGTCGAGGGCATTATGCCCGACGAGGTCGTTAAGGTGTGCGTCCCCGCCGGCGCCCAGTACGGCGACACCGTGAGCGTCAATAATTACGGCATGCCGCGCATTGGCGGTGGCGGTTCGCGTGGCCGCTTGATCGTGCAACTGCGCGTGGTCGTTCCCACCAATCTTTCCAATAAGCAGCGCGAGCTGCTCCGTGCTTTTGCCGATGAGATGGGCGATGACGTCGCTTCCGGTAAGAAGTCGGTGACCGACCGTATCAAGAGTGCCCTCGACGATATCCTCGATTAAGGAGCCCGCGTGCTCGCACCCCATATTTCCGTCGTCAACCTCGGCTGCCGTGTCAACCGGGTTGAGTCTGACCGTATCACTGCCGATCTTATGCGCCTGGGTTTTGCTATGGTGGAGCCCCAGGATGCCGACCTGATCGTCATTAACACCTGTGCCGTTACGGGCGAGGCCGAGGCCAAGACCCGTAAGGCCGTCCGTCATGCGCTGGCCCATCCAAATGAGCCCTATGTAGTCGTGACCGGATGCGTGGTCAATTTGCATCCCGAGGAGCTGTTGGAGCTTTCGGATCGCGTGATTGCCGAGCCGTCTAAGATCGATGTCGCCGAACGTGTCTGCGATGTGCTGGGCGTTGAGTCCGATAGCGTTCCCGCCTGCAGCGATGGTGACGTGGTCGATGCGCTCGGTCGTTCGCGGCTGGGCGTGAAGATCCAGGATGGCTGCAACCACCGTTGCACCTATTGCATCGTGTGGAAGGCCCGCGGTCCCGAGCGTTCCGTGCCCGTCGAGTCCGTGCTTGAGCAAGTTCGCGAGGCCCAGGAGGCCGGCGTGCCCGAGGTGGTGCTGACCGGTGTGAACCTGGGTGCCTACGATGGCAAGAGCGCGACCGACGAGCATGTCGAAATCGATGAGCTGCTCGAGGCCATCATGGAGCGCACGACTATTGCGCATGTGCGCATTTCCTCGGTCGAACCCATGGATATCTCTGAGCGCCTGCTTAAGGTTATGGCGCGCTATCCGCAGCGTATTGCCCCGTTTTTGCACCTGCCCGTACAGTCCGGCTGTACGGCGACGCTGCATCGCATGGGTCGTCCCTATAGTGCCGAGGCCTTTGAGGACACGGTGCGCATGATTCGCGCCATCCTGCCGCAGGCGTCTCTTTCGTGCGACGTCATCGTCGGTTTTCCTGGTGAGACGGACGAGGAGTTCGAGGAGTCGCTGGCGCTGTGCCGCCGCGTGGGGTTCTCGCGTATGCACGTGTTCCGCTACAGTAAGCGTCCCGGTACCCTTGCTGCCGACATGCCCGACCAGGTGCCGCCCGAGGTTATGGCCGAGCGCAGCCGCCGTATGCGAGACGCGGCGCAGGAGCTCGCTATCGCCGACGCTCGTCGTCGCGTGGGCACCGTTGAGCGCGCCGTGCTCGAGTATGGTGACAACCTGACGCTCGGTTCGTTCCATCATGCCCGTCTTGACGATACCTGTGGACTTACAGCCCCGTGCCTGCTCGATGTTGCTATCATCGGAGTCGATGATTCCGGCTTGGTCCATGCGCGCAGGGAGGTCCATGGAAGCCTCGAAGATTAGACTTACCGTTCCCGAGGGAGTTGATCCCTCGCGTGTTTTGGGCGCCGGCGACGGCGTCCTTCGTGCGCTCGAGAGCTTGGTTCGCGCTCACGTGGTCGCCCGTGGCGATAGGATCTCCGTGAGCGGCGACCCGGACGAGGTCGAGCTCGTGGCTCGCTTTTTCGAACATGCTTTTCGCGAGGCGGCGGCCGGTCGTACCCTGTCTGCCGACGATGTCTCGCGTTGCCTGGCCGTCTTGCGCGACGGCGAGCATGAGGCCACATCGCTTCGCGATGACGTGCTGCTTTCGTATCGCGGTCGCGTCATTCGTCCCAAGACGCTTGGGCAAAAGCGCTATGTGGATGCCATTCGTTCGCATACCATCACCTTTGGCTTGGGTCCTGCCGGTACCGGTAAGACCTATCTGGCCATGGCGCTCGCCGTTGCCGCGCTCAAGCGCCATGAGGTGGGCCGTTTGATCTTGACGCGTCCGGTTGTCGAAGCAGGGGAGAACCTGGGCTTTTTGCCCGGCACCCTCGAGGAAAAGATCGATCCGTACATGCGCCCGCTCTACGATGCCCTTTTTGACATGATGGATCGTGAGCGCACCGATGAGCTTATGGAGCGCGGCGTGATCGAGATCGCCCCGCTCGCCTACATGCGCGGTCGTACGCTGAGCGATGCTTTCGTGGTGCTCGACGAGGCGCAAAATACCACGCCCGAGCAGATGAAGATGTTCCTGACACGCCTTGGATTCAACTCCAAGTTCGTGATTACCGGCGACCTCAGCCAGCGCGACCTGGTGGGTCGTCGTGGTGGCTTGGCGGATGTCGAGAAGATTTTGGGCCGTGTCGACGATGTGGCGTTTGCACACCTGGAGCGCGCCGACGTGGTGCGTCATGCCCTAGTGGGTTGTATCGTTGAGGCATATGATGCTTATGATGACGTGCGTGAGCAACGCTCACGCGACCGAAAGGAGTCCCGTTGAGTGTATTGATCAGCAACGATGCCGAGCTCGATACGCTGCTCGATGCTCAGGAGGTGGAGCACATCTGCGAGGTCGTGCTTGCCGCCGAGGGCGTTGAGCGTGAAGTCGAGATTTCCCTTTCGTATGTCGACGAGGACGAGATGCACGAGCTCAACCACGAGTGGCGCGGTATCGACCGCACCACCGATGTGCTCTCGTTTGAGTGCGATTCGGCCTTTGACGATGACATTCCCGCCGATGAGACGCTCGAGCTCGGCGATATCATCTTGGCCCCGCAGGTTATTGCCCGTCAGGCCCCCGGTTTTGGCAATAGCCCCGCTGACGAGTGCCGTCTGATGCTCGTTCACGGCATGCTGCACCTGCTGGGCTATGACCACATCGAGGACGACGAGGCCGAGGTTATGGAGGCCCGCGAGGACGCTATCCTGCGCGATCTGGCGCTCGAGCGCGGCGAGGATCCCAAACTGGTTCACGTCGGCCCCATCACCAATCATGCCCACGACTAGGAGCCGTTTATGATTCCCGGATCGAACAAGGACCATCCGTCCTTTTTAAAGTCGTTCTCCTACGCCATGGAGGGCTTCGTCACCGCCGTCAAGACCGAGCGCAACATTAAGGTCATGCTCGTGGCGGGCGTGTGCACCGTCATTGCCGGCTGCATCGTGGGGCTCGACATTGCCGAGTGGGCCACGATTATCATCTGCTGCGGCCTGGTGATTCACGGCGAGCTGTGCAATACCGCCATGGAGGCCATTGTCGATCTGGCGACCCAGGAGCTCCATCCGCTGGCAAAACGCGCCAAGGACATCGCCGCCGCCTCTGTATACGTTCTTTCCATCACCGCCGCGATTGTGGGCGTGCTGGTATTTGCCCACGCGCTCGGCTTTATTTAGAAAGGGATTCCCATGTCCGACAATATGCAGTCTACCGATGAGATTTTGGACAACGAGTCCCCGGATGCTAAGGCGACCGAGGCCTATGAGGAAGTCGAGGAGTTCGACCCGTTTGAGGGCATGAGCGACGAGGAGCTCGACGCCCTGTGCGATGAGGACGACAGCCTCGCGGGCTTTGGCGACGTTGAGCCCGGTTTCCGCAGTGGCTTCGTGGCCTTGGTCGGCCGCCCCAACGCCGGTAAGTCAACGCTGCTCAACGCCTGCTATGGCAAAAAGGTCGCCATCACCTCGCCGGTGGCCCAGACGACCCGCCGCCGCATGCGCGCCGTCGTCAACCGCCCCGGCTACCAGCTGGTCTTTGTCGATACCCCGGGTATCCACAAGCCCAAGGACGGTCTAGGGTCCGAGCTGAACAAGAGCGCGCTGTTCGAGCTGAACGATGTCGATGTTGTCGCGTTTTTGATTGATGCCACCAAACCGATCGGCAGGGGAGACGCCTGGGTTGCCGAGCGTGTCAAGAATGCCCGTTCCAAGAAGGTCCTGGTGCTCACCAAGGCCGATGAGGCCGACCCCGCACAGGTCATGGAGCAGCTTAAGGCAGCCCACGAGCTTATGGACTTTGACGACGAGATCGTGACGTCGTCGGTCAAGAACTTCAACGTCGATGCCTTTATCGAGACCGTTGCGCACTTTTTGCCCGAGGGCCCGCGTTGGTTCCCCGAGGACATGGGTACCGACGCTTCTGACGAGACGCTCGTTGCCGAGTTTGTGCGCGAGAAGGTCTTGCGCCGCACCCGTGATGAGATCCCTCACTCCGTTGGCGTAATCTGCGACGCGCTCGAGCAGACCAAGAAGGTGCTGCGCGTGCACGCCACTATTTACGTCGAGCGCGAGGGCCAAAAGGGCATCATCATCGGCAAGGGCGGCGAGATGATCAAGCATATCGGTATCGACGCCCGTCGCGATCTTGAGCGCATTTTTGGCACGCAGGTCTTTTTGGAGCTGGACGTGAAGGTCAAGGCCGGCTGGCGTGACGACGAGGCCCAGATTCGCCGCTTTGGCTACAACGCCGAGGACTAAGGACGCGCAGCGCGCATGGCAGGCTCCCGGACATATCGCACGAAGGTGCTCGTGCTCGACAAGACCAAGCTCAAAGAGACCGATCTGATTCTGACGATGCTTGACGAGCGGGGTCGTCAGGTTCGTGCCGTGGCAAAGGGGGCCCGCAAACCCGGTGGGCGCTTGGCGGCGCGCTGCGAATTATTCTGTACCGTCGATATGCTGCTCGCACATGGACGCTCGCTCGACGTTGTTTCTCAGGCCGAGCTTTTGGAAGCGCCGGTTGGCGCCGCGCCCGATTACGAGACGACCTGCGCCGCAAGCGCGATTGCCGAGGTCGCGCGCGTGTGCTCATTCGAGGATGCCGAGGACCCGTTTACCTTTGCCATCACGCAGCGGGCGCTCACGCTTGTCGGCTGTGGGCTCGACTCGGCACATATGGACCTGCTCGTGGCGGCCTTTGTCTTTAAACTTCTGTCGCACGTGGGCTATCGACCCGATTTTTCGGCCTGCGTGCTGTGCGGAGACCCCATGCTGTCGTACTTTTCGCCCCAGGCGGGCGGGCTCATGTGCGGTTCGTGCGCGTCGAGCGTTCCGGGTGCCGAGCTGGTTTCGACCGGTGAGGTCGAGTGGCTGCGCGCCCTCATGTCCATGACCTTCGATGCACTCATGGTCGAGCGAATCGACCCGCATACGGCGGCGTTCTTGCTCGGGCTTTCGCATGTGTGGGCTGCGACGCACACCGACCAGCGCCTCCGTGCGATGGAATTCATGTTGGGTCGGTGATGATGCGCATGGGCGGTCTGCTTGTGGTAACATACCGACCTGTTGGTACCTCGACCTTGGATGCTCGCTCCACCGACGGCTTCCCAGTCCGAGGCGAATAGTGTCGCCCGCGGGCGACAAGAAACGAAAGGTGAAACAATGACTGTTTCCAAAGAGCGCAAGGCTGAGCTGACTGCCCAGTTCGGTAACACCCCGGTCGACACCGGCAACCCCAAGGTTCAGGTCGCCATCCTGTCCGAGCGCATCAAGGAGCTGACCGAGCACATGAAGTCCCACCAGAAGGACTTCCACACCCGTCGTGGCCTGCTCATGCTCGTCGGCCGTCGTCGTCGTCTTCTCTCCTACATCAAGAAGAACGACATCGTCGAGTACCGTGAGCTCATCAAGGCTCTGGGCATCCGCGACAACATCCAGTAAGGATTTGTACATGCTAAGAGCGTCCTGCGCAGCGGGGCGCTCTTTTTGTGTAAGGGCGCGAACAATCACGCTCTGAAGCGTGGCGGGGGCAGGGGGCCCGCGTCACATGAGAAGCCCACAGGCAAGGGGCCTGTGGGGTAAAGGAGAACAATGACACTCGTATCCAAGACCTTTGAGCTGTACGGCAAGACCTACACCTTTGAGTCCGGCGAGCTTGCCAAGCAGGCCACCGGCGCCTGCCTGGTCAAGCAGGGCGACACCACGATGCTCGACACCGTGGTTGTCTCCAAGGAGCGCAAGAACTACGACTTCTTCCCGCTGACCGTCGACTTCAACGAGAAGATGTACGCAGCCGGCCGCATCCCGGGTGGTTACCTCAAGCGTGAGGGCCGTCCCAGCGAGAAGGCCACGCTCACCGCGCGCATGATTGACCGTCCGATTCGCCCGAGCTTCCCGGACGGCTTCCGCAACGAGGTGCACATTGTCGCCACCTCGCTCGTCGCCGACCAGGTCAACCCGTTTGACGTCATCAACGTCATGGGTGCTTCCCTGGCAATGACGCTCGGCGGCGTGCCCTTCGAGGGCCCGCTTGCCTGCGTGCGCATCGGCCGAAACGTGGAGACCGGCGAGTTTATCGTCAACCCCACCTATGAGGAGCGCGAGAACTCCGATCTGGATCTGGAGCTGGGTGGCTCCGCCGACTTCATCTCGATGGTCGAGGCCGGCGCCGAGGAGATCTCCGAGGACGACATGCTCGCCGCCATGAAGTTTGGCCAGGAGGCCCTTGCTGCCTTCTGCCAGGCTCAGGACGAGTTTGTCGCCGAGTGGGAGCAGGTCAACGGCGCCATCGTCAAGAAGGAGTACCCGCTCGACCAGCCCGTCGAGGAGGTCCAGGAGCGCATCTTCGCCCACTACGACGAGATGGCAGCCGCCCTTCGCGACGCCGACAAGCTCTCCCGTATCGGTAAGGTCGAGGCTCTGAAGGAGTCCATCCGTGCCGAGTTCACCGAGGAGGAGCAGGCCGCTTGGGAGCGCGAGATCCCCGTGGCGCTCAAGAAGCTCGAGAAGAAGGCTATGCGTACCATGGTCGTCGAGACCGGCGAGCGCGTCGACGGCCGTGCCGCCGATGAGATTCGTCCCATCATGGTGAAGGACAACTACCTGCCGCTCGTTCACGGCTCCGGCCTGTTCCAGCGTGGTCAGACTCAGGTGCTCTCCGTCCTGTCGCTCGGCATGCTTAACGAGGGCCAGCGTCTGGATACCATCGAGCCCACCGAGGGCAAGCGCTACATGCACCACTACAACTTCCCGCCTTTCTGCACCGGCGAGACCGGCCGCATGGGCAGCCCCAAGCGCCGCGAGATCGGTCATGGCAATCTGGCCGAGCGCGCTCTGCTTCCGGTGCTTCCCGACGAGAACGAGTTCCCCTACGCCATCCGCGTCGTCTCCGAGGTCATGGAGTCCAACGGCTCCTCTTCGATGGCTTCGACCTGCGGCTCCACGCTTGCCCTTATGGACGGCGGCGTGCCCATTAAGCGCCCGGTTTCCGGTATCGCCATGGGGCTGATCCAGGAGGAGGGCAAGACCGTGGTCCTGTCCGACATCCAGGGTCTCGAGGACTTCCTGGGCGACATGGACTTTAAGGTCACTGGCACCACCGAGGGCATCACCGCCCTGCAGATGGACAACAAGGCCACCGGCCTCACCTTCGACATCTTGGCCCGCGCCCTGCAGCAGGCCAAGGAGGGTCGCGCCTTCATCCTGCAGAAGATGCTCGATGTGATCCCCGAGCCGCGTCATACCACGCGCAGCACCGCTCCTCGCATCGTCTCCATCCAGGTTCCGACCGATAAGATCCGCGACGTCATCGGTTCCGGCGGCAAGGTCATCCGCGGCATCCAGGACGAGACCGGCGCTTCGGTCGACATCCAGGAGGACGGCACCGTCTTTGTCGGCGGCACCGGCGAGTCCGTCGACCAGGCTGTCGAGCGCATCAAGCTCATCATCAAGGTTCCCGAGCCGGGCGAGGAGTACACCGGTCGTGTGGTCTCCATCCAGCCCTTCGGCGCCTTCGTCAACCTGCTGCCTGGTAAGGACGGCCTGCTGCACATCTCCCGCGTCGCCAAGGGCCGCGTGGAGAAGGTCGAGGACGTCCTCAACGTCGGCGACGAGGTCAAGGTCGTCGTCATCGAGGTCGACGATCGCGGCAAGATCTCGCTCGATCGTCTTGACAAGCCTGAGGCTCCGGCTCGCGCCGAGGGTTCCTCCGAGGGCGACGGCGAGCACTTCCAGCGCCGTGAGCGTCCGCGTCGCGAGCGCTCCGAGCGCAGCGACCGTCCGCGCCGTCCCGGCGACAACGGAGGCCGCAAGCCCCGCCGTCACCACGACGCCGAGTAACAGCCGTACATAAGCAGCTCATGCAAGGGCGACTCCTAAGGGGTCGCCCTTTTGTTTGCGCCCGGGAGGGCCGCATATGAAGTTTCCTGCTCTACAGTCCTGCGCAAGACGGAAAGCACATTAAGTGCTTTCCTTTGCGTGCGGAACTCGCGATAAACTTCATATGCGCCCCTCCCGGTCGCAAGCAAAAGGGCTGGTTAGTGCCGCTCGCTATTTAGCTAGACAGTCTATTCAGTAGTCAGATTTCAGATCTGTAGATAGCCGCAGCAGCATCTTCCCAGATAAAACCGACCAAAACAAACCTGTCCCTTTTTGGCAGGTTTCCCGTGGGGCGGGCGCTGATGAAGTTTATCGCGAGTTCCGCACGAACAGGAGGCCACTTAATGTGGCCTCCGTCGTGAGCAGGACTGTAGAGCAGGAAACTTCATCAGCGCCCGCCCCACGGGAAACCGGCGGGATAGACCAGTTCAGATGGGGCTTTGATGCATGGGTGGTCTGTTGTTGTGCAAATGGGTATCATACTGTGGTTATTGCATCGACTCTGCGATGCATATTGTACGTTCCCGGCGGTCGGTTTGCCAGAAGCGCCCCGTCGGTTGTTCCAGACCCGTTTCGAAGAAAGGAAACCACACTTACCTATGGCAGCTAAAAAATCATCTCCTTTGAAGATCATTCCGCTCGGCGGCCTTGACGGCATCGGCAAGAACATGACGGTCTTCGAGTGCGGCGACGACATGGTGCTCGTCGACGCCGGTCTTATGTTCCCGGATGACTCCCAGCCCGGTATCGACCTGGTGCTTCCCGACTACACCTATGTTCTGGAGAACGAGGAGAAGCTCCGCGGTATCATCGTTACTCACGGCCACGAGGACCACACCGGTTCGCTTCCGTACCTGCTGCAGGACCTCAACAACAAGGTGCCCATCTTCTCGAGCAAGCTGACGCTCGGTTTTATCGAGGGCAAGCTTTCTGAGTTCCGCATCCGCGCACCCAAGTTCCGCGAGGTCAAGGGCGGCAGTCATGTCAACCTCGGCGGCATCTCGCTCGACTTCTTTTCGATGACGCACTCCATCCCCGGCGCTCTGGGCGTGTTCATCCGCACCAATCAGGGCACCGTTATGCACACCGGCGACTTTAAGCTCGACCAGACGCCCATCGATGGCGTCACGCCCGACTATGCCGCTATCAGCCGCTTTGCCAAGCAGGGCATCGACCTGCTGCTTTCCGACTCCACTAATGCCACGGTTCCCGGCTTTACCAAGTCCGAGGCCGAGGTTGGTCCCAACCTGCTGCACGCCATCAAGAACGCCCCGGGTCGCGTGTTCGTCGCATCGTTCTCGAGCCACATCCATCGTTTGCAGCAGATCTGCGATGCCGCCCGCAAGTGCGGCCGTAAGGTCGTTGTGACCGGTCGCTCCATGCTCACGAACACCCGCGTGGCGCGCGAGCTCGGTTATCTCAACATCGATGATGCCGATATCATCGATGCCTTCGATATTGATAACCTGCCTGACGACAAGATCGTCGTCATGTGCACTGGTTCGCAGGGCGAGCCGCTGTCGGCCCTGTCCCGCATGGCCAATGGCGAGCACAAGACGCTCTCCATCCACGAGGGCGATACCGTTATCCTTTCGGCAACTCCCGTTCCTGGCAACGAGAAGGCCGTCCAGCAGGTCGTCAACAGCCTGGCCAAGCTCGGCTGCGACGTGTGGGATAAGAACCGCGCTCTCGTCCACGTCTCGGGTCACGGTAGCCAGGAGGAGCTCAAGCTCCTGATGGCCATGGCCAAGCCCACGTACTTTATGCCGGTTCACGGTGAGGCCGTGCATCTGCGCGCCCATGCCCAGCTGGCCCGCAAGATGGGCATCAAGGACGATCATATCTTTATCCTCGATAACGGCGACACGCTCGAGATGCGCGGTGGTATCGTCAAGCGCGGTACGCCCGTCGAGTCCGGTGTCGTTTACGTCGACGGCCTGCGTATCGGCGATACCGACCCCATCGTCCTGCGCGATCGCCAGAAGCTCGCCAACGACGGTATGGTCACGGCCGTTGCCATCGTCTCCCTCAAACACAAGAAGATCGAGGCCATCGAGTTCTCGGGCCGCGGCGTCTCGTTTGCCATCGACGACCAGTTCTCCGAGGATGCCTCCGCGTCCATTATGAAGACGATCGAGAAGGGTAAGTTTAGCTTTACCAGCAGCGGTTCCGATGCCATTCGCAAGGCCGTGCGCGATTCGCTCTCTAACTTTATCTGGAGCCGTACGCGCACCCGTCCGATGATCATCCCGGTCGTCATGGAGGTTTAGTTTGGCGCGCGGATCTGCACAAAACGCCAAAGGCAATAAGGTCAATAACCAACCGGCATCTGCTAAGGGTGCCGGTTCCCATCTGCGTGCCAATAAGGGCCATGAGGCAGACTTCGACGATTTTGAGCCCTTGGTCGAGCCTTCGGCCAATCGCGATATCGCCGGCGTGGTCATTGCCGTTTTGGCGATCGCTTCCTTCATTGCCGTGATCTCACCGGCAACAGCGCCCGTGACGGCTGCTGTTGCCGGGTTCTATCACCTGGGCTTTGGCCTGGGCGCCTACGTGCTGCCGATCGTCATCTTGCTGTTTGCCGCCACGCTCTTTTTGGGTGAGGACTCGCCGCTCAACGTGCGCTCTGTTGCGGGCGGTGCCGTGGTCTTTATCGCCGTCGTCTCCATTCTTTCGCTGATGGTGCCGGGCACGAGCGATTCGTGCGACCTTATGTTTACGCCGCAGAACCTTTCCGTGTCGGGTGGCTACATTGGTGCGTTTATTGCGAGTGCGCTGCAGAATGCCCTGGGTAAGCCTGTCGCGATGGTGGTCCTGTTGGGTCTGGCCGTCGTTGGTTTTGTCATCATTGGCTTTTCGGTGGGCGGTGTGCTGCGCTCTGCCCGCGATCGTGCGGCAGATTTTGCCGAACGCCGTCGTGCCGATGTCAACGCCAGCCCGTGGGGTGACGACGAAGCCCTGTCGGTGCCCGGCGTTGCCCGTCCGCACCTGAGCATTCTTCGTCAAAAGGGCTCCGATGCTGCCGTGACCACGGTCATGGGCAACGATGTGGACCCGGTTTTGGACGATGACGACGAGGACGATGACCCATTTGTCGACGTATCCGAGTCGGTTGAAGCCGAGCGCGCCAAGACCACGCTGCTGCCGCGCCGCCATGCCAAGAAGGGCAAGGCTGCGCCCAAGCTCAACACAAGCGAGCCCGACCCGTCTTGGTCCGATAGCGAGATTGAGCTCACCGAGGGCGATGACGAGGACGACGAGGCTCCGATTGAGACCGCAAAGACAACTTTGCTGCCGCGTCGCCATGCAAAGCGCGGTCAGGTGACCGGCCAGCTCTCGATGGAGGACGATCCGGACAAGATCGACGAATCCGAGCCTCCGTTTGCCGTGAATCCCGTCTCGGCCGCACCTCAGATTCCCGACTTCCTGAAGCATCCCAAGGTTGCCGATGCGCCTGCCACGAGTGCTATCGAATCGGCTGCGGCTCGTGATGGGGGAGTGGACGACGGCGCCGCAGATAACGAGGGCGAAGAAGAGGACGGCCTCAAGCTTCCGCCGCTCGAAATCCTGCATGCCAACCCGCAGTCGGCTTCCGCTGCGTCTTCGGACAAGGAGCTGGAGCAGACCGCTGAGTCACTGCAATCCACCTTGCTTGAGTTTGGCCGCAGTGCCCGCGTGGTCGGCTGGATCGCCGGCCCCACGGTGACGACCTTTAAGCTGCAGCCCGGTGAGGGCGAGCGTGTGAGCAAAATCTCGAGCCTCGAGGACGATATCGCGCTTTCGCTCGCTGCCCAGTCGGTGCGTATCTTTGCCCCGATCCCCGGCACCTCGCTCGTGGGCATCGAGATTCCCAACCGCAAGCGCCAGAACGTCAATCTGGGCGACGTGCTGCCCTATGTGAAGGGCGGTCCGCTCGAGCTGGCCATCGGTCGCGATGCCGAGGGCACGCCGGTTGTCGCCGACCTCGCCAAGATGCCTCACCTGTTGATTGCCGGTACGACCGGTTCTGGTAAGTCGGTGATGATCAATTCCATCATCACGACCTTGCTCATGCGCGCCCTTCCCGAGGACGTTCGCCTGATCATGGTCGACCCCAAGCGTGTCGAGCTTGCGGGCTATAACGGTCTGCCGCATCTCTATGTGCCCGTGGTGACCGAGCCCAAGCAGGCCGCGAGCGCTCTGCAATGGGCTGTGTCCGAGATGGAGCGTCGCCTGAAGGTCTTCGAGCGTCTCAACGTGCGTAAGATCTCGACCTACAACGAAAAGCAGGCTGCTGGCGAGTTTGAGCATTACGACAATCCGCCGCAAAAGATGCCCTACCTTGTCATTATCATTGACGAGCTCTCTGACCTGATGATGGTCGCCGGTAAGGATGTCGAGGCCTCGATCGTGCGTATCGCCCAGCTGGGCCGTGCCGCCGGTATTCATCTTATCGTTGCCACGCAGCGCCCCAGCTCCAACGTGGTGACGGGCCTCATCAAGGCCAACATCACCAACCGCATCGCCTTTAACGTCGCCACGGGCATCGACTCGCGCGTCATCATCGACCAGATGGGCGCCGAGAAGCTCACCGGTTTGGGCGACATGTTGTTCTCCAAGGTCGACTGGGGCAAGCCCCGCCGTATCCAGGGCTGCTTTGTCTCGGACGACGAAATCAACGAGATTGTCGAGTTCGTCAAGTCGCAGAGTGAGCCAGACTACCACGAGGAGATCCTGTCTGCCGTGGCGCTCGCTTCCATGTCCATGGCGGGTGGCGGAGGCATTGTCCGCACCGGAGTAGCCGAGCCGCAAGACGATGATCCACTCATTTGGGAAGCCGCCCATATTGTGGTGGAATCGCAGCTTGGCTCCACATCTGGCCTGCAACGTCGTCTGAAGGTTGGCTATGCGCGTGCCGGGCGTATTATGGACATGCTGGAAGAAAAGGGTGTCGTCGGCCCGCCCGACGGTTCCAAGCCGCGCGAGGTCCTTTTGGACGAGGAGGGGCTTGCCGCGCTGGAATCTGTCGACGCCGAGATGGCACGTGAAGATCGTGAGTTTGGAGGATTCTGATGGCTGCACGCTTTGGTGACATGCTGCTCGAGCAGCGTCGCCGAATGGGCCTTTCCATTCAGCAGGTCGCCAACACCATCAAAATCAGGCCGCAGATCATCGAGTTTTTCGAGACCGGTAACTTTGCTTCGATGCCGCCGCGCGGCTATGCGCAGGGCATGATTTCGAGCTATGCTCGTTTTTTGGGCCTCAATCCGCGCGAGGTCGTCAATGCCTACTTTGACGACCTGATGGCATACGAACGCGAGACGTCGCAGCAGGGCGGTCGTTTTCAGGACGCCGCCGGCTACGTCAATTCGCGTTCCTCTGTCGATAACGGGCGCTTCCTGATGGTTCAGGGTGGTCGCTCAACGCGTTATGGTCAGCGTCCACAGCAGGCTGGCTATATTACCGAAACGGGGTCCAGTGAGGAAATCCGTTCTCAGCGCGATCGTTTCCGCAGCACGCCTATGCCCGACGATCGTGCGCTTCCCGCTGCCCGCGGTGTGGTGCGCGATCCCCGTGTCGGCTACGGAGATGGCGGCTATTCCGATCGTGGCTACCGTGGTGTCTCTGCCGGTCGTGCTCTCGGCGGCTATGCGGACGCCGATGCCACGCAGGTGACGCCGCGTCTTCGCTCTCAATCACAGCCGTATGGCCAGCGCTCTTCGGCTCCGCGTGCGGGCCAGCGTGGCTATCAAGGCCGCGGTGAACTTGCGCCCCGCTCTGGTCAGCGCAGCCTTCAGGGCCAGGGTGGCTATCGCGGCCGTTCCGACAGCAATCGTGGTCGTATGCCTCAGGGAGGCGGCCGCAGCAGTTCCAGTCGTGGACGCGGCGGTTCCCGTACTCCTCAAAACAACGGTCTCGATCCGCGTATCGTCTACGCCGGCATCGGTGCCGTGGCGTTGCTGCTGATCGTGCTCATCGTGGTACTTCTGCGCGGCTGCGCATCTTCGACGCCCGAGACCACGCCCGAGACGCCCACTGCTACCAAGACGACGCCCAAGAAGTCTTCTAAGAAGACCGAAACGGTCGACGAGGACGAAGACACCGATGAGGCGACGGATGAGTCGACCGATTCGGACGCCACCAAGACGACGGCTAAAAAGGAAGAAAACGAGGTAACGAAGGTCAAGGTCTCCGTTGCCAAGGGAAAGACCGCCTGGATTGAGGTCAAGGTCGATGGCAAGTCGGTTTATGGCGCCCAGGCGACTGGCCCCTTTGAGCAGGAGTACACGCCTGAGTCCTCGATCGAGATCACCACGTCCAAGCCTTCCGATGTCACCGTTACCAAGAACGGCGAAAAGGTCCGTTACGATACCAAGACCTCGGGCGTGGCGCGTGTGACGATCACCGTTCCCAAGAAGGAGACGACTGGTTCCGAGAATGGTGAAAGTTCTGATGGTGCCGACACCACCGACGGCACCGATGCCCAGTCCACGGATGGCGCCGATACCGCAACTGACGGCCAGACGCCCACCGATTCTACCGACTATTCGTACGATAGCTACTAAGCCGCTCGTACGCGAAAGGAAACATCATGGCTAAAGATTCCAGCTTCGACGTCGTGTCCGAGGTCAACATGCAAGAGGTCGACAATGCCTTCCAGCAAACCACGCGCGAGATTTCCCAGCGCTATGACCTGAAGGATTCCGGCGCCACGATCGAGCTTTCGAAGGGCGACAAGCTCTTTACGATCAACGCCCCGGCCGACTTTGTCTCCAAGCAGATTATCGACGTGCTGAGCTCCAAGCTCATCAAGCGCGGCATCGACCTCAAGGCTGTCTCGTGGGATGCTCCGCAGGCGGCATCGGGCGGCACCGTGCGCGTGCTCGGCCATATCGTCGAGGGTATCGACCAGGCGACCGCCAAGAAGATCAACAAGGACATCAAGGACCAAAAGCTCAAGGTCAAGGTGACCATCGAGGCAGAGAAGCTGCGTGTTTCCTCTGCTTCGAAGGACGCGTTGCAGACCGTGATCCAGTTCCTGCGCGACCAGGACTACGGCCAGCCGCTGCAGTTCACCAACTACCGCTAATATCATTCGAAAGGACTGCTCTCCAACATGGATACACCGTTGGGCTCCGTGCTCTACATCACCCTCGGGTGCGCTAAGAACGAGGTTGACACCGACCGCATGCGTTCTCTTTTGACCGCCGCGGGCTACGAGGAGGCATTCGACCCACAGGATGCCGATATCGCCATCGTCAATACATGCTCGTTCCTCGCCTCCGCAACGTCCGAGAGCATCGAGACCACGCTCGAGCTCGCCAACGAGGTTCAGGACGGCGTTCGTTCTTGTCCCATCGTCATGTGCGGCTGTGTGCCGTCGCGCTATGGCGACGACCTGCCTGACGAGCTGCCCGAGGTCGCTGCCTTTGTGAAGGCCGACGAGGAGGACGGCATCGTGGCGGTCATCGATGGCGTGCTGGGCGTCGAGCGCGAGATTGCCGCCTATATTCCGCAGGTCAAGCGCACCGTCGAGGGCGCCGTTGCTTACGTCAAGATTTCCGATGGCTGCAACCGCTTCTGCAGCTTCTGCATGATCCCCTATATTCGCGGTCGCTATCATTCGCGCAATGCCGAGAGCATTATCTCCGAGGTACGCGACCTGGTTGCCGGCGGTGTGCGCGAGATCGTGCTGATTGGCCAGGACACGGGCATCTGGGGCACCGACTTTGCGGATGAGGACGTCGCCGAGGGCTCGCCGCGCAATCTGGCGCAGCTGCTGCATGCCGTCGCCGAGGCCGTGCGCCCGCACAACGTCTGGGTCCGCGTGCTCTATCTGCAGCCCGAGGGCATGACCGACGAGCTTATCGATACGATTCGCGATACGCCCGAGGTGCTGCCTTATATCGATATCCCCGTGCAGCACTGCGACGCGCGCACCCTCAAGGCTATGCGCCGTTCTGGTTCGCGCCAGGAGCTCGAGGACCTGTTCCGCGATCTGCGTGAGCGTATCCCCGGCATCGTGATCCGTTCCACGGCCATGGTCGGCTTCCCGACCGAGACCGACGACGAGTTCCGCGACCTTATCGACTTTATGGACACCGTCGGCTTTGACTACACGAGCGTCTTTGCCTACTCGCAGGAGGAGGGCAGCCTGGCCGCCAAGATGGAGGGTCAGGTCGATGAGGAGGTCAAGCTCGAGCGCGCCCAGGAGGCCATGGACCTGGCCGAGTCGCTCGGTTTTGCCGCCACCGCCGCACATGTGGGCGAGCGCGCCCAGGTGATCGTCGACGGCATCGAGGAGACCGAGGACGGCGCCGAGCTGATCGGCCATGCTTGGTTCCAGGCGCCCGATTCCGATGGCGCGGTGCACTTGGACGCCAGCGAGGCGTCCGTGGGCGATATTCTGACGGTCGAGTTTACCGATAGCTTCTGCTATGAGCTTATCGGCCATGTTGTGGAGTAGGAGAGCATCGTGGCAAACGAGAGCAATAAGGAACTGACGAGTGTTTGGACGCCCGCCAACATCGTGACGTGCGTTCGCATCGTCTTTATCCCGGTGTTCATGATCGTGTCGGCGCTTTCTCACACGAGTGTTGCCGGTACAGATTGGAGCACCTTCGACGGCCCGCTCGCCGCCGCTGCCTTCATTCTGTATGTGATCCTGTCGTGCACCGATAAGGTCGACGGCTACCTGGCGCGCTCGCGCAACGAGATTACCGATTTCGGTAAGTTCTTGGACCCCATCGCCGATAAGCTGCTCGTGTTCTCGGCCTTGCTGCTGTTCTTGGACTTTGGCACCGTGACGGTTTGGTCCGTGTTCATCATCTTGTTCCGCGAGCTGTTGGTAAGCGCCCTGCGCATGGTTGCGAGTGCCGCCGGCGTGGTCGTTGCCGCCGATAAGCTTGGCAAGTACAAGACGGCGACCACGATGGTCTCCATCTGCGGTTACCTGTGCGTCTTTGCGATGGCCGGCTTGCACCTTGGCCCGCTGGCGCTGACGCTCGGCATCTACTCGGTGTCGCGCTTCCTGTACGCCGTTGCCGTTGTCCTGACCGTTATCTCGGGCGCCCAATACTTCTGGAACTGCCGCAAGATCGTCTTTTCGATCTAGGTCCTGGTGGGTATGACGGACTCTTTTGATCAGATTTCCGCACATAACGAGGAGCTGGCACGTCATATTGTCGAGCGCGCGAGCGCTCGGGGCGTGACGGTTTCGACGGCTGAGTCGCTGACAGCAGGTATGATCGCCTCGACGATTGCCGATATCCCGGGCGCCTCGGTGGTGCTGCGTGGCGGTGCGGTGACCTACTGCGATGAGATCAAGCATCGCGTTTTGGGTGTTGATCAGGAGACGCTCGACCGCTATACCGCGGTGTCGCATCAGACCGCGCGCGAGATGGCGGCGGGTTCGCTGGAGCTGTACCAGAGCGATATTGCAGTGAGCGCAACGGGTTATGCCGGCCCCGGCGGCGGCACTGAGGACGATCCGGCTGGCACTTTCTATATTGGCTGGGCGTATCGCGCGGCTGATGGGGAAGTGCCGGTCGTGGACTCTGTGCGCTGCCACTATGAGGGCGACCGTTCGTGTGTTCGTGCCCATGCGGTCGCGGAGGCATTGGGACGCATTGCCCTTGTGCTCAACTCTATGGAATAGACGTGTTTTCAGGGGCCTTAGGGCCCCTTAATTGTGGAGATAGGGACCCCTGACGAATTTAGCGTTTGCGCTGGTTATAGGTGTATTCTTGCCTTCCTTGTTCTTATTCGGCCCTTTGTGGTCAAGCATTTGGTCAGTGTTTGGTCGGCGTTTGGTTGGGTTTTGGAAAGACTGCCTGCATATGATTGGCCTGAACGGTTGACCACGAACAGCCGTTCGTTTATTATCGATGCAGGTTGTTAAGAGGAGGGCTATTCATGGCCAAGAATTCAGGTCCCGTACGTACCGTTCATGCTCGCACGACGGGTAAAGAGCGCGATGAGATGATCGCCACCACCAAGGCCGAGATCGAGAAGAAGTTCGGTCAAGGCTCCATCATGAGGTATGGTGACGGCGGCCCCGAGCTTGAGGTTGAGGCCATCCCCACGGGCGCTCTGGCACTCGATGCCGCTCTGGGTATCGGCGGTGTGCCGCGCGGTCGTATCGTCGAGATTTACGGTCCCGAGTCCTCCGGTAAGACGACGCTTTCGCTCGAGATCCTGGCCGAGGCCCAGGCTATGGGCGGCGTTGTGGCATTTATCGATGCCGAGCACGCGCTCGATCCCACGTATGCCGCGCGCATTGGCGTGGACATCGACGAGGTACTGATTTCCCAGCCCGATACGGGTGAGCAGGCGCTCGAGATCGTTGACATGCTCGTGCGTTCCGGCGCCATCGATGCCATCGTCGTCGACTCCGTCGCCGCGCTGACCCCGCGTGCCGAGATCGAGGGAGAGATCGGCGACACTACGGTCGGTCTTCAGGCTCGCCTGATGAGCCAGGCGCTCCGCAAGCTCGCCGGTTCGCTGTCCAAGTCCAACACGACGTGCATCTTCATTAACCAGCTGCGTGAGAAGATCGGTGTCATGTTCGGCAACCCCGAGACCACGACGGGCGGCCGCGCCCTTAAGTTCTTCTCTTCGGTACGTATCGACATTCGCCGCATCGACAGCATTAAGCTTAAGGACGAGGTTATCGGTAACCGCGTGCGCGCCAAGGTCGTTAAGAACAAGGTGGCAGCTCCGTTCCGTTCTGCTGAGTTCGACATCATGTACGGTACGGGTATCTCTAAGGAGGGCTCGATTCTGGACATGGCTGTCGAGTGCGGTATCTGCAAGAAGATGGGCTCCTGGTTTGCCTATGGCGAGGACAAGCTCGGCAACGGTCGCGAGGCCGCCAAGGCGTTCCTGCGCGAACACCCCGATTGCGCCGACGAGATTGAGCATAAGGTCCGCCTTGCCTGCGGGCTTGAGTTTGATGACGATGCTCCGTCCGAGGTCGAGCTGACCGATCAGCCTGCGCCTGAGGAGTTTGACGAGCTTTACGCCATCGATGGTTCCGCCATGCTCGATGATGACGACGAGTAGCGGTTACGCTCATGTCGTATACGGTGACCGAGGCCACGGTCGTCTTTCCCGATAAGAAGGCGGCCTCCTCGTTCTCGAGCGGGTATGCGTCCAAAAAGCCTTGCGCACATATCGATTGTGAGCTTGAGGGCGGTTTTGAGCGGTCCATTTGGATTCCCGTGCGGGTCGCGCGCCTGTATGTCAAAAATCGCCCCGATCTTCCCTGTGATTGGGATAACTTTCGTGAAGCGGTGCAGCTCATCGAGCGTAAATGTGCACTTACCATGGTGACCGAGATGCTATCGCGACGCGACCATGCGACGGGTGAGGTCCGTGACAAGTTGGCACGCTACGGCTTTCGCCAGCCCGCGATCGATTTCGCCGTCGAGCGCGCCACCGAGTATCGTTTTTTAGACGAGAACCGCTTTTGCTCGTACTTTATCGAGGAGCGCAAGCGGCGCGGTTGGGGACAGCGCAAAATCGAGACCGAGCTCAAGCGCCGTCATGTCGTGCTCGATGACATTCCCGGTTATCCCGAGGATTATTTTGCCGTCGAAGACGATTTGGCGCGTGCGTCAGCCCTGCTCGCCAAGCGGCGTGTTCCAGAGACGCGCGGATTCGAAAAACTGGTTCGGTTTTTGATGGGCAAGGGCTTCTCGTATCATATCGCCGCCGATGCCGTTAAGGCACGTCTCGATGCCGAACGCGAGGAATGTGCGGTTTAGACGTATGCGTTTTGTGGCCCTGCCGCTCACCGTGTTTTAGCCGCCGTGTTGGGGGCATTTATTTGACAGTTGTTGTGGTTCAACGTACGATAAACAGCGTCATTTGCTTTGTGATATGTGCTCATCTGTGATGAGTTTGTTTATATGTTTATCTGTATCCGACCCGCATAAGCTGCGCCCATATTACTCAAATGTCGCGAGCCGTTCGTAAGGACGGTTCGCTTTGTTGTGTAACGAATCAATAAAAGGGAGTGAGCATGCCTATCATCGCAGCGCTCGTTGGCATCGTTTTGGGTGCCATCGCCGCCATTGCCTACATGCGCACCGCCAAGCAGGGTAGTCTTCACGAGGCCGACGAAAAAATCCAGTCGGCACACGCACAGGCTGAGTCCCTGATCGGTGATGCCAAGCGTCAGGCCGAGACCCTCAAAAAAGAGGCTCTGCTCGAGGCTAAAGAGGAGATCATCAAGAACAAGCAGGCCGCCGAGGCCGAGGACAAGCAGCGTAAGAACGAGATTCGTACGCTCGAGAACCGCGTGATGCAGCGCGAGGAATCCCTCGATCGCCGCAACGACGCTCTCGACAAGCGCGAGCATCAGCTGTCCAGCCAGGCCGGTCAGGTCGAGAAGCGCTCCCGTGAGCTCGAGGAGCTCTGCGCAAAGCAGACCTCCGAGCTCGAGCGTATCGCCGACCTTACCCGCGAGGACGCCCACAAGGAGCTCCTCGATAAGGTTCGCGGCGAGGTCACCCACGAGGCCGCCACGATCATTCGCGAGTCCGAGCAGCAGGTTCGCGCCGAGTGCCACAAGACCGCCCAGGAGATTCTGTCTCTGGCGATTCAGCGCTGCGCTGCCGATCACACTGCCGAGGTCACCGTTACCTCCGTGCACATTCCCTCTGATGACCTCAAGGGCCGTATCATCGGTCGCGAGGGTCGCAACATCCGGACCTTCGAGCAGGTTTCCGGCGTCAACCTCGTGATCGACGACACGCCCGAGACCGTCGTTCTTTCGAGCTTCGACCCGGTCCGTCGTGAGACCGCCCGTGTCGCCCTCGAGAACCTCATCGCCGACGGCCGCATTCACCCTGCCCGTATCGAGGAGATGTATCACAAGGCCGCCGACCTGGTTCAGCAGCGCGTGCGCGAGGCTGGCGAGCAGGCTGCCTTCGATACCGGCATCCACGATCTGCACCCCGAGATCGTCAAGACCCTTGGTGCCCTGCGCTACCGTACCTCGTTTGGTCAGAACGTGCTTCAGCATTCCCTCGAGGTCTCTGATCTGTGCGGCGTGATGGCTTCCGAGCTTGGCCTGGACGTTGTGACCGCCAAGCGCGCCGGCCTGCTTCATGACCTGGGCAAGGCAATCGACCACGACGTCGAGGGCCCGCATGCCGTCATCGGTGCCGAGCTTGCCCGCCGTTATGGCGAGAAGCCCGTTATCGTCCACGCTATTGAGGCTCACCATGCCGATGTCGACCCCAACACGGTGCTCGATGTCCTGGTGCAGGCCGCCGATGCTGTCTCTGCCTCTCGCCCCGGTGCCCGTCGCGAGTCTGCCGAGAACTACATCAAGCGTCTTGAGAAGCTCGAGGAGATCGCCAACTCCCATGACGGCGTCGAGCGTACCTATGCCATGCAGGCTGGTCGCGAGGTCCACGTCATGGTCCAGCCGGACAAGATTTCCGATGCCCAGTCCACGGTTCTGGCTCACGATATCGCCCATCAGATCGAGGAAGAGATGGAGTATCCCGGTCAGGTGCGCGTCGTCGTGATTCGCGAGAGCCGCGCTGTCGATATCGCTAAATAACATGAGCGACGCGAACGAGCTCATCTCATTTATCGCGTCGATGTCGGGGGAGGGCAACCTTCGCGTCGAGGAGAACCTTGGCGAGGGATATGTCCGCCTCCGCGTTTCGGAGGCCGAGCGGCGCCAGGCAAAGCACGACATTCAGCATGTCGAGGATATCGTCATCGAAATGCTCCGTAATGCTCGCGATGCCGGCGCCGACAAGGTCTATCTCGCCACGACCAAGGAAGACGGCGTCCGCACGCTTGTCTTTCTGGATAACGGTTCGGGCGTTCCACAGGATATGCAAGAGCGAATCTTCGATGCCCGCGTTACCTCCAAGCTCGAGAGCATGAAGATGGACCGTTGGGGCGTTCACGGTCGTGGCATGGCATTGT
The DNA here is from genome assembly GCA_947001705.1 of uncultured Collinsella sp. Classification (GTDB taxonomy): domain Bacteria; phylum Actinomycetota; class Coriobacteriia; order Coriobacteriales; family Coriobacteriaceae; genus Collinsella. The sequence continues at coordinate 104,355 of CAMQHT010000001.1, forward strand.
TTTCGATTAAGCAGAACACCGACGAGGCCCGTGTGGTCACGTCCGGCGTCGATCTTGGTTCAGCCTTCAAGGTGAGCGTTGCGGCCGACCTCCTCAGTGAGCGTGCCGATCAGTCCAGCTGGCCCCAGGCCGTCAAGGATGAGGACGGACGTTATGTCTGTGCTCGCGGTCCGCATAATATTATTCGCGCTGCTTGTGAGTTTGCGCTCGAGGAGTTGCGTGGTTGCGATGTCTATCTTGGTTCTCCGTCTGAGATTGCCGCGACCCTTTATGCTCAGGCGTCAAGTCGGCTCGATACGTCTCGTCTCCTGTTCATTGATGATGAGAGCGAGCTTCCGGTTGTCGATCGTTTAGGCCTTGCTTCTGATGCCGAGGACTTTATTCGTATTTGTTCGGGTTTGGGTCTTGAGATGTCCGAGCGCACGGCCCATCGTATTTTGGCAGGGCAGATTAAGCCCGTTCGCGGTGTGACCGCGCGTCTGCTGCGCGAGCGTGATTCGTCCTCGCATGCGCCGGCTCCTGTCGATCTCGCGAAGGATCGTCGCGGGCTACGTATTGCCAAGGATGACATGGCACAGTTTTCGCGCGCTGTGGAACGCGACTTTAATGACCTTGCCGCCCGGTACTATCTCAACCTTTGCGGCGACCCAAAGATCCGTGTTTCGCGTGATCGAATCACCGTGACCTTTGATCTTGCCAAAGAGGAATAGTGCCTTTACCGAGTCCACTCGGTACGATACAGTTATTGCAGTTAAAACGTACTTTTAAATGCAGGAGTTTCTTCATGGATTGCCTGAAGGTATCAAGCAAATCATCGCCCGCGTCCGTTGCCGGCGCCATCGCCGGCATGGTCAAGGATGGTGTGCCCGTCAACATCCAGTGTGTCGGCGCCGGTGCCGTCAACCAGGCCATTAAGGCCGTTGCTATCGCGCGCGGTTTTTTGATTCCAACCGGTTTTGATATTTCCTGCGCGCCCGTGTTCTCCGACATCCTCATTAACGGGGAGTCGCGCACGGCCATCCGCCTTTCTATCTACGTTCACCAGATCAATCGAGCTGCTATGGATAACGTCGTCATGGATGATGTTAAGCCTGTGGCATAGCTTCTGCTTGCCTTGTTTCGCTCCCCATCGTTAGGACTTATGCACATGGACCAGCGTTCCGTACGCGATATTCTTGCCGGTAAAACCTACTTTATCCGCACCTTTGGCTGCCAGATGAATCAGCACGACTCCGAGCGTGTGAGCGGTCTGCTTGATTCGTATGGCTGCCTCATGGCGCTCGATCCCGCGCATGCCGATATCGTTGTCTTCATGACGTGCTGCGTGCGCGAGGCCGCCGATACTCGCCTGTACGGTCAGTGCAATTCCTGCAAAAGCCTGCCGCCTTCGCCTTCGGGCAAGCGCGTGGTTGCCGTTGGCGGTTGCATCGCGCAGCGCGATGGCGAGGGCCTGCTCACCAACGTCGATAACGTCAATGTCATCTTTGGCACGCATTCCATTGCACATGTGGCCGAGCTCATTGCCGAGGCGTTCCTTGATGGTAAGCGTCATATCCGCACCAATGAGCATGAGGATACGGACGCCATGAGCATGCCGTGGCATCGCGAGACTCAGTATCACGCCTGGGTGCCCATCATGACGGGCTGCAATAATTTCTGCACCTATTGCATCGTGCCGTACGTGCGCGGTCGCGAAAAGAGCCGCCCCTTCGAGGAGATTGTCGACGAGGTGACCGGTTTGGTGCGCCAGGGCGTGCGTGAGATTACGCTGCTGGGCCAAAACGTTAACTCATATGGTCGCGATCTGTTTGGCAAGCCGCGTTTTGCCGATCTGCTGCGTGCCGTGGGCGATACGGGCGTGGAGCGCATCTTCTTTACGTCTTCGCATCCCAAGGACCTGTTGCCCGAGACCATCGACGCCATGGCCGAGACGCCTGCCGTTATGCCGCAGCTGCACTTGGCCGTCCAGTCAGGTTCGACGCGGATTCTCAAAGAGATGAATCGCCGTTATACACGCGAGTACTATCTGGGCCTTGTCGATCGCATTCGCAACCGCATGCCCGATATCGCGCTCTCGACCGACATTATCGTTGGCTTCCCGGGTGAGACTGAAGATGACTTTGAGCAGACGCTCTCACTTGCCGAGACGGTCCGCTATGCTCAGGCCTATACCTTCATCTATTCCAAGCGCGCCGGTACCCCGGCCGCCGAGATTGACGATCCTACGCCGCATGAGGTTATTCTCGAGCGTTTCAACCGTCTGGTTAAGGTTATCGAGACCACGGCACACGAGTATAACCAGGGTGAGCTTCATACTGTGGTTCCGGCGCTCATTGAGGGAACGAGTAAAAAGAACGACGCGGTCCTGCTGGGCAAGAGTCCCAAGAATCAGACCGTGCATGCGCCTATCCCCGAGGGTTACAGCATCGATCAGCTTGTTGGTAAGATCGTTGATGTTGACGTTGACGTTGCCAAGACCTGGTATTTGTCCGGCTCCGTTGTGGGCGAGCCGCGCTAATGGTTTCTCCCGGGGCAGGTCTTTCCGCCGTTGCGATTGTCGGTCCGACGGCGGTTGGTAAGAGTGATGTTGCCGACCGTTTGGCAGTTCGTCTTTCGTCCGAAGTGCTGTCGTGCGATGCGATGCAAATCTATCGTGGCATGGACATCGGTACCGCAAAGATGGCGCCCGATGAGTGCACGGCGCCGCTGCGTCTCGTCGACATTGTAGAGCCGGGTGTGGCATATTCTGCTGCGCTTTATCAGGCTGACGCTCGCGCGCATGTTGAACGTCTCCTTGGTTCGGGTTGCCTGCCGGTTTTTTGCGGAGGTACGGGGCTGTATCTCAAGGCCGCCCTCGATGAGATGGACTTTCCCTCGGGTGAACTTGAGGACGATCGCCGTGCGGGCTATCAGGAGCTTGCCGAGCGTATTGGCGAGGAAGAACTGCATGCCTTGCTTGCCGAGCGCGATCCAGAATCGGCTGCTGTTATTCATCCCCATAACGTGCGCCGTGTGATTCGTGCGCTCGAGATGCATGATGATGGCGTCTCCTATGCGCAGCAAAAGTCGCAGTTTAGTGTTCCGCGCGAGCATTATCATGCCCTATGGTTTGGTCTGACGCGTAATCGCGAGGTGCTCTACGAGCGCATTAATCTGCGCGTCGATCTGATGTTTGAGCAGGGTCTTGTCGATGAGGTCCGCGGTCTTATGGACCAGGGGCTGGGTGATGCCCTGACGTCGATGCAGGCAATTGGCTATAAAGAGATCATCGATGCTTTCAATGGCGTGATGAGCATGGATGAGGCTCGCGAACTCATTAAGATGCGTTCGCGTCGTTATGCCAAGCGTCAGCTTTCGTGGTTTAAGCGCGATGACCGTATCGTGTGGTTTGATATGGATGAATGTACGATCGATGAGGTCGTTGAGGATATCCTGCATCGTATTGAGGCTGCCTAATGGCCCGTTTCCCCCTTGTTCCCACGGCACCCGAGCCCGAGTGTGCCATTTTAGTTGGTGTTGAGTGGCGCGACAATGCATGGCCGCTCGATCGCTCGCTTGATGAGCTGGAGCGTCTTGCCCACACAGCTGGTGCCCAGAGCGTGGCACGCTTGTCGCAGCGTTTGGTAAAGCCGTATCCTAAATCGTTTATCGGTTCCGGTAAGGTTGAAGAGCTGTGCGGCCTGGTGCATCGCATGGATGCCGATGTCGTTATTTTTGACGACGACCTGACCCCCTCGCAGCAATCCTATTTGGAGAAAGCCGTGGGCGAGCCGGTAAAGATTATCGATCGTACAGCACTGATCCTGGATATCTTTGGCCTGCATGCTCAGACGCGTGAGGGACGCCTGCAGGTACAGCTGGCACAGCTTCAATATTTGTTGCCTCGCTTGCGTGGCATGTGGAGCCATCTCGCCAAGGAGCAGACGCGCGGCGGCATCGGCTCACGTTTTGGTCAGGGCGAAAGTCAGCTCGAGGTCGACCGTCGCCTCATTCGTAATAAGATCGCTGCGCTTCGTCGTGAGCTCAAGCAGGTTGAACAGCGTCGCGATGTTCAATCCAAGAGCCGCATTGAGTCACCGGCGTTTCGCGTCGCGTTAGCCGGTTATACCAATGCCGGTAAATCGACGTTGCTTAATCGTCTGACCGGCTCTACGGTACTTTCGCAGGACAAGCTGTTTGCTACGCTCGACCCTACGACGCGTTCGTATCGCCTGCCCGGCGGTCGCGGCATGACGATTACCGATACCGTCGGCTTTATTCAAAAGCTGCCGCATGGTCTGGTCGATGCCTTTAAATCGACGCTGTCCGAGGTGTTGGGTGCCGATCTAATTCTCAAAGTCGTAGATGCGTCTGACGAGGACTATGAGCGGCAGCTGGAGGCTGTCGACCGCGTGCTTGATGAGATCGGCGCCGGAGAGCGTTTAACGCTGACCGTATTCAATAAAATCGATCTTCTCGATAGCGTCGATCGATTGAGTTTCCGTCGTCGTTATCCCGAAGCCGTTCTGTTCTCGGCCCAGACGGGTGAGGGACTCGACGATCTCGTCGACCGTATTGCTCGCGAGGCAGCTGCCACCGATGTGTTGCTCTCCGCTGATATTCCGTATCGCGAGGGCGCTCTCATCACGCTGGTGCATGAGCAGGGAACCCTTCTGCATGAGGAATATCTCGAGGACGGCGTTCGCATTGTGGCGAAACTGCCGGCTCGTATTGCACCGCGGCTTGAGCGTTATCGTACCGAGTAGATGAGCTTCAAAATGCCCAGAATGATGGGCTGATGCAGTAGATAAAAGGGGAGTGCATGGCGTCCAAGGCTGGCGAGCGCCGGCAGGGGGTTGGCGTAGGCCCAGCTAGGGACGGTCTTATCGATTCCCTGCGCTATGTGTGCGGCGAAGTATCCTGCAAGATACATAAAGATAAACGGGATGATGGGGTAGTAATCACCTGAGATAAACCCAGGGCTCGGAAATCCCAGCCACGCCAGGTAGGGGACAGGGTAGATCGTTTTGGGGATGCTCCAGGTGATTGCGAACAACATAAGGCATAGGGGCATGCCCCATCTCGCCGTTATCTTCTTAAGGACGGGATCGGTCAACGCTACGATGCCGGTGCATGCGGCCATGCAGTAGATGATGCCAAAATTAACCGAATCGTCGACTGAGACAAGTGTTGTTGCCAACCAGACAACGAGTGCTGCTAAGGCGTATTTGGCGGCACGTTTGATATTGTTGCGCGAAAGGGTGCACATCCAACCGGCGATAAACAAAAATACCCAGCTGATGCTGGCGCGCCAGATGTCTTGAAAGACTGACTGGGTAAACCAGGGCATATCCCAGCCGTACAGGTAGGCGAGATCATAGCAAGCGTGAAAACCTGCCATAGAAATCATCGTAAACCCGCGGACGGTATCAAATATGGTTATGCGTTTTTGCATTACGAGAACCGGCGCATCAAGCCGACGACTTTGCCCAGGATAACGGGATTCGTTGCATAGATAGGTTCCATGGTGTCGTTCTCGGGCTGCAAGCGCACACGCCTCTGCTCCTTGTAGAACGTCTTGACGGTCGCCGAACCATCAATCATGGCCACGACAATTTCGCCGTTCATGGCACTCTTTTGTTCACGGACGATGATGTAATCGCCATTGAAGATGCCGACATTGATCATTGAGCTCCCATGCACCTCAAGGATAAAGGAACCCTGATCAGTGGCGATTTCGGTCGGGATAGTAAACGTGTCTTCGATATTCTGCTCGGCCAGAATGGGAATCCCAGCCGCGACGCGACCAACGAGCGGTAGCGAGACCGTTCCGCGAGGTGCGGTGGGCTCGTCAGATTTAGAAATTGAGACAGAGGAACCGTCTTCGTTAAAGAGTTCCAGGGCGCGCGGTTTGGTGGCATCGCGCTTGAGTAGCCCGCGCGCCTCCAGGGCAGAGAGATGGGCGTGCACGGTGCTGGGGGAGGAAAGGCCCACGGCAGAAGCCATTTCGCGCACGCTGGGCGGATAACCCTTCTCCTGCTGATATTCCTTGATGAAGTCGTAAATTTGCTGCTGACGCTTGGTAATTTTGCGAGCCATCAGGGCATCCTCTCTACCCATGCCAAACAAATGTTCGAATTTTGCTTGACAGGAACAACTGTTCGAAGATAATAATAACCGAACATTCGTTCTCGCGCTAGATATTTTTGTCCGCGCGGCTTGATAAAACTGTTCTCAGCAAAACACGCGAGAGGAGAACATGATGAACGCAACGAATATGGTCCAGGGTAACCTCGCCCTTAAGCTCGAGACGCCTGCAGAACCCACATTTACGGTTGTTCAGGGTGGCCGCTCCGGCATTCAGCCTTTGACCGTAAAGCCTGCTCGCAATCAGCAGGCTGTAGTCGCGCCGGCCCGCGCTGCCCTGAAGGTTTCGACGATTGTCGCCGTTGCCGTTGCGTTTACGCTCTTCTTTGTCCTCGCTACGTCGGTCTTTAACGCTCGTCACGCTGCGTATGCCGAGTCCGTTTCCAACATTACCTACGAGACTATTCGCGTTCAGCCTGGCGATTCTCTTTGGTCGCTTGCCGAGGAATATCCAATCGAAGGCCTTTCCACGCAAGAGACTTCCGATATGATCCGTAACGTCAATCATCTGGAGCATGGTTCGCTCGCCGCCGGTGCGCATCTTAAGGTTCCCGCTCGTTCGTAATCATTATCGCGCTGCGCATGGTACCCTTGTTATCGTTTAAGAGGAGGTACCATGCGCTGTCCCAAATGCGGCAAGGCACATACCCGCGTCGTTGATTCCCGTATGCAGGAGTCAAATAACACCATTAAGCGTCGTCGCGAATGTTGCTCGTGTAACTACCGCTTTACAACGTTTGAGCGATGTGAAGACCCAATCGAGGTCATTAAGTCAGACGGAACCAAGCAGCGGTTCGATCGCAATAAACTGCTCGTCGGCTTGATGCGCGCCACCATCAAGCGCGATATCGACACTAAGAAGCTCAATGAGATTATCGACGACATCGAGGTCGAGCTGCGCTCTCGCACACTGACGGCCGTCACGTCCCATGAGTTGGGTGACATGGTGCTCAAGCGCTTGGCCAAGATCGACAAGGTGGCCTACATTCGCTTTGCCTCGGTCTACCGCGATTTCAAAGACGTCGATGAGTTTCTGCAAGAGCTCGACAAGCTAAGGTGATTCCATGTCTAACATTACCGTCAACATAAAGCGTCTCGACCCCACCGTCGAGCTTCCCAAATACGCCCATCCCTCCGATGCCGGCTTGGATCTATGCTCCAACGAGGACTGCGTCCTGAAGCCCTTCGAACGCTGTCTGGTCTCTACGGGGCTGGCCATCGCCCTGCCCGATGGCTACGCCGGCTTCGTCCAGCCTCGCAGCGGCCTAGCTATTAAGCAGGGACTTTCTATAGTCAACACGCCTGGCCTCATCGACGCCCACTACCGAGGAGAACTCAAGGTCATCCTCATTAACCTAGACCCCACGAACAACATCCAAATCAAAAAAGGCGACCGCATAGCCCAACTCGTCATCCAAGAAGTCCCCACGGTCAACCTCATAGAGGTAGACGAACTAGACGAAACCGACCGAGGCAAAGGAGGCTTCGGCTCCAGCGGCATCGCCTAGGGCGCTCGTATCCCTCCCGCCCGGGGCTTACCTATATCATTCCATGCTCAAACATTCTCGCGTCGCTTCGCTCGCTGCGAAACTGCGCGTGGAACGATATGTGTGAGAGGCAGGCGGGCGGTTACTCGCTTGAAACAATATTTACTTTTCTAGTAAGTCGATGCGATAAAAGGACGCCTCCTTTGTCGCATCGACTTACTGTATTTATATTTTCTGGTTCCCCTTTGCAGATTCTACTGGAGGGGAATCTGGTATAGCTGCTAGTACGTAAACGCAGCTTACCTGCGGGAGGCCCCTATATATCGTCCCACGCGCAGTTTCGCAGCGAAGCGAGAATGTTTGAGCATGGGATGATATATAGGGGCCTCCCGCAGGTAAGCGGACATAAAGACGCTAGCGGATATGCGCGGGTTTTCCGCCCCAGTAGAAGCGGCAGAAGGCTCGTTTGCGCTTTTGGGGTTTGCCTACGAGCTCCATGGTTGCGATGGCTATGTCTTCGGCTGCGTGGGGGCGGCGTAGTACTTCGCCGTTGATGAGTAGGGCTTTGAGTGATTCGGGATGGTCGTGCAAGTGACGTAGGGTAACGATGAGCTCTCGTGCGGTGGTGACATGCATGCTGGCGCCCATGCCGGTGAGCATGGTGGTGTTGGCCTTTTCCTGGCCATAGGACTTGCCCAGCAGAATCATCGGCAGATGTGCGCATAGGCACTCGGTGACCGTGAGTCCGCCCGATTTGAGAATTGCCAGGTCGCAGCCGTGCATAAGCGCTGCCATATCATCGACATAGTCCAGAACCGTGACGTTTTCGAGCTTCATGGCGTCGAAGAGCGTTTTGAGGCGGGTGGCATATTCGGTGTCTTTGCCCGGCAAAAAGACAAAGTGCATGTCTTCGAAGCTGCGTAGGAAGGGGAGGGTGCGGTCCATCTCCGCGCGAAAGCGAACGTACGGTTGAGGCAAACTGGCACCGGCCATTACCAGCACGACGGTCTTCTCGGTGGGGAGGTTGAACTTAGCTAGCTCTTCCTCGCGATCGTAATCCGTGTCGAATCCGGCGCGAATAGGAATGCCGGTAATGCGAATCTTTGTCTCGAGCACCTTGCGCGGACGCAGCGTTTCGGCCATAAATTCGTTGGCAACACAGAATAAATCGGTGTCCTTGTGGGGCCACCATCCCTCGACTTCGTAGTCGGTCGGTACGCAGATGACCGGATAATCGATACCCGTAATTACGCGGGCGCCCACGGCAACATTGGCTGCTGTGATGTGCGTTGCAACCACGGCTATGGGCCTGCGGCTACGAATATATTCGTTGAAGGCGGGGAACATAATTCGCGACCATGCCGTTCCGCCACCCCAGAGAAGATGTCCCGTAAGCGTATATCGCCAGGTCAGGTCGTAAATGGGGCGCGTGGCTCCCGTAAAAGAAGCCGCGGTCTTATTGCCATCGAATTTAATACGTCCAAAATCAAGGATATCGAGCACTTCAATCTCAATATCCTCGGGGATGCCATTGGTGCCGCGGATGAGGTCGAATGCCTGCGCTATCGCATTTGCGGCGGCCTTGTGGCCCGAGCCAACGGAGGCATGCACGATGGTCACGAGAGGTTTTTGCTGAGCCAGGAGCGTGGTTTGCTCCGATTGGGGAGTGCTGTGCGTGAGCAGGGGAGCGTCGTCACTCGTCTGCGCCTGGTCCATCGATAACTCCCCTTCAGCTTTGTAATACGGATTTATCATTGTAGTGCATGAGTGTCACGTTCACGTAAATTTGGGTACGAGCGCAAAGAACGACAACGTTTCGACGAAAGGACGCTTCATGACTACCGATAAGCCGATCGATGTTGCGATTATCGGTGGCGGCCCCGCGGGCTATGCTGCCGCCATTTATGCTGCGCGTGCCAACCTGACGACGACCGTGATTGAGCAGGGCATGTCGGGAGGGCAGATCGCCACAACCAATGAGGTCGAGAACTATCCGGGTTTCCCGCTCCTGAGTGGCGCCGAACTCGGCGAGCGTTTTCAGCAGCATGCAGAGGGCCTGGGAGCACAGGTTACATGGAGCATGGTTACGGGTATCGATTACGATGCCGATGCAGCGTTGTTTACGGTGCATCACGATATGGGCGATACGCTGGCCTCGAGCGTTATCGCTTGCATGGGTGCCACGCCGCGTCCGGCAGGTTTCGCAGGCGAGGATACGTATCGCGGTCGTGGCGTTTCATATTGCGCAACATGTGACGGCATGTTTTTCCGCGGCAAGCAGGTTTTTGTAATCGGTGGTGGCAATTCGGCATGCGAAGAGGCGCTGTTCCTGTCCGACATTGCCAGCAGTGTGACCATCGTGCTGCGCCGCGACCAGTTCCGTGCGCCCGATGGTGTTGTTCAGAAAGTACTCGCAAAGGACAATATTACAGTTAGGTACCAAACTAGTATTGTGGAGCTATCGGGCGAAGCCATGCCAACGACGATTACCTTTAAGGACAATGCATCTGGGGAAACTCATGCCGAGTCATTTGAGCCCGGCTCGTTTGGCATCTTTGTCTTTACGGGGACGCAGCCACATACCGAGCTTGTTGAGCATCTAGTCGATCTGGCTCCCGACGGCGGTATTGTTACCGATGATTCGATGGCCACCCGTACGCCCGGCTTATTCGCAGCTGGCGATATCCGTTCCAAGCGTTTACGCCAGGTTGTGACTGCCGTTTCTGACGGAGCCATAGCGGCAACCGGCGCATACGCTTTTCTACGCGGATAAGTACGATAATATATCTTATGTAAGGTTGCTATATTCAAACAAAGTGGTTGGACGATGCATCAATGTGTTGTCCAACCACTTTTACTTGCCGGCTATGTGGTATGCAAAACTAGATAACCTAGAATACAATATAGAAAATGAACGGAGGACCTTTATGAACCACGTTAAACACGTTATTCCGATGTCCGATTCGTCGGTCAGTATTAAGCCTGAGGATATTCAGCCCACTGTGCTGCCCGATGCATTTATTCAGTCCGAAATCGTGTGCAAACTCAATACGTTGAGTCTGTCGCGCTATGACCAGTTGCCCAATGTGACGCTCTACCGCGACCAGGTCATTGAGTATGTTGCGCTGTGGATGGAGCCGCTGTCCATTTGCGTTGAGCACCCTGTCATTACGCCATCGATGATCAATAACTACGTTAAGGTCGGCCTGGTGCCTGCTCCGGTCAAAAAGCAATATGGCCGCGAGCAGATTGCCCGCCTGATCGCTATCTGCCTCTTTAAACAGGTGCTACCTATTGCTGCGGTGCAGGCACTCTTCAACATTCAGCGTTTGAGCTACGATGCCCCGACTGCCTTCGATTATGTGGTAGATCAGCTCGAGGCATCGATTCGTTCGGCGTTTTCCGTTGAGCAGACGCCGGTTCCCGATACGGCGCATCAGGTAACGCGTGAGTCGCTGCTTGTGCGCAGTGCAGTTTCATCCTTCGTTTCGAAGGCGTACCTGATGAGCTATCTAAAGTTTAATGGGTTTAATAGCTAGCCGACGTGTAAAACGGGCGGGGCAAAGAGCCATCTGTCGCTTTGTCCCGCCCATATTTTTGCTTGGTTGGACTTTACTTGCCCGAAGCTACGCCCATGCCGTAGCCGATGATGAGGCCGTGCATCTCGGCGTAATAGGAATCCAGGCCGTTGCAGGGCATGATGATGGTCTTGGAGCCGGGCCAATGCTCGACTATGCGGTCAGTAAGCGCCTGGGCTCCAGCTTCGTTCTCAACGTGATCGATGATGACCTCGCCGCCCGTAAAACCCTCGGCTTCCATGGTGTCGATGATCTTGTTGAGCATCTTCTTTTCGCCACGCGTGTGCCCGACGAGTTCGATTTTACCGGCCTCGCTCGCCGTGCCCAAAATGCGGATATTGAGCTTGTTGGCAATGACGCCGGCTGCCTTAGGGATACGTCCGGCTTTGGCGAGGTTTTCGTAATTGCACAAACTGAAGAGGATTTTGCTGTTCTGTTCAAGGCTATCGAAGTATGCGCAAGCATCCTCGAATGAGACATCCGGGTTGCTTACAAGATAGCGGTCGAACAGCAAGAAAATGAGATCCATTTTGCCGCCAGCTGCGCGTGAATTGACTAGATGAATCTGTCGGTCGGGCTCCTCGGCAAGAACCATATCGCGAGCCGTGGCTGCCGCGTTGTAGCTGCCCGACACGCCCTCAGAGATCGGCATGCAGATGGTCTTGTCGGCCAATTTGAAGAGCTCGGCCCACTCCCCTACGCTGGGACAAGCGCTCGAAGAAGCGTTCGTCTCCGCCTGAACAGCGCAGTTGAGCTCATGTACATCAAGCGAAAGGTCATCGACGAATTCACGCTCCCCCACTCGAATTTTGAGGGGCGCAAATGCAAAGGTGGTATGGGGCGCGGTCGGTTGCCAATCGCGGAGGTTACAGCTTGAATCTGAGATAAGTGCCCAGCTCATAGAGGGTCCTTTCTAATTGTTCCTCAACAATTATAGCCTTCTTGCAAACCGAATGTACGGCTATCTAGTTTTGAATACTAGATAGCCGTACAAGATTAGAGACAAAAGAATAGACCTCGCGACTTTAAGCCACGAGGTCCACATTCACACGCTGTGTAAGATGACTTAGTAGCGCACGAAGATATAGTTGTTGTTCATGCCGGCGGCAACGGAGCTGATGATGACGCCCGTTTTGTAGTCGGAAGCATGGATCATCTGACCATTACCGATATAAATGCCGGTATGGTAGGAGTTAACCACAACATCGCCGGGTTGCGGATCGGACACACGGGTCCAACCCATGAAGTCGACCGTGGTGCCCAGACGGCAGTAGCGTCCCGTGAGGCAATAGCTTACAAAACCGGAGCAGTCAAAGCTGTTCGGTCCAATGCCGCCCCAAGAATACGCATAGCCGAGCTTGCTGTAGGCGCGCGAAACAACGGAGCCACCATCAACAGACTGACTCGGTGCCGAAGGCGTGGGAGCCGGAGCGGGCGTGGGGGCAGGCTGCGGTGCGGGAGCCGGCGTGTTGCCGCCCTGGTTGTTGTTATTGTTGGTCTGGCCGCCATTGTTGGTGTTCTCGGTCGTACCGGCGGTGTCGTTGCTCACCGTGGCCTTTTCGGCGGTGCTAGCATTAATGCCAGCCTGCAGCGCAGCGTTGGCCTCGGCCTCGGCAGCGAGCTCGGCCTGCAGCTGCGAATCCAGGGAGTTCACGACACTCTGAGCCTCAGCCTGCTGGGCATTGAGCTCGTCGACCTTCTTTTGCGTCGCGGCGACGTTCTTCTCCTGCTCGGCCTGCTTATCGGTGAGCTGCTGCTTAAGCTCCTTGACCTCTTGAATGGTCTGAGCTTGCTTATCGGAAACTTTGCCGTAGTAGAACAGACGGTTGAGCATATCGCTCAGATCATCGACACCCGTCAAAACCTGAAGCAGGCTCAGACCGCCGGTTTTGTACTCGCCGGCGACATAGGTCGAGAGCTTGGCCTGACCATCGGCGATCTCCTGCTGCTTTTGCGTGATCTCGCCGGCAGTCTGATCGAGCGCCTGCGTCTGCGTGGCAAGCTCATCGTAAATCTGCTGGGTTTGGGTGCCGATCTGCTCGAGTTTCGTACGAGCAGCGGCAAGGTCGGATGCGGTATCGGCGTAGGCAGGAGCCGCGAGGCCCAAGCCCAAAACACAAGCGAGGGTTGCCGTAGCAGCGCAGCGTGCCATATTTTTGTGCGTGTTTGCTGTGCGCATGTAGCTTCCTTTCCAGTAACTAAGGGTAACGGCTAGCCTACCGTCACCAGGCTAAAGAGCTCCACATCGTCATCAGACGGCGTGAGCTTCTCGCGCGGGTTGAGAAACGCAAGCTCAAGTATACAACCGTAACCGATAAGCTTTGCGCCCATATCTCGCACCAGTTTACCTGTTGCCTCGACGGTTCCGCCCGTCGCGACCAAGTCGTCCAGAATCAACACGGTATCTTTAGAGCTGATAGCGTCGGCATGGATCTCAATTGAATCGGTGCCGTACTCGAGCTCGTAGCTCTGGCTTACGGTCTCGCGCGGCAGCTTGCCCGGTTTACGTGCGGGAACAAAGCCGGCGCCAAGGGCTACAGCCACCGGTACGCCAACCATAAAGCCGCGAGCCTCGGGACCCACGACCTTGGTGATTCCCATGCCGGCAAAGTGCTCGGCGAGGGTATCGGTCATGGCTTTGAGCGCCTCGGGATTGCCAAAGAGCGGCGTGACGTCTTTAAAGATGACTCCGGGCTCGGGATAGTCGGGGATGTCGACGATTTGAGATTCGAAGTCGTACATTGCATGACCTTTCAATGGGTTGCCGGATAAGCGGCAGCGGTTATTTGCCCTCCGTGGCGGTGCCGGAGTGCGAAGGGGCGACGACCTTGAGCGGCTTTACGAGAGAATCCTCGTGCGAAGCCGGCGTGGCTATCTCTTCGTTTTTGGCTTTGGTGGACTCGGAGCGAGTGATTTCCTCATCGAGTGCATCGATGTCGGCGTCCTCGACCACGGCATTGAGCGACTCAAAAACGCGGTTCTTGAGCAACGCAGTGTGCACACCCTCGGTCAGGTCATGAAGCTTCTTAAACGCACGCTCGAGCTTGGCGTCGCGCTCGTCATCGGAGGTATCCATTCCGAGCATGCTCACGAGCACCTGCTCAAACATCGAGGACTCGCGGTTGGCGGAAGACACGTACTGACGCAGGTTGCGGGGCTCGATATGGAAGCGTGACAGCTCGGAGCAGTAGCGGATGATTGGAAAATCGCGACCATCGACGAGCTCACGATTCTGCGGACTCTTGATGATGCGAATGAGGTCGTTCTCGGCGAGCGAGCGGATAAACGAAATCTCGACGCCCAGCATATCGGGAATGGTCTCAATGGGATGCAGCTTTTGCTTAGTCTCCTTGGGCTCCGTCTTGAGCGGAACATCGGACAGCAAGCCCACCTCGTAAGCGAGCGTTGACAGGTCCGTGGCGTTTTCCAAGCGCTGCTTAATCACGTTGAGAGGCATGTAGCGGGTCTTCTGCAAATGCAGGATGACCTCCAGGCGATCAACGTCCTCCTTAGAGTACTGGCGATACCCCTTAGGCGTTCGATGAGGGGTGATGAGCCCCTCATCTTCTAGAAATCTAATTTTTGAGTTCGATAGATCGGGGTATGCGCCTCGAAGTAGATTGACGACTTGGCCGATACTCAGATAGTTGCGTTCGGCCATGCCCTACTCACCGGTTTCGATGCGCTCCGGCGTGCTCTCGTGGTAGATGAGCGTAAACGTACCGATCTGGACGGAAGAACCATCGTGCAGCGGGGCCGCGTTGACAATGGCGCCGTCGACCCAGGTGCCATTGAGCGAGCCCAGGTCCTCAATGCGAGCGCCGAGGCCCTCGCGAATAATGCGCGCGTGGCTACGCGAAACGGTCATGTCATTGAGGAAGATGCCGTTCGCAGGATCGCGGCCGATGGTGGTCACGTCGTCCTCGAGCTCAAAGGCGGCACCAGTCTGCGGACCCTTGACGATGGACAGAACGGGTGCGGTGATGCGCACGTTGGCCATGAGGTCGGGAACGGTGACGTCGCTTGAAGGCACGCGGAATACGCAGGTAGCGTCAGCAGTCTTATCATTCTGAGGCATATTGTTAACCATGTTGTCCATGACAACCCCTAACTTATCGCGGACGTGCCGCAAATAATGAACCGTACGTAATCATACCCCAACGAATCAGTCTTCGATTTCAGGGTTCAGAAAGTCGATGTCCTCGTCCTCGGGATGCGCGA
This sequence comes from uncultured Collinsella sp., assembly GCA_947001705.1. Taxonomy (GTDB): domain Bacteria; phylum Actinomycetota; class Coriobacteriia; order Coriobacteriales; family Coriobacteriaceae; genus Collinsella. The sequence continues at coordinate 119,767 of CAMQHT010000001.1, forward strand.
GAGCCTGTTTAATGGCCACTCCGCCCTTAATGGAATAGATGACAGCCGTGAGCATGGAGAAGATCACGCCGCCGTACACAAAGAAGATGCCGAGGGGCACCGAGCTTCCGTTGAGGCCCGGGAAGGCCGTAAGGGTTGAAGGTAAAAGATGCAGGCCGTCAATAACGGGGAACCCGAGCAGCATGAGCGAGAAGCCGGTCATGAGCAGTGCAGTGGCAATCTTTCCGGGAAAGACGACATCGATGGGGCGACGGTGATAATGACGCACGATAAGCGTGCCGATGCCCAGATAGATGTCGCGGCCAATAATGAGCACGCAGACCCAGATGGGCAGCTCTCCGCGGACCACCAGCCCAAGTACGCCGGTGAACAGCAGCGCACGGTCGCAGATGGGATCCATGACCTTGCCGAGCCACGAGACCGTCTTGGTCATGCGGGCGATCTGACCGTCCATCCAGTCGGTAGAGGCGGCAACGGCGTAGATAACGATGGCGATGACGCGGTTGTTATCCGTCACAAACAGGTACAGAAATACCAGGGTGAGGATCAGGCGCGTAAAGGTGATGAAATTGGAGATCGTAAAGATCTTATTCGACGGGTAATCGGAAGTGCCGATAAGCTCCTTTTTGATCTTCTTTTTGATGCCCACAGGACTCCCCCGCTGGTTAACGACAAAACTTTCGATACTATACCCGTTCCGGCGATGTCTATCCAGCGTATGCATAGAGAGTCCAGACATATGGAGGATGCTACTGGGTTGTGCGGGATTCTGCATTTGTGTACATCAGCCTCCAAATATGACATTTTTCGGCATCTTTGATGGCTGATGTACACGTTTTGATTCGGTGATTACATCGATCGGGAAAGTTGTTGCCTTAAGCAAATTAATCATGATGTGCGGGTCGAGAAGGGTTGGCGCCAAAAGAGCCCAACGGCCGTTACGGCTTCGTTAGAAACGCGCCCCACCATGGATGGTGAACCCGAAAGGTAAGGCGCGCGGGCACGGTGACTCGGCCCGCGCTCCCGGAAGAGAAAGGATAAACCCATGGGTTACATGCTCGAGACGCGTGGGCTCACCAAGCGCTTCGGCCGCGGCGACCAGGCGCAGGACGCCGTGGCCGATGTGAGCCTTCATATCCGCGAGGGCGAGGTGTACGGGCTGCTCGGTCCCAACGGCGCCGGCAAGTCGACAACGCTCAAGATGATCTGCGGGATGCTGCGGCCGACGGCCGGGGAGATCCTCTTTGCCGGGCACGCCTGGCGCCGCGAGGACCTCTACGCAATCGGCAGCCTCATCGAGGAGGCGCCGCTCTACCCCAACCTCACCGCGCGAGAGAACCTGCGCGTGCGCACCACGCTGCTGGGCCTTCCCGAGAGCCGCATAGATGAGGTGCTCGCCGCCGTGGACCTCGCGGACACCGGGAAGAAGCGCGCCGGGCGCTTCTCGATGGGCATGCGGCAGCGCCTGGGGCTCGCACTGGCGCTGATCGCCCGGCCACGCCTGCTCGTGCTCGACGAGCCCACCAACGGCCTCGACCCCATCGGCATCGAGGAGCTGCGCGACCAGATCCGCGGCTTCGCGGCGGCGGGCACGACGGTGATCGTCTCGAGCCACATCCTCTCCGAGGTGCAGCAGATGGCGGACACCATCGGCATCATCTGCGGGGGGCGCCTCGCCTACGAGGATGCGCTTCGTCCCGGACAGGACCTCGAGGAACTCTTCATGAGCTTCTGCCGGGAAGGGCGACGAGCGCGCGGGGAGGTGGCGGCATGACGGGTGAGAAAGGCGGCCTGCTCGCGGGCCTGCGCGCCGAGGCCCTGAAGTCGCGCCACGCGGCACCGGTTCGCCTGGCCGTGCTCATGGCGCTGCCGATGCCGCTGCTCGGCGCGATGCCCTACCGGGGCGTGCAGATCTTTAGCGCGTGGAACTACTGGTACGCGCTCTTCCTGCCCGTGTCTCTATCGCTTGTGGTGGCGTGCGTCGCGCGGGCGGACGCTCGCACGCGGATGCGGGGGCTTCTGGGCCTGGGCTTCCCGCTCGGGCGAGCCTGGTGGGCTAAGGCGCTCTGGTGCCTCGCTCTTTGCACGCTCTCGAACCTCGTGGTCTTCGGCATCTACCTCGCGGGATCGGCGTTCTCCTCGCAGGGTCTCACGGCCGCGGGCACGCTCACGATGCTCCTCTGCGCGCTCGCCAACACGGTGACCGCGGCGTGGATGATCCCCGCAGGGCTCTTCCTCACGGCGCGGCTCGGCATGCTCGCGGGCATCTTCTGCCCGCTCGCCGCGCAACTCGTAGGTGGGTTCGCCTGGTCGTTGGTGCCGCTGCCGCAGCTCTTTCCGCCGTCGGCGAACATGGTCATCCCCACGAGCTTCATCCCCGTGCTGCCGAGCGGCGAGCCGCTCGCGGCGGACATGGCGCTCGGCGGGGCGCTCATGGCGGACGGCATGCTCACGCTGGCGGGCCTTGCGGTCTGCGCGCTCGCGTTCGCCGCGCTCACGGCGGCGGGCGCGGCCTGGTTCGCGCGCTCCGAGGAGAGGTGATGGCCATGACACGACTCTCCGACCCGACGCCGCGCATGACTCTCCCGCGGGCCCTGCTCTCCGAGGCCCTGCGCCTGGCGCGCTCCCCGCTCGCGGCGGTGCACCTCGCCTGCGGCCTGGCGGCCGGTCTTGCCTGCGGCGAGTACTTCTCCGTAACCCGATGGGACCCGGCGCTGGGCGCGGACGCCTACGCCCAGTTCCTCGGCGCCCTCATGCCGCTCATGTCCGCCATCGTCTGCGGGCTCGCCGTGGACGAGGAGCGCGCTGCCGGGCGCCTCACCAACCTCACGGCGGTCCCCTCGCGAGGGCGCGCCGTCGCGGCGAAGCTGCTCGCCCTTGCGGCGCTCGGCGCGGGCGCGCTGGCCGTGGCGCTCAGCGTGTTCGGGGGCGCGCTCGCCGTCGCCGGACGCCTGCCGCTCGGGCCCGCTCCGCTTGCGGCCGCCTGGGCGGGCATCGTGCTGGGCAGCTTGCCCCTCTACGCGCTGGGGCTCGGCGTGGCCCTGCGCCTCGGCCGCAACGCCGCCATCGGCGGCGGCGCGGCGGGGACGCTCCTCGCGTTCTTCTCGGTGGGCGGACTTGCACACGGCCTCATGACCGGCGAGCTCACCGGTGCCCTGGCGACGCCCCTGGGCTGGGTGCCGCTCGCCTGGCCCGCGCGCCTGGGGTCGCTCGTGGTGGAGGCCTTCATCGACGCCGCACGCGCGGCGGGCCCTCTCCTCACGACTGCGCTCGCTGGCCTCGCGCTCACCCTGGCAGCCGCCGCCGTCCTTCTCGCCTGGTTCTGCCGCTTCGAGGACGGGAGGGCAGATGCGTAGGAAGGCGCTCGCCGCCATGCTCGTCCTCCTCTCCGCAGCGCTCGTCCTGGGCGGGAATGCCCTGCTCGACGCTGCGGACGACAGGGGCAATGTCCGAGAGCTCCAGCTCATCTTCTTCGGGCGGGAGTCGGACGGCGAGGGCTGGCTCGAGATCGAGGCGCGCGGCGGCTCGGGCGTGCGCTACCACGCGTGCGACGCGGCCGAGGCGCCCGCGGCTGCACGCAGGGCTCTGGACCGCTGAGTGCGGCGCTAGTACAATTCCGACGAGAGTTTCAGGAGGTCGAACATGGCGAGGATACTGGCAGTGGATGATGAACGGGCGATCCTCGACGCGCTCGCGCGCGTCCTCGGCCGCGACGGCCATGAGGTCGTCAGGGCGGCCGACCCGACGACAGTCCCGGGGATGGACCTCTCGCGCTTCGACCTCGTGCTCTGCGACGTCATGATGCCGGGGCTCGACGGCTTCGAGCTCGTGCGGCAGATCCGCCCGGACTTCGACGGGCCCATCGTCTTCCTGACCGCGCGCGTGGCCGAGGAGGACGCCGTGGCCGCCTACGGCCTGGGCGCCGACGACTACGTCCGCAAGCCCTTCGGGGCCGCGGAACTGCGCGCCAAGGTCGCGGCCCATCTACGCCGTGAGCGCCGGCCGCGCTCGCACGCCCTCTCCTTCGGGGAGGTGCGGATCGACCTCGGGGCGCGCGACCTCGCCGTGGGCGGCGAGACCGTGCCGCTCACTCCCACCGAGTACGCCATCTGCGAGTACCTCGCGCGCCACCCCGGGCAGGTCATGAGCCGCGCGCAGATACGCGAGGCGGTGCTCGGCTGGGAGAGCGACGCCGACGACGCGGCCATATCCATGCAGGTCAGCCGCGCCCGGAGGAAACTCTCCGAGGCCGGCGCCGATCCGATCGCGACCGTCTGGGGGATGGGGTACAAGTGGCAGCTCTGAGGACCGGGGCGCGAGGTCGCGGGGGCATGCCGCTCTCCTTCGTCATCGCGCGCTACTTCGCCTACGCGTTCGCGGCGGTCGCCACGGCGTGGCTCGCCTCGTTCATGGCGCTCTCCGCGGCGATCAATGTGGGCTTCGTCTACGAGGCAAGCTGGGGGCCGGCTAATGCACGCGAGGTCGCGGAGGGCCTGGCACGCGACGGCGTCTGCGGGCAGCAGGACGTGCCGACGGCGTACCGCTACCTCATCCTGAACAAGGACGGATACGTGCTGATGACAGACCTCGAGGGCACGCGGCTCGAGGACGCGACGGAAATGGCCCGTACGGCACTCGCCGCTGATCCGGGCACAGTGGAGATCGAGGGCGGGGGCTCGGGCCTCACCTACGCCGCGTTCCCGCTCAAGGACGGCGGGGCATGCGCGCTCGTCAGCGAGTACCTGCCGCAGTGGGTCTCGCGCGATCTCGCCGGCCTGCTTCCCAACCCGCAGAACCTCATGCTCGTCGGCGTCGCGGCGGGAAGCGCGCTCGCGCTCGCGCTCGTGGCGCGCCGCGCGAGCCGCGTGATCTCGCGCAAGATGGCGCCGCTCGCGGAGGCGGCGGGGCGCGTCGGCGCGGGGGAGCTCGACTTCGCGGTCGGCAGCACCAACGTGCGCGAGGTGAACGACGTCCTCGCCGCGATGGACGCCATGCGGGCCTCCCTCGCCGAGTCGCTCGAGGCCCGCTGGGCCGCGGAGCGGGGGCAGCGCGAGCAGGTGGCGTCGCTCGCCCACGATCTCAAGACGCCGCTCACCGTGCTGCGCGCCAACGCCGACTTCGTGGCGGAGGAGCTGGAAGACGAGAAAGACGCCGACCTCGCGGCCGCCGCGCGCGACATAGCCGGCAGTGTCGAAAGGCTCGACGGCTACGTGCGCCTGCTCATCGAGGCCTCGCGCGGGTCCGGCGGGGCGGAGAGGGCCCCCATGCGGCCGGCCGAGCTCTGCGAGCAGGTCCTCGCCGAGGCCGCCCAGATCGCCCGGGCGCGAGGCGTGACGCTCGACGCAGCCACGGGCCCCGCTGTCGCGGGCGCGCCCGAGGCCCCACTCGACCGAACCACCCTGGCGCGAGCCGCCGCGAACCTCGTGGCCAACGCCGCCGAGCACGCGCGCTCGCGCGTGGTGGTCTCCTGCGACGTCGCTGGTGGATACCTCGTCATCGAGGTCGCCGATGACGGACCGGGCTTTTCTCCCGCCGCCCTCGAACGCGGCTGCGAGCGCCTCTTCACAGACGACTCCTCTCGCTCCTCGCGCGACGGAGGCCGCCATTACGGGCTCGGCCTCCACGTCGCCTCCGAGGCCGCGAGCGCCCACGGGGGCTCCGTCTCGCTCGCCAACAGCCCCTCGGGCGGCGCGGTGGCCACCATCGCGGTCCCCCTGTGCGGGGCCTGACGAATCAGGCCCTCACACTGGCATACCTCGCAACCAAACGCTTCCCGGATAATTCATGAGGCCGTACTCGTATTCGAGCCTGCCTATCTCTGCGGCAAGCGCCTCCGTCATGTAGAAGGTTTTCGTGCGGCCCGTCGACTTCGCCAGGCGGTCGTACCTGTTCGCGAGGTCCTCGGGGGTTCTCAGGGCTGCGGTGGCGGTTGCCATGATGCACCTCCCGGTTAGATGTAATACGTGTATTACTTTCTATCACATCACCCGAACCCCGCACCGGCGTACGGTCGTATCTGCTATTTTACCTTACATTTTGTCAACCGGCCCATGCTCGGCTTGTTCAGCCAGATTAAATCAACTGTTAAATCAATCCAGGCCTGTAGGGGGCGGTGGAAATCTTTCGAGGACTGGGGGCGCCGTCCCTGGGTCGGCTCCTCGATGGCCGCGGCTGAATTCCCCTGCCATCGGCTGCGTGGGTTCCGGCACGGGGCTCTGGCGCTGCTCGAACTGGGCGCAAGACTCGGCTGTTGGTCGTACCGGACGGCATACGTTTTGAGACCGGCAAGCTGATGCCGGCTCGAGGACAGCGGCCCGGTGCACCGGGCCGATCGATAGCAGTCTCAGGTTCACAGCGCAGTTTCTCAGGGCTCGCATATATAGGAAGACTTGATCGGCAATCGATTTTAATGAAGTCGACAGCGCATGTCAGAGCTTTCAGCAAACCGCAGGTAAATTCGTATACCAAAAATTGGTACACGGATTTACCTGCGATGTTCATGCTTGGTCAAAAGCCTATCAAGCGATATATCCATTATTTTAATGCGCGCGCCTGAGCTTTTGACTGAAGTGGCAGTCCGACCGCCGGCAGGCGGCCACGCTATATCCAAAGGCCACGCCTACTCCCCGTGCCCGGCTACGTCGACGACCCAGTGCTGCCCGTCGAGTTCCTGCCGCAGAGCTACATCAGGGACGTCTTATTGGGGGACGACCACATGGAACCCCGGGAGATCAAGCTGTACGGCTGATCCATCCGTCAACAACATGTCAAAGCCCCAAAACCCAACAGGATCGCGAACGAGGGGATGAATTGACCGCCCGGGTATTTGCGCCAGGGCGGTCAATTTTATCAACCATGGGTGCGATTCTGTGAGGCCATTTTTCTGGCATTCGCCGTTTGCTCCGGTCTCAACGCACCCATCGACCGTTCAGTAATCTTTGCGAACGCGACCACGTGCGCATTTGTCGAACAATCAAATGTCCGACAATGTCTGACGGAGCTGTCAGATATTCACGCACGAACAGGCGAGCTTCGCGAGCGATTGTAGGCAACTAGTAGCCCCAGCTGCGTCTTTGGCGCAGGTTCGACGTCTGACATCTTGAATGTCTAACGTTGAACGAAGCTGGTTGAAAACAAGCAGGTGGAATAAACATGGAGCCCGACACCTCTCGCGCAATCGGCGCGCGGTAAGGGTCTGGCCCATCTCATATGTTGCCAACGCTAACGGTGAACCTGAGCGCCCGGGCACATTCTTTGTTGGCTGAAACCGGCATAGCAACTAGCGGAAGGCATCATCGAAGGAGTGTGCTGGAAAGCACCCGTCTCCTTAACTGTTAGAAATGCAGGTTAATAATCTATGTGGCCAATGTGATACCGTTGAACCCGCGTATCGATACCGCTCAGCCA
>CAMQHT010000002.1 GCA_947001705.1 uncultured Collinsella sp.
CCCCCCCCCCCCCCCCCCCCCCCCCCCCCCCCCCCCCCCCCCCCCCCCGCCGCTGTTTGTGTTTGTGCCGTATAATGACCACTACCTATGACGCGATACAAAAGAAAGGTGTTTGCCCATGCAGGCACAGAAGGCGGAGGGAACCCGCGACCTTATCGGCGCTGAGATGCGCGCCTGGCAAAAGATGCAGCAGATCGCTGCCGGCGTGTTCGAGCCGTTTGGCTTTAAGCCCATCGAGACGCCCGCCATCGAGCAGGTGGACGTGTTTGTCCACGGCATCGGCCAGTCGACCGACGTCGTGCGCAAGGAGATGTTCCGCGTCTTTAGCGGCGCCAACCTGGAGCGCGTCTTTGCTGAGGGCACCGATAGCAAGCTCAAGCCCAAGCAGCGCCTGGCGCTTCGTCCCGAGGGCACGGCCGGTGTGGTGCGCGCCGTCGTGGAGAACAACCTGGTGCCCCAGGGCTCCACGCCGTTTAAGGCGTACTACGCCGAGGCCATGTTCCGTGGCGAGCGTCCCCAGAAGGGTCGCCTGCGCCAGTTCCACCAGGTGGGCATCGAGTGGCTCGGCGCTCCCGATCCGGCAGCAGACGCCGAGTGCATCATCATGCTCATGGAGTTCTACAAGCGCCTTGGTTTCGATCTTTCCAAGCTCCGTCTGCTCATTAACTCGATGGGCGATGCCCAATGCCGTCCGGCCTATCGCGAGCAGGTCAAGCAGTTTATCCTCGATCACGCCGACGAGATGTGCGACGAGTGCCGCGAGCGCGCCGAGCTCAATCCGCTGCGTGCCTTCGACTGCAAGAACGACCACTGCCGCGAGATCATGGCCGACGCACCGCTGATGGGCGACAACTTGTGCGATGAGTGCCGCGAGCACTACGAGCAGGTCAAGCGCTATTTGGATGCGGCGGGTATCGAGTATGTCGAGGATCCCACCTTGGTGCGTGGCTTGGACTACTACACCCGTACCGTCTTTGAGGTCGAGGCTCCCGGCGCCGGCGTCGGTTCCATCGGTGGCGGCGGTCGCTATGACGGCTTGGTCGAGCTCGAGGGTGGCAAGCCCACGGCAGGCGTCGGCTTTGCCGTCGGTTTTGAGCGTGCGCTGCTGGCCCTGCAGGCCTTTGGCAGCGACCTGGGTGCCGAGGAGGCCCCGTGCGTCTACGTCGCCAATGCCGGCAAGGAGCTGCGCCAGAACGTCTTTGCCATCACGCAGGAGCTTCGTGCCGCTGGCATCGTGACCGAGGCCGACTACCAGGGTCGTTCGCTCAAAGCTCAGTTTAAGCAGGCCGACAAGGTTGGCGCCAAGCTCATTTTGGTCCTGGGTGGCGACGAGCTTGCCGCCGGCAAGGTCAAGGTGCGCGACATGGAGAGCCATGACGAGGCCCTCGTCGATCTGGCCAACGTGGTCGAGGCGGTTCGCGAGCGCCTGTAGCGCATGATTTTTGAGCTGTAGTGCCGCTGAGGTGCCCAGCTCATTGCGAGCGATTGTTACGGGGGTGTTTCGCTTTTATGCGGAATGCCCCCATTTACGTATGCCGCCCACCGAGAAATACGACCATTTAGGGCAAAAACCCTTGCAATGCAGAAAATACTTTTGTGTGGTAAAGCGCAATCAGTGTCGAAAGTATTTCGCAAGCGCCTATAATGAATACCGCATGTTACGTGCATAGAAGGAGGAATGGGAGGAAACGTGGCTGAGAACCTAAGCAACCAGTCTGTACCCGAAGCCGCGGCGCGCGTCGCTGCCGTGGTCAACCGCCTCGTTAACCGAATCGGCTCGAATGCCGAGTCCAGGGAGCGTCTCGCCGAGATCGAGATCCCCGAGGAGCTGCGCGACAACTTGGCGCTGTTCCTGCGCCTGGAGCGTCGTGTGCTTAGCGAGTATGATCCTGAGATCGCGGACCTGTTCGACAAGATCCTGTCGGCCGAGATTGTGGCCAATGCCGGCAACCCCGGTACCCGCGCTGCCGACGAGGCCGTCGACGAGCAGGGCGTGCCCACCGCCGACGAGCCCACCGCCGTGGCATTCCGTGAGGTCGTCGATCTGATCGACAGTCTGCCGCTCGATAAGCAGCAGGTCATCGTTCGCGCCTTTACGAGCTTCTTCCACCTGGCAAACCTGTCGGAGGAGAACTACCGTGTGGCGCAGCTGCGCGAGCGCGAGGCCGGCGCATCGACCGATACCGAGGTCGATCCCGCCAACGAGCTCACCGTCGCCTATCACCGGTTGGTAAACGAAATGGGTGTCGAGGGCGCCAACGAGCTGCTCGGCAAGCTCGAGTTCCACCCTGTCTTTACCGCACATCCCACCGAGGCCCGTCGCAAGGCCGTCGAGGGCAAGATTCGCCGTATCTCCAATCTGCTGGAGGAGCGTCCGCGTCTGGGCGGCTCCGACCTGGTGGAGAACGAGCGCCATATGCTGCAGGAGATCGACGCCCTGGTGCGTACGAGCCCCATCGCGCTCAAGAAGCCCACGCCGGTCGAGGAAGCCGATACCATCATCGACATCTTCGATAACACGCTGTTCGACGTCATCCCCGTCATCTATCGTCGCTTTGACGACTGGGTGCTGGGCGACAAGGCCGGTACCGTGCCGCCGCTGTGCCCAGCGTTCTTCCATCCCGGCAGCTGGATCGGTTCCGACCGCGACGGTAACCCCAACGTCACCGCCAAGGTGAGCCGTGAGGTCGCCGCCAAGTACTTCACTCACATGGTGCTCAAGCTCGAGGACAAGTGCCGCCGCATCGGCCGCAACCTCACGCTCGAGGCCACCTACAGCAAGCCTTCTGCTGAACTCATCAACCTGTGGAACCATCAGGTCGAGATGAGCCCTCGGTACACGGCCCGCGCCGAGCTGATCTCCGAGCACGAGCCGCATCGCGCCGTCATGCTCGTCATGGCAGATCGTCTGAACGCCACCGTTCGTCGCATCACCGACACCATGTATCACAGCGCCGATGAGTTCCTGGATGACCTGCGTGTCGTTCAGCGCTCCCTGGCCGCCTGCGGTGCCGTCCGTGCTGCCTACGGCCCGGTCCAGACCATCATCTGGCAGGTCGAGTCCTTCGGCTTCCATATGGTCGAGATGGAGTTCCGTCAGCACTCCGTGGTGCATGCCCGCGCCCTCAAGGATATCCACGAGAACGGTATCCATGGCGACCTGCAGCCCATGACGCGCGAGGTCATCGATACCTTCCGTGCCATCGGTTCCATCCAAAAGCGCTACGGCAAGAAGATGGCGCACCGCTACATCATCTCGTTCACCAAGAGCGCCCAGCATGTGGCCGACGTCTTTGAGCTTGCCCACCTGTCCTTTGCACACGAGGAGGATGTCCCCGAGCTCGACGTGATCCCGCTGTTTGAGCAGCTCGAGGACCTCGAGGGCTGCGTCGACGTGCTCGACCAGATGCTTACGCTGCCCGTGGTGCAGAAGCGCCTTGCCCAGACCAACCGCCGCATGGAGGTCATGCTGGGCTATTCCGACTCCTCCAAGGATGCCGGTCCTACCACGGCCATGCTCGCGCTGCACTCCGCGCAGGAGCGCATTGCCAAGTGGGCCGAGAAGAACGATATCGACCTGGTGCTCATGCACGGTCGCGGCGGTGCCGTGGGCCGTGGCGGCGGTCCGGCCAACAAGGCCGTGCTGGCGCAGCCCAAGGGTTCGGTCAACTGCTTCTTTAAGCTCACTGAGCAGGGCGAGGTCATCTTTGCCCGTTACGGCAACCGCACGCTGGCACAGCGCCATGTTGAGTCCGTTGCCGCCGCAACGCTTTTGCAGTCGGCCCCGAGTGTCGAGAAGACCAACACCGAGACTACACAGAAGTTCTGGGATATGGCCGACAAGCTCAACGCCGCAAGCCACGAGCGCTATCTGGACCTGCTGAACACCGAGGACTTTACACCGTGGTTCTCGACCGTGACGCCGCTGACCGAGGTCGGTCTGCTGCCGATCGGTTCGCGTCCCGCCAAGCGCGGCTTGGGTGCCAAGTCGCTCGACGACCTGCGTACCATTCCGTGGATCTTCAGCTGGAGCCAGGCGCGCATCAATCTGGCCGCTTGGTACGGCCTGGGTACCGCCTGCGAGCAGTTTGGCAATCTGGACCAGCTTAAGGCTGCCTACCAGGAGTGGCCGTTCTTCCGCACCTTTATCGACAACATCGAGATGTCGATCGCCAAGACTGACCAGCGCATCGCCAAGATGTATCTGCACCTGGGCGACCGCCAGGATCTGTCCAAGAAGGTCTTCACCGAGATGCAGCTCACGCGTAAGTGGGTCCTTGCCATCGTCGGTGACGAGTGGCCGCTGCAGCGTCGTCGCGTGCTCGGCTGCGCCGTCCGCGTGCGTAACCCCTACGTCGACGCCCTGTCCATCGCCCAGGTCCGCGCCCTTCGCGAGGTGCGCATGAACCAGGACGAGATGGCCGAGGAGAAGAAGGCCGAGTACATGAGCCTGATTCTTTCGACTGTGACCGGCGTCTCGGCGGGATTGCAGAACACGGGGTAATCGATAGCCCTGTAGTCGTCCGGGCCCGCCATCAGCTTACTTTTAGGCACGTCCTCGGACATGCAAGAAGCCCTCGCTGCGCACTTCGTGCGGCGAGGGCTTCTTGCGTCCTGCGGAGTGTGCCTAAAAGTAAGCTGATGGCGGGCCCTACGATGTCCGGTCTTCGGTGGATTACTGGCTGGGGGAATAATGGCGCGCTTTGCGCGTTTTGGATGGGGTTTGTCCCGTCGGCGCGTTTGGCGCTTCGCGCCTCGCGTCTTATCGATCGGGATTGAGATGCATGTGGCGCTTCTTGACTTACGACTGTAGCGGCCGCGGTCCCGTTTGGGATCGCGGTTGTTTTGTTGTGGGTCAAATATGAACGTTGTGTTAATGAGTCGGTGGACGGTGGTGTTTTTCGGTGAGCGGCGTATCCTTCCAACGGTTTATCTAGTGTGTCAGTTGAAAGGAAGAGGGCGCTCGTCATTGTTTGAATGTGAACTGCCGTTTGACCACAAGACGTTGCATCTGGAGCTCGAGGATAAGAACTTCGCGGGTGTGATGGAAGGTCATCAAAACGAGTTTAAGACCACGAAATCGCAGGAAGAGCTAGTAGAGGAGTCGCTTGCCAACCCTTATGGCTCGCCTTCGCTCGAGGAGCTTTGTGCTGGCAAGAAGGATATTGTCATCATTAGCTCCGATCATACGCGTCCCGTTCCCTCGCGTGTGACGATGCCTATTCTGCTGCATCACATCCACTCCGCTGCGCCTGAGGCGCGCGTTCGCATTCTGGTTGCTACGGGTATGCACCGTCCGTCGACGCACGAGGAGCTCGTCAACAAGTATGGCGAGGAGATCGTTGCCAACGAGGAAATCGTTATGCACGTCGCGACTGACGACAGCATGATGAAAAAGATCGGCACCCTGCCTTCTGGTGGCGAGTGCATCATCAACAAGATTGCTGCCGATTGCGATCTGCTGCTTGCCGAGGGCTTCATTGAGCCGCACTTCTTTGCCGGTTTCTCTGGCAGCCGCAAGTCCGTCCTGCCTGGCATCGCCAGCTACAAGACCATCATGTACAACCACAACGGCCAGTTTGTGAACGATTCCCATTCGCGCGCCGGCAACCTGTGCCACAACCACGTGAGCGAGGACATGTTTGCCGCCGCTGAGATGGCCCACCTTGCCTTTGTGCTCAACGTGGTGCTCAACGGCAAGCACGAGGTCATTGGCTCCTTTGCCGGCGACATCCACAAGGCGCACGAGGCTGGCTGCGAGTTCGTGAAGAGCCTTGCCGGCGTTGAGCCCGTTGAGTGCGAGATCGCCATCACCACCAACGGTGGCTACCCGCTCGATCAGAACATCTATCAGGCCGTGAAGGGCATGTGCGCTGCCGAGGCCACGCTTCCCGAGGGCGGCGTGATCATCGACGTCGCTGGTTGTGCCGACGGTCACGGTGGCGAGGGCTTCTATCACAACATCGCCGATAACGATCCGGCAGAGTTTGAGCGCGCCTGCATCGACCGTCCTAAGGACGAGACCCTGCCCGATCAGTGGACGAGCCAGATCTTTGCCCGCATCCTGGCGCATCACCCCGTGATCATGGTCACCGACCTGTGCGATCACCAGATGCTCAAGGATATGCACATGACGCCGGTCAACACTATCGAGGAGGCGCTCAAGCTCGCCTTTGAGATGAAGGGTGCCGATGCCAAGGTTGCCGTCATTCCCGATGGCCTGGGCGTTGTCGTCGCGCAGCACTAGTGTGCGGCCTAAACGAATCGTTTATAACCGACAAGAAAGATAAGGTTTTATGCTTACCAAACTCCTCTGTGAATTCGGCGCAACGGCCCTCATGATCATCTTTGGCGTGGGCGTGCACTGCGATACCGTGCTCAAGGGCACTAAGTATCAGGGCTCCGGCCATATGTTTGCCATCACCACCTGGTCTTTTGGCATCTCGGTCTGCCTGTTTGTCTTTGGCGGTGCCGTGTGCATGAACCCTGCTATGGTGCTTGCCCAGTGCATCGTCGGCCTGGTGCCGTGGAGCAGCTGCATTCCCTTTATGCTTGCCGATATGCTCGGCGGCTTTGTGGGCGCCGTAATCGCTTGGTTGATGTATGCCGATGAGTTCAAGGCTTCCGAGGGCGTCGTCGACCCCATTGCCCAGCGCAACATCTTCTCGACCAACCCCACTACCGAGGGTACGAACTATGTTCGTAACTTCTTCTGCGAGGCTATCTGCACCTTTGTGTTCATCAGCGCCATCCTTGCTGCCGCTAGCCGCGCCGGCGAGAACGTTCTGATGCTCGCCATCTGCGTCGGTCTGATTGTTTGGGCCGTTGGCATGGGCATGGGCGGCATCACTGGCTTCGCCATGAACCAGGCTCGTGACCTTGGTCCTCGCATGGCCTATCAGGTGCTGCCGATCAAGAACAAGGCCGACAACAACTGGAAGTACGGCCTGCTTGTTCCTGGTATCGCGCCGTTTGTCGGTGCTGCTGTGGCTGCGCTGTTTGTGCATGGTTTCTTGGGCATGTTCTAGTTCAAGGCTACATAGTTGTCCGCTGGCCGCATGGGGTAACTTCCCAGCGGGTCCTCGGACATGCAAAAAGGCTCGCTGCGCACTTCGTGCGGCGAGCCTTTTTGCGTCCTGCGGAATGCGCTGGGAAGTTACCCCATGCGGCCAGCTGCGGGATCTTGGTCGCGTTGGAACAAGCAACCCAACGTATATATCTGAATTTGGATGGGAAGGGCTTGTTGCAGTTGAGGGCGTTGAAGTGCGAGTGTCACTTTGGGATGCGTGGCGCCATGGGTCGGGGCGATGCTTTGGGATGAGCTTCTTACTTAGTTGAAGAGGGGTTTTATGGCTGATAGGTAGTCTTTGGCTACGTCGGCCTTATCTGCTTGGAAGTTGTGCCAGGCCCACCATTGGACCATTCCTACGAAGCTTGAGGCTATGTGGTGTAGTAGGAAGCTTCGGTCCATGGTGGCGGCGGGGCCGTTTGGGTCGGTGGGGACGGTTTCGGCTGCTCGTGACATGATGGTCTTGCGTAAGCAGTCGGCGAAGACGCGTGAGCCGGCGCCGGCTACGAGGGCTCGGACGCCCTGGCGGCGCTCCCAGAGGTTGTTGAGAATATGCTCGACCTGCACGAGTGGGTCGTCGAGCGGTGTGCCATCGTCGTCGAGAGCGTGGGTGCAGATGTCGCTCACGAGCTCGGACAGTAGGTCGTCTTTGCTCTTAAAGAGACCGTAGAATGTCGCGCGGCCTACGTGAGCGCGCGCGATGATGTCGCCGACGGTGATCTTACCGTAATCTTCCTCGCGCAGGAGCTCGGAGAATGCTGCAACGATGGCGGCGCGGCTTTTTGCCTTGCGGGCATCCATGGCTATGCCTCCGCGTGAACGAGCAGGCAGCGGAGCGTGCCGGAGCAGCCCTCGTAGGGGCGCTTGCCGGCCCCGTAGCCGACGGCCTCAATACGATAACGGAGCGGAAGGTGCTCGGACGTGCGCAGCGCGGCGACGATGGCGGCGCCCGTGGGCGTCACGAGCTCGCCGGTGACCGGTGCCGGCGCGAGAGCGATATTGCCTGCCTGGCACAGGTTGACGACGGCGGGAACGGGAATGGGCATGAGACCGTGGGCGCAGCGGATGGTACCGTGGCCCTCAGAGAGCGACTCGACCACAATGTCCTCAACGCCCAGGTCGTCGAGGCAGATGGCGACAGAACAGACGTCGACGATGGAGTCGACGGCGCCCACTTCGTGGAACATGACCGTCTCGGGCGTTTTGCCGTGGGCCTTGGCCTCGGCGGCGGCGAGCGCAGTAAAGATGGCGAGCGCGCGACGCTTGGCGCCATCGCTTAGCTGCGAGCCATCTATGATGGCGGCGACGTCCGCCAAAGAACGGTGGTGATGGTGGTGGTGGGCGTGATGATGGCCCTCGTGGTCATGACCGTGGGCCTCATGGTCATGCTCGTGGCAGTGCTCGTGTTCGTGCTCGTGGCAGTGCTCGTGTTCGTGCTCGCCATGATCATGATGGTGGTGCTCGTGCATATGTTCGGCAGCCGCTTCGTTGCCGTAGAGCCAAGCCATATCGTGGTCGTGGTTCTCGAGCTCCTCTGCCAGCTGAACGTCAAAGTCGCAGGCGTCGATGCCATGCTTGTTTACGCGTGAAACGGCAATCTCAAAGCCGTCGACCGGCAGCGTGGAGAGTTGTTCGCGCAGGTGCTCCTCGCTGGCGCCCAGGTCGAGCAGGGCCGCGACGGTCATGTCGCCGCTGATGCCCGAGGTGCCGTCGATGATAAGCGTGCGCTGATGATTTGACATGGAATGCTCCTTAACGGGCGCAGGGTGTGCCGGCGCTCAGATGATTGATAAGACTTGCCTGGTAGGCGGCACCAAAGCCGTTGTCGATGTTGACGACCGAAACGCCGCTGGCGCAGGAGTTGAGCATGGCGAGCAGTGCGGCCACGCCGCCAAAGCTCGCGCCATAGCCCACGCTGGTGGGGACGGCGATGACCGGACAGCTCACCAGGCCGCCGATGACGCTCGCAAGGGCGCCTTCCATGCCGGCGATGGTGATGACCACCTGTGCCTGGGCAAGTTCCTCGGCATGAGCGAGCAGGCGGTGCAGGCCGGCGACACCTACGTCGTAGAGGCGATCGACCTCGTTGCCGTAGAACTCGGCCGTCAGTGCCGCCTCTTCGGCGACGGGCAGGTCGCTCGTGCCGGCGCAGGCGACGACGATGCGTCCGTTGCCGGTGGGGGAGGGCTTGCCACCCACGAGGGCGAGCTGGGCGTCCGGGACATATCCCAGGTCGATATCGTTGCCGAGGAGCTCCGAGGTGCGGGCTGCCTTTTCGTCGTTCAAGCGTGTGACCAGGATGCGCTCCTGGTCTGCATCGAGTAATGCTTTGATAATGGCGGCAATTTGCTCGGCGGTTTTACCGGCGCCGTAGACAACCTCGCCAGCTCCCTGGCGCACCCCGCGTGAAAGATCGAGCTGTGCAAAGCCCAGATCGGCGGTCGGCGCCGTCTGGATGCGCGCGAGGGCGTCTGCCGGGGCGACTGCTCCGCCGGCAACATCGCTCAGCAACTGCTCAAGATCTCGCTTATCCATATATGTTCCCTTCGACGGTGCAAAGTCTAGCACTCAAAAGGGAGTTTCCGAACATTAGAACAAAATTGTTCGGAAACTAGATATAGCGGAGTTGATTTGATTGTTGGGCGAACTTGCTAGTCGCGCAGGATGATGTCCATGGCGAGCATCAGGTTGCGCTCGTCGATGGCAAACGGGGCCGCCTCGCGCGTCTTGGGCTTGGCGCAAAACGCGATGCCCGTGCCCGCGGCCTGAATCATGGGGATGTCGTTTGCCCCGTCACCGATCGCGACGGTGTGGGCCATATCGACGCCGCACTCAACGGCCCAATCCAGCAGTTGGATAAGCTTGGACTCCTTGGTCACAATGTCTGCCGCCAACTTACCGGTGAGCTTGCCGTCCACGACCTCCAGGCGGTTGGCCAGGCAAAAATCGATGCCCGCGGCAGCCACGATCTTGTCGGCGACCTCGTGAAAGCCGCCGCTCACCACGCCGACCTTCCAGCCCTTGCCGTGCGCCGAGCGCACAAGCTCCAGTGCGCCGGAGGTAAACGTCACGCGCTCAAAGGTGCGCTCGAACACGCTCTCGTCTAAGCCCGCAAGCAAGCCCACGCGCTCTTCGAGTGCCTGCTTAAAGTCGAGCTCGCCGCGCATCGCACGTTCGGTAATTTGCGCCACCTGCTCGCCTACGCCTGCCTCCTCGCCCAACAGGTCGATGACCTCCTGGTTAATGAGCGTGGAGTCGATATCCATAACGATGAGGCGTGCAGTCATGTTGGGCCTTTCCGAGTGCAGTTGTATTGGGGCACATTGTCGCATGCGGGGCGCCTTGACAACGGCCGCGATGCGCCAATTGTTTCGTCTCCGTCAAGTCTTTGGGCAGGAGCTAGTTTTTCGCGGCACATCGACGCGGGTGCGATAAGATAGAACGCCATGTCCGGCTGCGCGGTTTACGCAGGCCGGGCAAATCTGTACGACGCCGCCCGGAACGACACGGGGCGGCACAGATCCATAAAGGAGGATCACTGGTATGAGCCAGACCCGTCCCATTGACGAGCATTCCATGCACACCCGTACCTGCGGCGAGCTTCGCTTCGAGAACGTGGGCGAAGAGGTCACCCTCACCGGTTGGGTGAGCCGTCGCCGCGACCACGGCGGCCTTATCTTCTGCGACCTTCGCGACCGCGAGGGCATCACGCAGCTCACCTTCGACCCCGAGCACTCCGATGGCGATGCCTTTAAGATCGCCGAGACCATGCGTCCCGAGTGGCCCATCAAGATCCACGGTGTCGTGCGCGCCCGTGGCGAGGAGACCACCAACACCAAGCTCGCGACCGGCGAGATCGAGGTCCTGACCGACCACGCCGAGGTGCTCAACACATCCGTCACCCCGCCGTTCCAGATTGAGGACGGCATCGAGACCAGCGAGGACACCCGTCTGCGCTATCGCTATCTGGACCTTCGTCGTCCCGAGATGATGGCCAACCTCAAGCTGCGCTCCGACTTTACCTTTGCCATTCGCGAGGCGCTGCACAACCGTGAGTTCATGGAGGTCGAGACGCCCTCCCTGTTCAAGTCCACGCCCGAGGGCGCCCGCGACTTCATCGTTCCCAGCCGCATCCAGCCGGGCAACTTCTACGCCCTGCCGCAGTCTCCTCAGCTCCTGAAGCAGCTGCTTATGGTCGGTGGCGTCGAGCGCTACTACCAGGTTGCCAAGTGCTTCCGCGACGAGGACCTGCGTGCCGACCGTCAGCCCGAGTTCACCCAGGTCGATATCGAGATGTCCTTCGTGGACCAGAACGACGTTATGAGCGCACTCGAAGAGGTCCTGTCCGATGCCTTCGGTCGCATGGGTGTCGAGATGCCCACGCCGCTGCGTCGCATGGACTATTGGGAAGCCATGGACACCTATGGCTCCGACAAGCCCGATACCCGCTACGGCATGCACCTGGTCGACCTGACCGACATCTTTGCCAACTCCAAGTTCAAGGTCTTCGCGACCGCTGCGAACGAGGAGGGCTCTGTCGTCAAAGCCATCAACGCCAAGGGAGCCGGTGCTTGGGCCCGTGCCAAGATCGATAAGCTCGCCGGCGTGGCCTCTACGTTTGGCGCCAAGGGCCTGGCCTGGATCGCCTTCCGCGAGGACGGTTCCATCAACAGCCCCATCGTCAAGTTCTTCTCGGACGAGGAGATGGCGGCCCTGCGCGAGCGCATGGACGTCGAGCCCGGCGACCTTGTGATGTTCGCCGCCGGCCCGCGCCTGCTCTCCGACGAGATCCTGGGCGGCATGCGTTCCCACATGGCCAATGCGCTCGAGGTCAAGCGCGAGGGCCACGACTTCCTGTGGGTCGTCAACTTCCCGCTGTTCCACTGGGACGAGGATCGCAAGGCCTATGCTGCCGAGCACCAGCCCTTTACCCTGCCGACCGAGACCGACATCGCCAAGATCGAGGCCGACCCGCTGGCAGCCGGTTCCTGCACCTACGACTTTGTCATGGACGGCTTTGAGGCCGGCGGCGGCGGTATGCGTATCCACAACGCCGAAATGCAGATGTCCATGCTCAAGCTCCTGGGCTTTACCGAGGAGCGCGCCGAGTCGCAGTTCGGCTTCCTCATGGAGGCTCTCAAGTTTGGTGCGCCCCCGATGGGCGGCTTCGCCCTGGGCCTGGACCGCGTGTGCATGCTGCTCACCGGCTCCGACTCCATCCGCGACGTCATGGCGTTCCCCAAGACGGCCAGCGGCTCCGACCTCATGTCGGGCGCCCCGAGTGCCGTTTCCGGCGCCCAGCTCAAGGACGTCAGCCTGCGCTTGATGTAGGCGAGCGGCCACAAATTGCTTGCAACGAGGGAAGGACGCGTGCCTTCCCTCGTTTTTTATACGCCGAGATTGTGAGGGCATGGGGTGACCGGACGTCGCGGAAACTGCGACCCGGAATCTGTGTCCAGAACGGGTCGCGCTTTCCCAAAGGGAATCCTCTGGGAAAGCGCGACCCAGAATTCGGCAAAATAATGGGGCACAGTTTCCGGTTGAGCGGTCTAACGGAAACTGTGCCCCAGAATGAGCACTCAAAACGGGGCAGGCTTTCCGCAACAACTGTCTGGCGGAAAGCCTGTCCCAGTTTCTTATAGCGAGTCTCTCTGGATTAGCTGCATGTGCATCACGGAGGTGGTGGGCTCGGCGCCCTTGATCATGTCGAGCGCAATGTTGGCGGCCATGTGGCCTTCTTCGCGCAGGGGCTGGCGGACGGTCGTGAGCGCGGGGACGCAGCGCGCCGCAATCTCGTGATCGTCGAAGCCGACGACGGAAACGTCCGCCGGAACAGATAGGCCTGCCTCGTTGAGTGCGGTGATGACGCCAGCCGCGATACGGTCCGATCCGCAGAGCACGCCATCGAAAGCAATCTCGCGCGCGAGGATCTGGTGCATGGCCTGATAGCCGTCTCCGCTGTTCCAGCCGGTATAGATAACGTTTGCGCCTGGGAGGTCTTCGCCCAGGACGGTGCGGTAGCCGCGCAGGCGGTCGACAACAGCGGGGTTGTCTTGCGGTCCCAACACGGCGACGATATCTTTGCGCCCGCGCTCTTTCATAGCGAGCGCTGCAAAGCGTCCGCCCTCTTCGTCGTCAGAGTAGACTGTCGAGAACACGTCGCGATAGGGGTGGCCCTCGAGCTGGCCGCACAACACGGTGGGTACGCCCAGCTCGCGCAGCACCTCGAGCAGCTCGCTGCCCTTGTAGGGGGAGACGTCGATCACGGCGTCGAACGAGCGGCGCTCAAAGTGCTCGCGTGCGCGGTTGCGCTCATGCGTAGAAGACGCCTGCAAGATAACGGGCAGATAGGACGACTCCGACAGTTCCTCGGTAATGCCGCTCAAAAACTCGCTATAGGTGGGGTCGCTGAAGAGTTCACTCAGGGGCTCGGTCACGAGCACGGCGATGATTTCCGTGCGCCCGACAGCGAGCGCTCGGCCACGAGCGTTGGGGACAAAATTGACTTTCTTGGCCGCCGCACGGACGCGCTTTTTGGTTTCCTCGCTAATGCGGGGCGAATCGTTGAGGGCGCGCGATGCCGTGGAGCGCGACACGCCGGCAGCTGCGGCAACCTCGGCAAGCGTAGGTGCGGTGCGAACTGGTTGGGTCATGGCGTCTCCTGGAAAATGCGGTCGATGTTGTCACTGATACGGGCTGGTGCGGATACAGCTTACTATAGTGCACCTGAACAGCGTTCATGATATCCGGTGACAGGTGTCGTTTTGCAACCAAGCCGCAATCGAATACGTCTCGTGTGGGTGAGATATCAGCGGGCGTGGCGGTTGCCTACGAGCTTAAGAACGATGTTTTGCGTTGAGTTTCGATACTCAGGGTGACATAAGTGCCGCGGTTGTACAACCGGTTGCACCGTTAATCCGGCTAAATCGACCGTTCAGCAGACAACCGGTTGCACAACATTTTGCACCGCCCGTAAGATAAGGGCAACCGGTTGCACAAGAATCACTACGATGACGAAGGAGCATCACCATGGACGCCATTAACGATTGGGAAAACCAAGCGCTCACCCACAGGAATCGCCTGGCACCCCATGCGTACTTTATGGGTTACGAGACCGCCGATCTCGCTGCAACGTACAGCCGCGAGCTGTCGCGCGGGTTTGTCCAGCTGTCCGGCTCGTGGCAGTTCCGCCTCTTTGAGGGCCCCGCGGCCGTTTCCAACGAGGAGCTCTCCACGTATAAGCCCGAGTGGGATCACGTTGAGGTTCCGCACCTGTGGCAGGTAGATGGCTATGGCAATCTTGCCTATACCGACGAGGGCTTCCCGTTCCCGGTGGACCAGCCGTTTGTTCCCTCCGATGACCCCACGGGCGTTTACCAGCGCATCGTCAACCTTCCCGCCATCCCCGCCGGCGCTCGCGAGATCATTCGCTTCGACGGCATCGAGAGCTATGGCGAGCTGTACGTCAACGGCCAGTTTATCGGCATGACCAAGGGCTCGCGTCTGTCCGCCGAGTTCGACGTGACCGACGCGCTCGTCGAGGGCGACAACCTGTTTGCGGTCAAGGTCCTGCAGTACAGCGATGGCAGCTATATCGAGGACCAGGATATGTGGTGGGCCTCGGGCATCTTCCGCGATGTGTACCTTATGCAGTGCCCCGCCGCGCACCTGGTCGACTTTAGGTTCCGTACGCACCGCGAGGGCGACGCCGCTCTGATCACGCTCGATACGGTGGCCGAGGGCGCTACCCGCGTCGTGTTTGCGCTCAGCGATGGCGAGGACGTGGTGGCTGCGGGCGAGTGCGTCGACGGCCATGCCGAGTGCACCGTGGCCGATGCCCACTTCTGGAATCCCGAGGACCCCTTCCTCTATGACCTTACCTTTGAGGTCTACGATGGCGACGTGGTCAGCGAGTACGTGCCACATCGCCAGGGCCTTGCCGAGGTGACGGTCGAGGGCAATCATATCTACCTCAACGGCACTTACTTTAAGATGCATGGCGTCAACCGCCACGATCACGACGATCACAAGGGCCGCGCCGTGGGCCTCGATCGTATGCGCCGCGACCTGGAGCTCATGAAACAGCACAACATCAACGCGGTGCGCACCTCTCACTATGCCAATGACCCGCGCTTCTACGAGCTGTGCGACGAGTACGGCATCATGCTGGTCGCCGAGACCGATATGGAGAGCCACGGCTTCGAGAATATCGGCAACATCGCCCTGGTCACCGACGACCCGGCATGGGAGTCGGCCTACGTCGACCGCGTCGAGCGCCTGGTGATGCAGGAGCGCAATCACGCCTGCATCATTATGTGGTCGATGGGCAACGAGAGCGGCTACGGCTGCAACATCCGCGCGATGTATGCCAAGGCTCATGAGCTCGACGGTCGTCCGGTTCACTACGAGGAGGACCGCAACGCCGATACCGTCGACGTCATTTCGACGATGTACTCCCGCGTGTCGCAGATGAACGACTTTGGCGAGCATCCGTTCCCCAAGCCGCGCATCAACTGCGAGTACGGTCACTCCATGGGCAACGGTCCCGGAGGTCTGTCCGAGTACCAGGAGGTCTTCGATCGTTGGGATTGTATCCAGGGCCAGTTTATCTGGGAATGGTGCGACCACGGTTTGGCTGCTGTGACCGAGGACGGCGTTGCCTACGATATGTATGGTGGCGACAACGGCGATTACCCCAACAACAGCAACTTCTGCATCGATGGCATGGTGTTCCCCTGGCAGCAGCCGAGTCCGGGCCTCACTGAGTATGGCCAGGTCATCTGCCCGGTCCGCATGTCTTATGACGCCGAGGCAGGCGAGCTGACCGTTACCAACAAGCGTTGGTTCACCACCCTCGAGGATGTCTGCCTGTCGGCGGAGACCCTGGTGGACGGCGACGTAGTGTGCCGCAAGACGCTCATGCCCGGTGCGGTTGCCCCCGGCGAGTCCGTCCAGCTTCCGCTGGTGATTCGCGAGGCCGCGGTAGGCGAGACCCTGCTGACCGTGCGCGCCTACACCATGGCGGCTCACGCCTGGTGCGAGCCGATGTTCCAGCTGGGCGCAAGCCAGTTTGCCATCGCCAACCATCCGGCGCCGGCCATCGTGGCCCCCGCTCGTCCTGAGCTTACGGTTGAGGAGACCGAGCAGGAGATCCGCATCCACTCCCTCAACGGCGAGCTGACCTTCAGCAAAGTCAACGGTACCGTGAGCGAGTGGAAGGCATCCGGCCGCGACGTCATGGCCTCTGGTCCCCAGGTTGGTTTTTGGCATCCGCTCGTCGATAACCACGCCCAGGAGTATGACTCCCTGTGGAAGGACAACTTCATCGATGTGATGCAGACGTCTACCCGCAAGGTTTCTTGGAAGCAGGACGGCAATGCGGTCGTCGTTACCGTGAGCCAGCGTATCGCTCCTCCCGTCCGCGCGTTCGGCATGCGCGTCGAGCTCGTCTACACCGTGCTTCCGAGCGGTCGCGTCGACCTCAAGGTTTCCGGCGAGCCCTACGGCGATTACTCGGATATCATCCCGCGCATCGGCATCTCCTTCGAGGTCCCCGGTTGCAATCGTGCCGTCGAGTGGTATGGCCACGGCCCGGGCGAGAACTATCCGGACTCGCTGCACGCCAACCCGGTCGGTCATTACCGCACTACGGTCGACGACATGTTCACGCCCTACGTTATGCCTCAGGACTGCGCCAACCGTGAGGGTATCCGCTGGGTTGCCCTGCGTTCCAGTCACGGTGACGGCGTGTTGGTGACTCGTCCGGCTGACGCCGCCTCCAACCCGTTCTCGTTCTCGGCATGGCCCTATAGCTGCGAGGCAATCGATAACGCCAAGCACGTCTACGACCTTGTCAAGGGCGATACGGTCACGGTCAACATCAACGACCAGCTGCTCGGCCTTGGCTCGAACTCTTGGGGTTCCGAGGTACTCGATTCCTACCGCACCCGTTTTGAGAGCTTCAGCTTTGAGGTGTCCCTGCGACCGCTGACGTCTGCCGATCTGGCTCAGGCGCTGGCACCCATTAAGGAGGCATAAGTCATGCATGTCTTTAACTCGCGCGCCGATTTCGACGCTCAGATGAAGTCTGTCAAGAAGTGGATGCGCACCGGTCAGGCGCTCGATGGTGTTGCCGACCTGCAGCACGACGTGGCGTACTCCATCGGCGACTCGCTGGTGTATTGGTGGGTGAACGCTCACGAGGCGGCTACTGCCGATCTGGTCGGTCACCGTCGCTACCATGCCGTGCTCGCTCCGCTCGACGGCGACCTGACCGTCGAGGTTGCCCCCAAGGCAGGCCTCACCTGCACCCGCGCATACAACGATATCGACGATCGTGAGCGCTTTGAGGGTACGGGGGAGACCGTGACGATTCCCGCCGGCGGCGTTGCCGTCGTCGAGATCGACGAGGCCTACCGTGTCGTGGTCGATGCCGCGGATCCCCGCGTCGTGGTACTGCACGTGACGGTTGAAGGTTATTCCTTCCCCAACAAGTAGTATTCGTCCGTTTGGACGTTTGCTTCGCGCCGTTAAGGGGGATGGCTTTGTTGACTCCCTTTTCCCCATTCCCCTTAGCAGGTGCGCCGTCCACGATTGCGCTTGCAGTCCGGACGGTTTTAGATGAGATATAACGGATGATTGGGAGGGCTTATGAGCTCTGAAAAACGAGGAACGATTGGTTCGTTCGCTCTGCTGGGCATGACGGTCGCCGCCGTGTTCGGTATCAAGAACATCATCAACAACAACGCGGCCATCGGTTTGGCAGCTGCGCCGTCGTTCTTCTTCGCCACGCTTTTGTACTTTGTCCCCTATACCTTGGTTACCGCTGAGTTTGTCGGCCTCAACAAGGATTCCGAGTCTGGCGTGTACGCATGGGTTAAGACTTCGATGGGTGGCCGCTGGGCGTTCCTGACGGCATTTAGCTACTGGTTCGTTAACCTGTTCTACTTTGCGTCCGTCCTGCCCAACGTCATCATCTACGCGAGCTACGTGTTCTTTGGTGCCAATGCCGAGCTCTCGCAGCTGTGGATCACTATTATCGAGATCGTCGTCTTTGCTATCGCCACGTGGGTTTCGACCAAGGGCGCTAAGTGGATCGGCTCCATTTCCTCCTTCGGCTCGACCGCGGCTCTCGGCCTGACTGCCGTGTTCATCTTGCTGTCCCTGGCTGCTGCCTTTGGCGGCGTCGAGTTCGCTACGGCTCCTACCCCCGCTAACATGGCTCCCGACATGAGCAACTTCGCAACTATGTGGGGCTTCTTCGGTACGCTTGCCTGGATCATCCAGGGCGTTGGCGGCGCTGAGTCTGTCGGCGTGTTCCTTAACGACCTTAAGGGTGGCGTCAAGGCCTTCGTGCGCACCGTCGTTATCGCCGGCCTGACCATCGGCCTTCTGTATGCAGGCGCTTCGCTGCTGGTCAACCTGTTCATCCCCGAGGGCGGCGTTGCCATCTCCACCGGCATCTTCGACGTGTTCGGTGCTGTCTTTGCCCACTTTGGCATTCCCATGGAAGTGTCCACGCGCGTCATTGGCCTGATCCTTCTCGCTGCCACGCTGGGCTCGCTCATGATGTGGACCTCCGCTCCCATCAAGGTTTTCTTCACCGAGATCCCCAAGGGCGTCTTTGGTAGCAAGATCGTCGAGCTCAACGAGCACGGCATTCCCGCCCGCGCCGCTTGGCTGCAGTTCGCCATCGTCGTCCCCATCCTGATCATCCCGGCCTTGGGCTCTGGTAACCTCGACGACCTGCTCATGATCGTCACCAACATGACGGCTGCCACTGCTCTGCTCCCGCCGCTGCTGATCCTGCTTGCCTACTTTATGCTGCGCAAGAACTTCGACGCTGCTCCCCGTGGCTTCCGCATGGGTTCGCGTACCTTTGGCCTGGCCATTGCTGCATTCCTGCTTGTGGTTTTCTGCTTCGTGCTTATCTGCGGCACCATTCCGCTCGATCAGCCGCTGTGGCTGACGCTGGTCTACAACGTTGGCGGTGTGGTTGTCTTCCTGGGCCTTGCCGTGATGTGGTACAACCGCTATATCAACCGCCTGCGCGAGACCGATCCCGAGGCCGCCGAGAGCGAGCTGCGCCCCTCCGTCCTCGACATGATGGAGTAGCGGCTAGGATTAATCTACGGCTGTGGAGTAAATCGATTCCCTTTCCTAAGGAGGGGCCTTACGAGGCCCCTCCTTTTGTGTTTTGGGGCATGGTTTTGGACCCCGTGGTCAAAAAATGCCAAATATGAGTACTGTTGCAAAAGAGGTGTCATATTTTTCGGCCTGTTCTGAGCAAAAACGGGCTCAAAATCAATTTATATAACCCCCTTTAAAGGGCGTTTGACGGCTTTCAACCTCTTCGAATCGCTCAAAGGAGGCAATTTGCTCTCGATTTTGCTGCTACTAAATTGGTGACAGTACTCATATTTGCCACTTTTTGCCCACGAGGTGTTCAGAGGAGCTCTCGACAAGCATCTAACGGTACAATAACTACCACGTGGCTGGGTTTGCCGGCCGAATGTGCGATGCCGCGGGAGGGGACATGGTCGAGTTTACAAAGACGATTAAAGATCCGTTGGGACTGCATGCCCGCCCGGTTGCGCTGCTCTACGACATCATTGCCAAGCACCGTAGCGACGTGTCGGTCAGTATCGGCGAGCGCCATACCGACGGTCGCGATGTGATGGGGCTCATGGCGCTCTACGGCGAATGCGGCGAGGACATCGTGTTCCGCGTTTCGGGCGTGGACGAGGCCTCGTGCGTCACGTCGATCAGAAACCTCTCGCTCTAAAGCGCAACAATGTGACAAAGGGACAGTCCCTTCGTCACATCTTTCTTTGTTGCATATAGGAAACTTTTCCGAAAACTGAATAGGGACCCTTTCCAAAAAGTTAACCACGTGCTAGTTTACTGTAGCGAACATAGACGTGGTTAACTTTTGCTGCGTCTATGTTGAGGACAAACTGACGTTAGGAGCTCACTCATGTCTTGCGGACCGCAGATGCCGGCTATGCCGCTTTCGATGGTAAAAGCGGGCGAAACCGTGCGCGTGTCTCGCGTAAAGGGCAATGAGGACATGAAGCACCACCTCAAGGACCTCGGCTTTGTCGAGGGCAACGAGATTCACGTGGTGAGCTCGAGTGGCGCCAATATCATCGTCACCGTGCTCGGTGCGCGCTTTGGCATCGATTCCAAGGTCGCCATGCACATCATGACTGTCGGTTAGTTCGCAGCATTCCATAAAAGCTGAAAGGGGGAAAAGAATATGAAGACGTTGGGTGACGTTAAGGTGGGCGAGAGCTCTACCATCGTCAAGCTTCACGGCGAGGGCGCGCTTCGCCGTCACCTTATGGACCTGGGCCTCATCAAGGGCACTTCGTTCAAGGTCGTTAAGGTTGCACCGCTCGGAGATCCGGTCGAGATCAACGTGCGCGGCTACGAGCTCTCCATCCGCAAGGAGGAGGCTGCCGTCGTCGAGGTCCAGTAAGGGCCGGCGGCACATATTTCTGCAGATAAAGTTAGGTTTTTCTAACTCAATAATGCAGTGTTGAAGCACATTATCCAGCCCGCGCGGAGAAAGCAGCGCGGGCACACAAGGAAGAAGGATTGAATGGCGGATTCTCAGATCCATGTCGCGCTGGCGGGTAACCCCAACTGCGGCAAGACCACGCTTTTCAACCTGATCACCGGCGCCAACGGCTACGTTGGCAACTGGCCCGGCGTCACGGTTGAGAAAAAGGAAGCCAAGCTCCTGAGTGACAAGAACGTCACGATTACGGACCTCCCCGGCATCTACTCGCTTTCCCCCTACAGCCCCGAGGAGCAGTGCTCGCGCGATTACCTCATGAGCGGCGAGCCCGATGTCGTCGTCCAGGTGGTCGATGCCACCAACCTCGAGCGCAACCTGTACCTGGCGCTTCAGGTTATCGAGACCGGCCTGCCCGTGGTCGTCGCCCTCAACATGGCCGACTTGGTCGAGAAGAACGGCGACAAGATCGACACCGACAAGCTGTCCAAGAAGCTCGGTTGCCCGGTCATGATGATCTCGGCCCTTAAGAACAAGGGCATCAAGGAGCTTTTCGAGCAGGTTAAGAAGTCCGCTGCTTCCAAGGGCCAGGTGCCGGAGCACAAGTTCGATTCCTCTATCGAGGACGTTCTGGACCACATCGAGAACAACCTGCCGGCGAGCGTTCCCGCCAACAAGCGTCGCTACTACGCTGTCAAGCTGTTTGAGCGCGACGCGGACGCCTGCAAGCTCATCAACCTCACCAAGGAGAAGGCCGCTCGCGTTGAGCAGCTGGTCGCCCAGTGCGAGCAGGATTGCGACGACGATGCCGAGTCCATCATCACCGGCGAGCGCTATGGCGTGATTGCCCACATTATCGACGAGTGCATGACCAAGGCTCCTGCCAAGATGAGCACCTCCGAGAAGATCGACCGCGTGGTTACCAACCGTATCCTGGGCCTGCCGATCTTTGTGGTCATCATGTTCTGCGTGTACTACATCGCCGTTTCTACCCTGGGCGGCACGGTGACCGACTTCACCAACGACCAGCTCTTCGGCACCGACGGTTGGTACGTGCTCGGTCAGGGTCGCGATGCGTATGATGCGGCTGTCGAGGCTGTGGGTGAGGACGCTGCCGATTCGATTGACCCGGCGGAGTACGGCCCCTATGTCCCGGGTATCACCACCGTGGTGCACGACGCCCTCGTGGCGGGCGGCACCGAGGACGGTGGCCTGGTCGATTCGCTGGTCTGCGATGGTATCGTCGGCGGCCTGGGCGCCATCTTTGGCTTTGTGCCGCAGATGTTCCTGCTTTTTGTGATGCTGTCTTTCCTGGAGGACTGCGGCTACATGGCGCGCGTCGCCTTCATCATGGACCGCGTGTTCCGCCGCTTTGGCCTGTCCGGTAAGTCCTTTATCCCCATGCTCGTGTCCTCGGGTTGCGGCGTCCCCGGCGTCATGGCCACCAAGACCATCGAGAACGAGAAGGACCGCCGTATGACGGTCATGACCACCACGTTTATTCCCTGTGGCGCTAAGCTGCCGATCATTGCCCTGCTCATGGGTTCCATCATCGGCGATTCTTCCACCACCGCCGCGTGGATCAGCCCGCTCTTCTACTTCCTGGGCGTCTTTGCCGTCATTGCTTCGGGCCTCATGCTCAAGAAGACCAAGCTCTTCGCCGGTCGCCCGACGCCGTTTGTTATGGAGCTTCCTGCCTACCACTTCCCGGCGATCCGTTCTTGGGCGCTGCACGTGTGGGAGCGCTGCTGGGCCTTTATCAAGAAGGCCGGTACGGTCATCTTCGCGTCCACCGTCGTCGTTTGGTTCCTCTCCAACTTTGGCAGCTACAACGGTTCCTTTGGCTTCCTGCCTGCGATGGACGGCATCCCCGAGGAGTTCATGGATTACTCCGTGCTCGCCATGCTCGGCAACCTGGTCGCTTGGATCTTCGCCCCGCTCGGCTTTAGCACCTGGCAGGCCACCGCGCTGACCGTCTCCGGCCTCGTGGCTAAGGAGAATGTCGTCGCTACCGCCGGCTCGCTGCTCTCCGTCGCCGATGCTGGCGAGACCGACCCGAGCCTGTGGACCGCGTTTGCGGGCATGTTCCCCACCATGGGTGCTTGCGTGGCCTTTGGTGCCTTCAACCTGCTGTGCGCTCCGTGCTTTGCCGCCATGGGCACTATCCGCAACCAGATGGACTCCGGCAAGTGGACCGCGATTGCCATCGGCTACGAGTGCGCCTTCGCTTGGGTGATCGGCCTGTTCATCAACCAGTTCTACAACCTGTTTGTGTTGGGCCAGTTTGGTATTTGGACGATTGTAGCCATCGTGCTGCTGGTTGCGATGCTCTTCCAGATCTTCCGTCCCATGCCCAAGCATGCATGGACCGACGAGGACGAGACCAACACTGCTTCCGCCGCAGTTTCCGCTTAAGTCCGAATAAGGATTAGCCCCTTTCCACGAGCCCGGGTGTCCCAGCGACACTCGGGCTTTTTGGTGAGGGAGATGTGGCGTTTCCGCAGATAAAACCGACCGAAATATACCTGTCCCTTTTTGGCAGGTGGAGAATGGGGTAAAGTAAGTGGTGGTTAACTAGAGGAGGCTTGCTATGGCACCTATCGATATTGTTGTACTGGCTGTTATCGGCATTGCGTTTGTCGCCGTGTGCGTACGCATTTATCGCAAGGGCACCTGCGCCGACTGCGCTCAAGGTGGCGTTTGCACAGGACATTGCTCCAACAAAAAGACCTGCGCCGCACTTAAGGGCGTAGACAAAATCGCCGAAGACTTGGGCCGCGGTATTCATTAGCCGACCGGCGTTTGGGTATGTTTGACTGCGGATACGGCAGTTGCTGATACGATATGTACGTTAGCAACTGCCGCCGAGCGGCTCAAACGAAAGGAACCCTGTATGGAGTCCTCCGCCTATCCGATGCTCTTTAGCCCGATCAAGGTCGGTACAACCGAGGTCAAGAACCGCGTCTTTATGCCGCCGGTATCTACCAACCTGGCCGATCATGGCTATGTGACCGACGACTTGGTCGATCATTACCGTGCCCGCGCCAAGGGCGGCGTGGGCCTCATCATCACCGAGGTCGTGACGGTCGAGCCTACCTATACCTATCTGCCGGGTGACATGTGCTGCTACGACGACACGTTTATCCCTGGCTGGGAAAAGCTCGCCGCGGCCGTCCACGAGTACGGCTGCAAGATCATGCCGCAGCTCTTCCACCCCGCCTACATGGCCTTTAACATTCCGGGCACGCCTCGCCTGATCGCTCCGTCCTTTGTGGGCCCGTCTTACGCCCGCGAGGCACCGCGCCCCATCACGGTCGACGAGATCCACGAGCTCACGCACCAGTTTGGCGACGCCGCCGTGCGTATGCAAAAGGCCGGCGTCGATGGCGTCGAGGTCCACGCGGCGCACGCCCACGGCATGCTCGGCGGCTTTTTGACCCCGCTCTACAACAAGCGCACCGACGAGTACGGCGGCTCGCTCGACGCCCGCATGCGCTTTTTGCTCGAGGTCATCGCCGAGATTCGCGAGCGCTGCGGCAAGGACTTTATCATCGACGTCCGCATCTCGGGTGACGAGTACACCGATGGTGGCCTGACCCTCAACGACATGATCTACGTCTCGCGTCGCCTGGAGAAGGCCGGCGTCGACATGATTCACGTGTCGGGCGGCACCACCATCAAGCGCGGCTCTGCGATTCCCGCCGCCGGCACGCAGCAGGCCTCGCACGCCGCCTGCTCGCGCGAGATCAAAAAGCACGTCAACATTCCCGTCGCCACCGTCGGACGTATCAACGAGGCTTGGATCGCCGAGGAGCTGATCGAGGACGGTGCTGCCGATATCTGCATGATGGGTCGCGCCAATCTGTGTGATGCCGAGTTCTGCAACAAAGCCGCTGCCGGCAACGCCGACGACATCCGCCCCTGCATTGGCTGTCTGCGCTGCCTGAACGGCATTATGTTTGGCAAGCGCATCTCCTGCGCCGTCAACCCGGACGTGGAGCGCGATGAGGCCGGCTACGAGCCTGCCGCCGAGGCCAAGAACGTACTGGTTGTGGGCGCTGGTCCTGCGGGCATGGAGGCAGCCTACATTGCCGCCAAGCGCGGTCACAATGTGGTGCTCGTGGATAAACAGGACGAACCGGGCGGCGAGATGCGCATCGCGGCCGTTCCGCCGGCAAAGCAGGAACTCACCCGCGTGATCAAGTACCAGTATCGCCGTCTTGCTAAGGCGGGCGTGAAGTGCGTCTTTGGTACCGAGCTTTCGGCCGAGGACATTCAGCGTGACTACGCGGGCTACGAGGTTGTCCTGGCTTATGGCGCCGAGCCCATCGCCCCGGCCTTCATGCAGGGATTTAAGCAGGTCATGACGGCCGACGACCTGCTGGGTGGCAAGGCCTTCCCGGGCAAGAAGATTGTCATCGTGGGCGGCGGCACCGTCGGTTGCGAGACGGCCGACTACCTGGCCCCACTGGTCAACGATCTGTCGCCGGCCAATCGCGACGTCACCGTTATCGAGATGACCAAGACGCTCGCCGCCAACGAGGGTGGTGCCGGTCGCGCGGTGCTCATCACGCGCATGCTCTCCAAGGGCGTCCACGTGCTGACCGAGGCCAAGGTGACCGAGATCACCGAGGATGCCATCAGCTACGAGAAGGATGGCGAGGCCCACACCATCGCCGATGCCGATACGCTGGTACTTGCCATGGGCTATCGTCCCAACACCAAGTTGGCCGACGACCTGGCCGCAGCCGGTGTTGCCACCCACGTGCTGGGCGATGCCAACAAGTGCGGCAACATTCGCGATGCCATCGGCGATGGCTACAAGGTCGCCTGCGAGCTCTAGTCAACCCCTTGGTGCGTGGGGACAGGTTACTTTGCACCAACTTGGTGCATGTAAACCTGGCCCCATTGCACTATTTGATAAAACGCAAGCGGCCGCCGCTTGCGTTTTATCAAAGAAAGATCATTGTCGAGCCTTAAATGCCTTTTGTCTGTGCGTCCTCTGCAATCATGTTGCGGTTGTAGACCGGGTGCAGATACATCGCATCGTGAGCGGCGGTGGGGTTGCGCGCCTCGATGGCGCCGGCCACACCGTGGTGCGTACGGATGGTCTCCTCGACGAGCTTTTTTGCCCGTTACGTCGATAAAGAGGGGAACGGATGCCTTGAGCACACCCATCAGACGGGTAACGGCGAGGTTGCCGCCATCCCAGGGCGGCTTCATGGGGTAGCGCCCGTACGCATCGAATTATTCCTCTCATAGATGTGCGGCACAAAGAGCCCCGAGTTCATACTGAGCTCGGGGCTCTTTTCGTTTGGATTTCAGACGTATTGACAGACGAAAACAGTCTGCGTCCGGTATTGAGCCATACGAAAGCGAAATTATGCGTCTTAATTCCGTACGCAAATCAAGACGAAAACAGTTTGCGTCTTATATAAATCAGTACGCAAACGGTTTTCGTCTTATAATACGGTTATGAATGGTACGAAACGAGGGGGTTGTGCATATGGTTGTTAGAGAGAGCCCTACAGTCGAATACAAGGAAAGCGTTACGCCGACGTTTCTTAAAACGGTGAGCGCCTATGCAAACTACGGGACGGGCAAGATTGAGTTTGGCGTTGATGACGAGGGCGTGGCTGTCGGCCTTGCAGATCCGGTCGCAGAGTGTCTCCGCATTGAGAACATGATTAATGACAGCTTGGATCCCGCTCCCCGTTACACGCTCGAGTCCGATGAGAAACACGGGACCGTAATCCTTACGGTTTATGAGGGACAGGACAAACCCTATCGAAGCAAGGGAAAGGCCTACAGACGAAACGATTCGGCAACGGTGGAGGTCGACCGGTTTGAGTATGGCAGGCTGACGCTCGAAGGCAGCAACGTGACGTTCGACGCGCTCACGTCGGCTCGCCAGGACTTGGGCTTTCATACGCTCGAGCATAAGTGTGTTGAACACCTCGGCATTTCCGAGCTAACGCCGGATATCATGCGTACGCTCCGCTTGCTCGGCAAGGATGGCTATACCAATGCCGCGGCGATTTTAGCGGATAAGAATGATTTTCCAGGCATCGACTGCGTCCGTTTTGGCGATACCGAGGATGTGATCTTGGATCGCGAGGCGGCGACAAATGTATCCGCAATTGAGCAGGCGGACAGGGCGGTGGCTATGTTTGCACGCTACTACCGTTATGAGCGTATCGAAGGGATGGAGCGCGTCCAAACCGATCGAATTCCTCTTGAGGCATTCCGCGAAGCTGTTGCAAACGCTTTGGTGCATCGGACGTGGGACGTTCGAGCGAACGTTCAAATTGCCCTGTACGATGATCGTGTCGTTGTGACCTCCCCTGGATCGCTGCCCGCCGGGTTGACGACGGAACAATACCTGTATGGGCAGATATCCGTGCTCAGAAACCCCATCGTTGCAGAGGCCTTCTTAAAGCTGGATTACATCGAGAAATTTGGTACGGGAATCGCGCGCATTAGACGTGCCTATCGCGATTCGATCAATCAACCAATTTTTGATGTTCGCGGCGGCATGGTGGCCGTCACATTGCCCGTTACCGATGCCTTTGAAGGGTCCGAGGAAGAGGTCCAGGTTCTCAAGGCCTTGTCGGGCGGGCGAATTATGTCGCGAAGCGAGATTGAAAAACAGACGGGGCTGAGCCGCATGCGGACGTTGGCGGCACTCGAATCTCTGCTTGAACGGAATGCAATCGTAAGGCAGGGAACCGGGCGGGCCACGAAATACGAGCGCTCATAGTCCAAAAGAGCCATGGTACAAGACGGACCCCAAGCCAGCGTTGGCTTGGGGTCCGTTATATCCCGGATGGTAACGGGCCGATTATTGTCAAGTTAAAGCAAAGTACAGCGACGTACAGCAAAGTATAGTGAGATATAGCAAGCCGTATAGCGCGCCTTGATTTTCAACCCTTGATTATCAACCGTCCGTATTTCACAGCAACTTATAA
The DNA here is from genome assembly GCA_947001705.1 of uncultured Collinsella sp. GTDB lineage: Bacteria > Actinomycetota > Coriobacteriia > Coriobacteriales > Coriobacteriaceae > Collinsella. Next base: position 27,557 of record CAMQHT010000002.1, read on the forward strand.
CAGGCTCGGGGTGCCAATTTGGGGTGCAGTAGTGCTGCGCCACGAAAAGGGCCTATCTACTACGTTTAAGCCGCAGGGGTCAACCATAGTCGGTTTTTTCGAAAATCGACAAGCTATCTACCTGCGGTTTTGTTTTCACGGTTTTCGGTATGGCCGAGGCTATCCGTGTTAACGTAGTAGATGGGCCACTTTTGTGGCAAGGGGGGCCGATCTGCGGGCCAGGGTAGCTAAAAGAGCCCCGTCCCAAAAAGACTGATTGGGAGCTGGGGCGTGTCGATGCGATAGTATTACGTGGTGATATTCGACAAACCGTGGGCTTCATCCGAGGGCTTTATGGAACAGCACCAGCATTATCAGAGCCTGCAAGATCAGGCATACAACGCACTGCGCTCTAAGATCATCTATGCCGAGCTCAGGCCCGGCACGCGCCTTTCGGCGATTGGTCTGGAAAAGGAGACGGGAATCGGGCGCACGCCCATTCGCGAGTCCTTTGTGCGCCTGCGTGAGCAGGAGCTAGTGGAAACGCGTCCCAAAAGCGGCACCTATGTCTCAAAAATCAGCATGGAGCGCGCCGAGAACGCCTGTTTCTTGCGTGAGAAACTCGAGAGAAGCGTACTCATTAAATGTTGCTCTGCCGCCACGCCTGAGCAAAAACATCGGCTCGAGCAGATTCTTGCCGAGTCCGAGTCGCTCGACCATAGCGAAACGCGTCGCTTTTTCGATCTGGACAACCTATTCCACGAGACGTGCTTTGAGATTGCCGGCCGCCACATGTTGTGGGATTGGATGAAGAGCGTCAATACGCATTTTGAGCGGTACAACTGGTTGCGTATGGTGTCGCAGGATATGGATTGGGAGCCGATTCGTCGTCAGCATCGCCGGATTCTCGAGTCCATTAAGAGGGGCGATACCGACACGGCGAGCTATCTGGCAGAGACACACCTGCATCTGATGCCCGAGGAACAGGGACCGGTTATCGCCTTGCATCCCGACTATTTTGAGCTGCCTAAAGACTCGGCCATCTAACTCGTTCCCTACATTAGTTGCGGTTAAATAGGGGCTGTTTTGCGGCTTTGGCGGCGTAAGCAGTCCGTGTTTCACCGCAAGTGCGGGGGTGCAATCGGGGCATGAAAAGGCTGCGGCGCCGCTTGGAGGAAAAAACCGGAAGCAAGGGTCCATTCCTCCAGACGGCGCCGCAGCTGTTTTGGTGGCTCGGCTTTTGTCGAAGTGGCTCAGCTGGGCGCGACTGCCAGCCGAGTAGGCAAAGCGGCTCGGGCGCGTGTCGCTTCCGTCACGTTCTATCAGCATACAAGACGGTTTTGGTTCTTGTTCGTGACGGAAACGGCGCGCTTCCGAGCCGCTTTAAAAGAAAGGGGGCGAGGTCTAGGGCACGCCCCCTTTCACGATAGAGAGCTAAACCTAGCCGCGGACCTTCTTGACGACGTCCATGGCCTCGCGGGCAATCTGCTCGACCTTGGAGAAGTCGCCATCGGCGAACAGGGCGGGCTTGACCATCCAGGTGCCACCGCAGGCGATGATGGCGGAGGAGCTCAGGTACTCCTCGACGTTGGCAGTGCTCACGCCGCCGGTGGGCATAAAGCGATGGCCGACAAACGGAGCGGCGAGGGCCTTGATGGTGTTCAGGCCACCATACTGAGCCGCGGGGAAGAACTTGGTGACCTTGAGCCCCAGGTTCTCGGCGGCGGTAACCTCGGAGGGGGTCACGGTGCCGGGAAGGACGGGCAAGTCGATGTCGATGCAGTGCTTCACGACGTCCTCGTTGTAACCCGGGGAGACGATGAACTTGGCACCGGCGGCGCGGGCCTGCTCAACCTGCTCGACAGTCAGGACGGTGCCGGCGCCGACGCACATCTCGGGCTCGGCCTCAGCCATGGCGGCGATGCACTCGGCGGCGCAGGCGGTGCGGAAGGTGACCTCGGCGGACTTCATGCCGGCAGACATAAGGGCGTGGGCGAGCGGTGCGGCGTCCTCGACCTTATCGAGCACGACGACCGGCACGATGCCCAGGGATTCAAGCGTGGTGTAGAACTGATCGAACATAGTGTTCCTTTCGATGTGAGGCGCGCACGGGCGCGTGATTGCCAAAGAAGATTGGCCATGAGCCGGTTCCGGATTGGTTATCGGAGGCACTGCTTGGGTCACAAGCAATTTCGGAACCGGCTACGAGGCCAGTCGTGAAGGAATGCCAGACAAAACCGGAATGGGACTAAGTGGTTCTACCTGGCCGGAGGAATCGGGGAGCGGGCTGCAGGGGTATGGGTATGGAAAGCTGCAGTCCGCGGAATGGGGAACGAATTAACGGGCGACGCGGGTGCCACCGTCGGCGGCGGATGCCACGGCTGCGATCTCGTCTGCGGTCACCAGGTTGGAATCGCCCTTGATGGTGAGCTTGAGGATCGAGGCCGCAATCGCGTAGTTGACGGCGTCTTGCGGGTCAAAGTCGTTGATGAGGGCATGGACGAGGCCGGCGTTGAAAGCGTCGCCGGCGGCAACGCCCTCGAGCACGTGCACGTCGTGAGCGGGGGAGAACCAGTGCTCGCCGCTCTCGGCGTCAAAGAGCATGCCCATCCAAATGGAGCGCTCGACGCAGGAGATGTTGCGGACGACCGAGGCGACCTTCTTGCAACCGTACTCGGCGCAGATCTGACGGGCCATCTCGACGTAGGTGTCGCGTTCCTCGATGCCGTGGGCAAGGGAGCCGGAGACGCAGGTCATACCGAGGCCGGCAGGAGCGTCCTCGTCGTTGGCAATGCAGATGTCAACGAGCGGCAGGAGTTCCTTCATGGTGGCCTGCGACTTCTCGGGCGACCACATCTTGCCGCGATAGTTCACGTCGCACACGGTGGCGATGCCTTTGGCGCGGCAGGCGGTGAGGGCATCCTTGCAGGCGGCGGCCATCTCGTCGGAGACGGCGGGCGTCACGCCGGAGAAGTAGAAGACATCGACACCCTTGAGGATCTCATCCCAGTCAAAGACGTCGCGCTTGGCCATGTTGATGGCAGAGTACTTGCGGTCGTAGACGCAGCCGTTGCCGCGCTGCGAGGCGCCGACCTCAAACACATAGGAGCCAAGACGGTCGCCCTGGCGCACGACGCGCGAGGTATCGACGTCGTAGACCTTCAGCGAACGCAGGGCGCACTCGCCCAGACGGTTGGCCGGGACAACGGAGACGTAAGCTGCCTTGTCACCCTGGTAGGCCAGGGAAAGCGCGGTGTTGGCTTCGGCGCCGCCGTAGCGGACATCAAACTCGGTCGCCTGCTCAATGCGCAGATGATCTTTGGGCGAGAGCCTCATCATGATCTCGCCGAAGGTAAGAACCGTTTTACCCATGGTCGCGCAGCTCCTTCTTGCTCGTGCGTACACCTTTGATATGGCGTTGGCACGGAGGTGCCAAGACGGTAGGGTACATCTTTGCACCTCCGTGCCAACGCTTGCCGAAATCGGTTTACGAAATCGGTTTCGTTTCGAGTTGTAGTATACTCATCTACAACGTTTTGCAAGCGAGATTTTTAAAAAAATGCCTAAAATGGCTCAGACTGCCGACAATTGGGAAACGGGGTGCGCTATGGCGCAGATGAGGATTAAGGACATTGCTGCCGAGGCGGGCGTGAGCCCGGCCACGGTCTCGCGCTATCTCAACAACCGCCCTGGGCAGATGACCGAGGAAACCCGTGCTCGCATCGCGGCAGTTATCGAGCGCACCGGCTATCGTCCACGTGCCGCCGCGCGCAATCTGCGCAGCTCGCGTACCAACCTCATCGGCGTGATCTTGGCCGACATTGCTAACCCGTTCTCCAGCGCCATGCTCGAAGGGCTTTCCGCCAGCGCCGCCGCGCGCGGCTGCTCGCTCATGACGGCCATTAGCGGCAACGACCCCGCCAAGGAGGCAGAGTCGCTCACCAGACTTATCGATGCCGGCGTGGACGGCCTGGTCGTCAATACCTGCGGAGGCAACGACAAGGCGATCGCCGAGGCTGCGGGACGCCTGCCCGTCGTGCTGCTCGACCGCGATGTTGCCGACGGCGGTGTCGATCTGGTGACCTCCAACAACCGTGAGCTGGTCGCCGGCCTGGTAGACGCCTTGGCCTCTGCGGGCAGCGAGCGCCTGTGCCTGCTCACCGAGGCAAGCGACGACAGCCCCGTGCGTCGCGAACGCGCCGAGGCGTTTGCCGACGAGCTTTCGCGCCGCGGTCTTGCGGGCGAGGTCGTCACCCTGGCCGACGGTGGCGTCGAGGGTGTCAGTCGCCTGGACGAGACCATCCGCGGCTATGCGGGTAAAAAGCTCGGCCTCATTGCCGTCAACGGTCTGGTCTTCCTGCGCCTGACCGAGGCGCTGGCACAGTTGGGACCTTCGTTGCCGGCGGGTCTCAAGATCGCAACGTTTGACGACTATCCCTGGAACCACGTGCTCTTTGGCGGTGTGACCACGGCAGCGCAGGACACTCTTACCATTGCCGAGCGCGTAGTCGAGCGTCTGTCCGAACGCATCGACATCGTTACCACTACGGTGGGCGATGCCGCAAAGCTCGCCCCCAAGCGCATCGAGATCCCCGGCCACATCGAACACCGCGCCTCGACCTTACGCTAGCCGCTCGTTCGCAACGGTCTGCTCGCGCACGTTTTTTTGAGCGCTTGATACGCTTTAACCCTGCGGAAACATTTTTCTGCGATAGTATCTGCGATATAGACCAGTCGAAACCCGCCCGAAAGAAAGGGGAGCGACATGAACCAGCAGAACATCGATTACGTACTCCGCTCCGTAGAGCAGCGTGATATCCGCTTTGTGCGTCTGTGGTTTGTCGACATTCTCGGCCGCCTCAAAAACTTTGCTATTAGCCCCGAGGACCTCGAGGTCGCTTTTGAGGAGGGCATTGGCTTTGACGGCTCGGCCATCGAGGGCTTTGCCACGCCCGAGGAAGCCGACATGCTGGCGTTCCCTGATGCCTCGACCTTCCAGATTTTGCCGTGGCGTCCGAGCCACAACGGCGTCGCCCGTGTGTTTTGCGACGTATGCACCCCCGATTGCAAGCCCTTCGCCGGCGACCCGCGCGATGCCCTGCGCCGCATGTTCCACAAGGCCGAGAAGGCCGGCTACCTACTCAACGTTGGTGCCGAGCTGGAGTATTACTACTTCCCCGACGAGCACACGCCCGAGCCGCTCGACAACGTGGGCTACTTCGATCTTTCGGTGAGCGATGCCGCCCGCGACCTGCGCCGCAACACGGTCCTCACGCTCGAGAAGATGTCCGTGCCCGTGGAGTACACCTTCCACGCCGCCGGTCGCTCGCAGCACGGCATGAGCCTGCGCCACGCCGAGGCCCTGAGCATGTCCGACGCCATCACCACGGCCAAGCTCATCATTAAGCAGCAGGCTTACGAGAGCGGTTGCCACGCCTCCTTTATGCCCAAGCCGTTGGCAGGCGAAGACGGCAGCGCTATGTTCCTGTGCCAGTCGCTATTCGACCACGACGGCAACAACGTCTTTTGGGGCGAGGACGACGAGAAGTACCACCTCTCCGATATCGCCAAGCACTACATGGCCGGCATCCTGGCGCACGCGCGCGAGATCAGCGCCATCACCAACCCCACGGTCAACTCGTACAAGCGCATTACCACGGGCGGCGACTCCGTGCCGCAGTACGCCACGTGGGGCCTGCGCAACCGCGCGAGTATGGTCCGCATTCCGGTCTACAAGCCCGGCAAGCAGCTGTCCACGCGCATCGAGCTGCGCAGTCCCGATCCCATGGCCAACCCGTACCTGGTCAACGCCGTCACGCTGGCGGCTGGTCTGGACGGCATCGAGCGCAAGCTGGAGCTCCCGCCCGAGGCCACGGCCGAGACACTCAAGCTTACCGACCGTCAGATGGTTGAGGCCGGCTATACGCCGCTGCCGCGCTCGCTCAAAGAGGCGCTCGACGTGTTTGAGGACTCGCAGTTTATGAAGGATGCCCTCGGCGAGCACATCCACAGCTTCTTCCTCAAAAAGAAGCGCGACGAATGGCATAAGTTTGAGTCCACGATCACCGAGTGGGAGATCAAGCACTACCTGGCGAACTCCTAATCACGCTGGCTTGTTCCAGTACGATTGAGCTCATTTCCTTGGAGGCCGATATGTCCGAAAAGAGTGCCCTGTTCATGGCGCGCACGACGCGCTTCCACGAGTTTGCCCGCAGCTTGACGACTACCCTGGGTGTCGAGGTGAGCCTGGCAACCCCTGATTCGCCAACTGCGGCGCACGACTTTGACCTGCTGATTCTCGATTCCGATGGCATCCGCAGCGACCGCATCGATCAGATTGCCAAGTGGCTTGACGACCGCGGCGGCGTTCCCATGCTGGTGATCGTCGACGACGAGGCGCTCGGCACCCTGCGCCTGCCGAATCACGCGCATGCCGACTTTGTATGCCCCACGGCGACGCCCAACGAGCTCAAGGCTCGCGCGCAGCGCCTGATGGGCGAGGAGGAGACCGTCACCGCCGACGATGTGCTCAACATCGATAACCTCGAGATCAACCTGGCTACCTACCAGGTGACGCTCGATAACGAGCCCATCGACCTGACGCTGATGGAGTACTCGCTGCTGAGCTTTTTGGCGACGCACCCCAACCGCGCCTACAGCCGCGAGGTGCTGCTGCACCGCGTGTGGGGCTTTGAGTACTGCGGCGGCACGCGCACCGTCGACGTGCACATCCGACGCATCCGCTCCAAGGTGGGCCCGCAGATCGCGGCACACATCACCACCGTCCGCGGCGTGGGCTATCTGTTTAAGGACTAGATTTCCACCACAAAGGGGACAGGCACCTTTGTGGTGGTTTTGACGCAGGTGCGGGTTTCTTTCGAGTTTGCAGCAGAACTTAAGCCTTCCTAAAAGATTGCGTTCTCGTACACGTACGCCCGCATATTGGGGTACAACTCAACGTGAACAATGATGGCCCGCCACATGTTTGGCGGGCCTTTGGTTATTTGACGAAAGGATCGCAGCTATGAGCGAGTACGATTCCCAGCGTCCCCAGGATGCGGGCAACGCCGGCGAGACCCAGCAGCAGCCGCGCGTGCAGGTGGAGTCGACGCCTGCCGACGGCAACATTCCCTACGTGCAGGCCTACGATACGCAGACCGGCAAGCCGCTGGGCGGCCAGCAGGTTGTAAACAAGCACACGGTGGTCAAGACCAAGACCAAAAAGCTGCCGATCTTCATTACGGCGCTTGCCGGCTGTGCCTGCGGCGCCCTGCTGGTCATTGCACTCATTATGAGCGGCACGCTCGATATCGGCGGTGGCAAGAATGCCGTGACGGCGGGTGCTTCGGGTTCATCGACGCAAAAGATCACCATCGATTCCGAGGACACTACGCTGGCCGAGGCCGTTTCTGCCAAGGCCCTGCCCTCCGTCGTTTCCATCACCGCCACGTCGAGCGGCAGCCAGAATGGCTCGCTTTCGCAGTCTGCCGACGAGTCGGACAACTCGGGCAGCGTCGGTTCGGGCGTGGTGCTCGATACCGAGGGCCATATCCTCACCAACAACCACGTGGTCGATGGCTATGACCAGTACGTGGTGACCATGGACGACGGCACCACCTACGAGGCCGAGTTCGTGGGCAACGACGCTTCGAGCGACCTGGCCGTCATCAAGCTCAAGGACGCCGACGCCTCCAAGCTCACGCCGATTGAGATCGGTGATTCCTCCAAGCTCAACGTGGGCGAGTGGGTCATGGCGATCGGCTCGCCCTTCGGCAACGAACAGTCTGTCTCCACCGGTATCGTCTCGGCGCTGTATCGCTCCACGGCCATGAGCTCTACCGGCGGCAACACCATCTATGCCAACATGATCCAGACCGATGCCGCCATCAATCCGGGCAACTCCGGCGGCGCGCTCGTTAACGACAACGGCGAGCTCGTGGGTATCAACTCGCTCATCGAGAGCTATTCGGGCTCCAGCTCGGGCGTGGGCTTTGCCATTCCGGTTAACTACGCCAAGAACATTGCCGACCAGATTATCGACGGTAAGACGCCGGTGCATCCGTACATGGGCGCCACGCTTTCGAGCGTCAACGCGCTCAACGCCCGTACCAACAAGCTGAGCACCGATAGCGGCGCGTATGTGGCGAGCGTCGTCGAGGACGGTCCTGCTGCCAAGGCCGGTATCCAAGAGGGCGATGTCATTACCAAGCTGGGCGACGACGAGATTACGAGCGCCGATGGCCTGATCATCGCACTACGCAGCCACGAGGTGGGCGAGAAGGTCGAAATCACGCTCATGCGCGGCAAGGAAGAGAAGAAGGTCACCGTCGAGCTGGGCTCCGACGAGGAACTGCAGAACCAGCAGCAGAACGACAGTGCAACCGACACTGGCAACGGCGGTATTACCGATGAGCAGCTGCGCCAGTACCTGGAGGAGCTGCTCGGCCAGCAGGGCCAGGGCCAGGGCTACGGCCAGGGTTTCTAACGAGCTGTATCGCACATATCGAAGCCAGAGGGGCTGTTCCGCCAACGCGGGACAGCCCCTCTTTTCGCGATGATCCCTTGGAGACGGAGGAAAACGGATCATTTAGAAACGGCAAGGGCATGGTTTGAACGCGCGATCCACTCCAGTTTGATGGCTGCCGATTCGGTGCGGTTGGAAAGGGCGATTTGGCTCCATCGCGACCGGTGGTACTCTTGTATCCGTTTGAAATCGAGCGAAGGAGTGCCGCTATGGAGCAATCGAGCCTGTTTGGTGACGGCGTGGACATCGATACCGAAACGCCCGCGAGCACGGATACCGCTGCACCGGCCGATGCTCGTGCCCAGGCGGCAGCGCGTGCGGCCGAGCTGCGCCACGAGCTCGATTACCACGCCTATCGCTACTACATGCTCGATGCGCCCGAGATCACGGACGCCGCCTTTGACAAAATGATCGTTGAGCTGCAGCAGATCGAGGCGACCTACCCCGACCTGGTGACGCCCGACAGCTATACCCAGCGCGTGGGCGGCTACGTGAGCGAGCAGTTTACACCGGTCACACATATGGCGCGCATGTATTCCATGGACGATGCTATGGATCTGGACGAACTTGACGCGTGGCTCCAGCGCGCCGAGGATGCGCTCGGTGCCGGCAGCGTCACCTATACCTGCGAGCTTAAGATCGACGGTCTGGGCGTGGCGCTTACCTATCAAAACGGCACCTTTGTGCGCGCCGCCACGCGCGGCGACGGCACCACGGGCGAGGATGTGTCGCTCAATGTCCGTACCATCAAGGATGTGCCCATGCACCTGTCCGAGCCGGCGCTCGCCCACATGGGCGCCGACCGCGAGCGTACCATTGAGGTACGCGGCGAGGTGTACATGCCCAAGGGCAGCTTTGTGCGTCTGAATGAAGAGGCCGATGCCGAGGGCCGCGACCCCTTTGCCAACCCGCGCAACGCCGCCGCCGGCAGCCTGCGCCAAAAGGACCCCAAGGTCACGGCGCGCCGCGACCTGGCTACCTTTATCTACGCCATTGCCGATACCGATCCGCTGCACGTCCACAGCCAGCGCGAGTTCCTGGACTGGCTGCGTAGCGCCGGCTTTAGCGTCAACCCCAACGTTGCCCGTTGCGCCACACCGGCTGAGGTTCACGAGTTCTGTGCCCAGGCGCTTGAGCATCGCGGCGACCTGGACTACGACATCGACGGCGTGGTCGTAAAGGTCGACAGCTTCCAACAGCAGCTCGACCTGGGCTTTACCGCCCGCGCGCCGCGTTGGGCCATCGCCTTTAAGTTCCCGCCCGAGGAAAAGCAGACCGTCCTGCGCGAGATTCGCATCCAGGTGGGTCGCACCGGCGTGCTCACGCCGGTCGCCGAGTTCGACCCGGTGACGGTCGCCGGCTCCACCATCGCGCGCGCCACGCTGCACAACATCGACGAGATCCGCCGCAAGAACGTGCGCGAGGGCGACACTATCATCGTGCACAAGGCGGGCGACGTAATCCCCGAGGTCGTGGGCCCGGTGCTCGACAAGCGCCCGGCCGATTCGGTCGACTGGCACATGCCCGAGGTTTGCCCCGTGTGCGGCAGCCCCGTGGTTCACGAGGATGGCGAGGTGGCCTACCGCTGCGTGTCCATCGACTGCCCCGCACAGCTCAAGGAGCGCCTGCTCCACTGGGTGAGCCGCGGCTGCATGGACGTCGACGGCCTGGGCGACGAGATCGTCGACAAGATGATCGCCGCTGGCCTGATCCACGATGTCGCGGACTTCTACCAGCTCACGGTCGACGACATCGCCGGCCTGGACACGGGGCGCGTGTACGCCAGCTCCAACAGCAAAAAGGGCGTTAAGAAGGGCGATCCCATTCCGGTAGGCCTTAAGACGGCCGAGAAAATCATCGCCGAGCTCAACAAGTCCAAGAGCCAGCCACTCGGGCGTGTGCTGTTTGCCCTGGGCATCCGTCATGTGGGCAAGAGCGTGGGCGAGGTCATCGCCGAGCGGTTTCTGTCGATCGACAAGCTCATCTTGGCGAGCGAAGAGGATATTGCCGAGTGCGAGGGCATCGGTCCCAAGATTGCGGCGAGCGTCAAACAGTTCCTGGCCGTGCCCGAAAACCTCGCCGTGCTGGAGCGCTTGCGCCAGGCTGGTCTGTCGCTCGAGGTCGACTTGGGCGCCGCGCACGCGCAAGCCGCGGCCGACGCTGGCGTGGCGGGCGAGCTCGCCGACGCACAGCCGCTTGCGGGTCTGACCTTCGTGCTCACCGGCACGCTCGTCAACCGCACTCGCGACGAGGCGGGCGCGGCGCTCAAGGTGCTCGGCGCCAAGATTTCGGGCAGCGTGTCGAAGAAGACGAGCTATCTGGTCGCCGGCCCCAAAGCGGGCTCCAAGCTCACCAAAGCCGAGCAGCTGGGCGTGCCTGTATTGGATGAGGACGCACTCGAGCAGATTTTGGCTACTGGCGAGGTGCCTGAGGCGTAAGGCATCGATAGCCAAATTGAAGAACCGCCCGGAAGCACGATGCCTTCCGGGCGGTTCTTACTTTGCTGGGGCAACCGGCACCGTGATCTGCGTTACGTAGGTTGCCGGGTCGTCGCTGATGATGTCATCGATAAGGGCGATCTCGCGCGAAGGCCCGGTGGGCGCCAGGTTGTGCTCGCGCATATAGCCGAGCAGCTGCTTATAGCGCGGGGCTGCTTGCCCGTGCGTGCCGCGGAAGCTTATGGTCAGGCAGCGCGCGGCAGGTCGCGTCTCAACGTCGCCCAAGTAATCATCGGTGTCATCGAGCAGCAGGAAGACCTCGTCGTAGCCATCAAAGTCGCCGGCGGCGAGGCGTTCGGGCGCGATGCCCACACCCAGATTGCCCAGATAGGCAAAGGTTTCGTGCTGCCCCTGCTGAAGCTGGCGGATATGCCATCCCAGCGAATAGGCGTCGGTGGGATTGACGCGCTCGTGCAGCGTGGCGCAGCGAAGTTCGGGTTCCTCGATTTCGCTAATGGTGTCGAGATCAGCATTCAAAGCGCCATGAAGCAAGGCAAGCCGCTGGTCAATCTTGCGCGACATGCGCTCCAACTCACGCCGCCTGTGCTCAATTAACTCCTGTTGCTTGGTCAGTTGCCGTTGTATCAAATCCATATCGCGCGTAGTGACAAACTCGCGAATCTGCGCCAGCGGCAAGTCGAGAACGCGCAGGTTGCCGATGGTGTTGAGGGTGGAGAGCTGCCGCGATCCGTAGTAGCGGTACCCACTTGCCGGATCGACATATGCCGGCTCCAACAGCCCCATCTGCTCGTAATGACGCAGTGTGCCCACGCTTAAATTGAGCAGGCGCGCCACCTCGCCAATGCGGAGCAGGCCCTCGGTGTGTTCACTTGGCATGTCGGTCACAGGACCGCTCCTTTCGGTAAAAACAGGGGAGAGGCGCTAGGCCTGCGTCGCCCCGCTACGCCACCAGCTTGTCAAAAGCCCCGCGCCGGTTGAGCACGGTAAATGCAATCACGCAGATGCCCGCCGACAGAATCGACCCGCACGGCGAGGCGATGCCCATGGGGAACAGCGTGTCGGAATAGGCGTTCGACAGCAGCCATGCGCCGGGCACGCGAATGAGCACCACGGCCAGCACGTTGTGCGCAAAGCCAATGTAGCTCTTGCCATACGCAGCGAAAAAGCCGCTAAAGCAAATGTGGATGCCGGCAAAGATCGCGTCGAAAATATAGCTGCGCATATAGCCGGTACCGGCGGCGACTACTGCAGCGTCCTTGGCAAAAAAGCCGATAAACGCCGGCGCCACCAGCCACATCAGCACCGTGATCAGGCAGCCGTACACCACCGAGATGGTCATGGCGTCCTTGAGTACCTGACGCGCGCGATCGCCCTTGCCCGCGCCGGCATTTTGCGCCGTGAGCGCGCTGACGGTAGCGCCCATGGAACTCGGCACAATGAACAAAAAGCTGATCATCTTTTCGACCAGGCCCACGGCGGCGGCGTCGACCAGACCGCGGTGGTTGGCGATGACGGTGATAAACATAAACGCCACCTGGATGCAGCCGTCCTGCACGGCCACGGGTACGCCGATCTTAAGAATGCTGCCGAGCACCTCGGGCTGGGGGCGCAGGTCGCTGCGCTTAACATGGATGTTTGTGCGACGGCTCTTGAGCCACACGAGCGCGAGGGCAACGCTGGCTGTCTGCGCGGTCACCGTGCCGAGCGCCGCGCCCACGGGGCCGAGCCCCATGTGGCCGATAAACAGAAAGTCGAGCGCGATGTTGATGATGCACGCCACGCCGATCACGTACATGGGCGAGCGCGAATCGCCCAGCCCGCGAAAGATGGCCGAGAGGATGTTGTACGCGGCGATAAAGGGAATGCCGATAAAGCAAATGCGCAGGTAGGCGGCGGTGCCTTCGACCGCCTCGGCCGGCGTGCCAATGAGCGCCACGATCTGCGGGCACAGTGCGAGCAAGGCAGCGGCCAGTACCACCGAGACACCCATAAACAGCGTGATGGTATTGCCGATGGCGGTCTCGGCACGATCGAAGCGGCGCGAGCCCACGGCGTGGCCGACGATGACCGTCGTTCCCATGGCCAGACCCACGAGCGTCACGGTAATGATATAGAGCGTCTGCGCGCCGTTGCCCACAGCGGTGATGCCGGCAGCGCCGCTAAACTGCCCCATCATGTACAGATCGGCCATGCCGTAGAGCATCTGCAAAAAGTAGGAGAGCATATAGGGCAGGGCAAAGACCGCGATGGTCTTGAGGACATTGCCGCGTGTGAGGTCGTGTTCCATGGGCGGGGCACTTTCTGGCTTGGGTCGTTTACGTACCAGTGTAGTGAAAACCCTACAACGATTGTAGAGTCAAGGTTTGTGTCGGCAGTGGGGCGAAAAAGTCACGCTCGCGTTCATTTCTAATTGAATACGGACGTGCGCCCTGTGAGCATGGCGCCTGCACTAGCCTTGCAGAAATCGATTTCGGAACACTTGACACCGCCGCACGGCGCGCCATAATACGTGGGTTTGCGAACAACGTTTGATGGGGGATGAACCTGTGTGCGCAATCTCAAGATTTTGTTTTCCTATCTGGGGGCATACCGCCGCGATGCCATGCTCGGCGTGCTCTTTGTGACTGCCGAGACGGCGCTCGAGCTGTTTATCCCGGTCATCATGGCAAATATCATCGATGTGGGCGTGCCCGCGGGCGACATCAACTACATGCTGTTGCAGGGCACGTATATGCTGGTGTGTGCCGCATGTTCGCTGGTGCTTGGCTTGGGCTATGCGCGCACGTCCGCCCGCGTTGCCTCGGGGCTGGGCGCTAACCTGCGCGAGGCCGAGTATCGTAAGATCCAGACGCTCGCTTTTGGCAATCTGGACAACTACGACGCCAGCTCGCTGGTCACTCGCATGACCACCGACATCACCGTGATTCAAAACGCCGTAGGTAACGGCTTCCGCCCCATGGTGCGCGGGCCGGTAAATCTGGTCATGGGCCTCGTCTACGCTTTTGCGCTCTCGCGCGAGCTCGCGGCGGTCTTTGCCGTCATTCTGCCGATGCTCGCCATCGTGCTCGGTATCATTACCGTGCGCGTGAGCCCGCTCTACCGCCAACTCCAGACCTCGATGGACCACCTTAACGGCGTGGTGCAAGAGGACCTTACCGCCGTGCGCGCCGTGAAGGCTTACGTGCGCGCCGAGCACGAGTGCGACAAGTTCGACACCGTCAATACCGAGCTCGCCGGCACGGCGACCAAGACCTTCGGCACCGCTGTGCTCAACCTGCCGGTGTTCCAACTCTCGATGTACGTGGCTGCGCTCTCGATTCTGTGGATTGGCGGCCGCATGATCATCGAAGGTCGCTTGGGCGTGGGCTCGCTCACGGGCTTTATGAGTTATGTGCTGTTGATCATGAACTCGCTCATGATGATTTCCAACGTGTTTTTGCTGCTCACGCGCGCTCTCACGAGTGTGGGCCGTATCGCAGAGGTGCTCGATGAGGAGCCCTTTATCGCCAACCCTGCGGGAGACCTCGCGACTGCGGCGCCAGCGGACGGCAGTATCGAGTTTCGCGACGTTTCCTTTAAATACCGCGCGGACGCAGCCGAGGATGTGCTCGAGCATATTGACCTTCGCATCGAGAGCGGCTCGACGGTGGGCATCCTCGGCGGCACGGGCTCGGGCAAGAGCTCGCTTGTGCAGCTGATTGCGCGCCTGTACGACGCCACCGAGGGCGCCGTGCTTGTGGGCGGACACGACGTGCGCGACTACGACCTCGCGACCCTACGCGACGCCGTGGGCATTGTGCTGCAAAAGAATGTGCTGTTCACGGGCACCGTGCGTGAGAACCTGCAGTGGGGCAATCCGCAGGCGTCGGACGATGAGCTCCTCGCGGCTTGCCGCGCGGCGTGCGTGGACGAGTTCCTTGATCGCATCGGTGGGCTGGACGGCGAGTTGGGCCAAGGCGGCGCCGGCGTTTCGGGTGGCCAGAAGCAACGCCTGTGCATCGCGCGCACGCTGCTCAAGCATCCGCGCGTGCTCATTTTTGATGACTCCACCAGCGCGGTCGATATGGCGACCGACGCTAAGATTCGCGAGCACATCGCTCGGATTCCCGATACGACCGTGCTCATCATCGCCCAGCGCATCGCGAGCGTCATGGATGCCGATCGCATTGTGGTGTTGGACGACGGTCGTGTCCACGGCGTGGGTACGCACGAGGAACTGCTGGCGGGCGACAACATCTACCAGGAGATTTACGCCTCGCAGATGGAGTTTGCGGGGAACGCGGACGCCGCCGGAGGCAGTGACGATGGCTGCGCGAATGATCCGTTTTCCTCCGTCCCCAGCGGATCGACTTTGGAAGGGGGTGAGCGCCATGCCTAAGACCGCAGCCCAAGCACGCCCGGCCGACCTCAAGCGCACTGTGCTCCGCCTGCTCTCCTACATGGGGCATGCCAAGTTCTCGTTGCTCGCGGTGGGCGTGCTCGCCTCCGTCGCCGCCATCGCGAGCCTCGCCGGCACCTACATGGTGCGCCCCATCGTTAACGGTTTGGCCACGGGCGGGGAGGAACTGCTTGCCAAGCAGGTCATCCTGACGGCGATCATCTACGCCGCGGGCGTGCTCTCGGCCCTGGGCTACTCACAAATCATGGTGCGCGCGGCCCAACGCGTGGTGTCCGATATTCGCCGCGACCTGTTCGCGCACATCCAGACGCTGCCGCTCAGCTATTTTGACGGCACACGCTCGGGCGACATCATGAGCTTTTTCACCAACGACGTCGACACCGTCTCCGAGGCGCTCAACAACAGCTTTGCCAACGTGATTCAGGCCGCCATTCAGGTTGTGGGCACCACGGCCATGCTCATCATCCTCAACTGGCAGCTCACGATTATCACGCTCGTGTGCGATGCGGCCATTGTGCTGTATGCGCGCTACTCGGGCGCGCGCTCTAAGCGCTTCTTTGCCGCCCAGCAGGCATCGCTTGGCGACTTGGACGGATATATCGAAGAGATGGTCTCGGGCCAAAAGGTCATCAAGGTCTTTAACCGCGAGGCAGCGAATGTTGCCGGCTTCGCCTGCCGCAACGACGAGCTTCGCCGTACCGGCACCGCCGCCGTGAGCTATGCCAACTCCATGGTGCCCATGACCGTCGTGATTGGCTACGTCAACTATGCCATCGTCGCCGTGGCGGGCGGCATGCTCTGCATCAAGGGACTCGCCGACGTGGGCGCGCTTGCAAGTTACCTGGTCTTTGTACGCCAGGCGGCCATGCCCATCAACCAGTTTACGCAGCTGGGCAACTTTTTGCTCAACGCGCTGGCCGGTGCCGAGCGCCTGTTTGCCGCCATGGACCTTAAGCCCGAGGTGGACGAGGGCTACGTGGAGCTGGTGCAGACGGGCGACGCCGCGTGGGCGTGGAAAATTCCCGAGGGCCAGGGCGTGGGCGCGTACGGGCACTTGCATGACGTGGCAGCCGTTGATGAGTCGGGCCGCGCGGTGGCTGCCGACGGTACCGAGCTCACGTGCGGCTTGGTTCCGCTTGCCGGCGACGTGCGTTTCCATGCCGTGGACTTTTCCTACGTGCCGGGCACCCGCGTGCTCACGGACCTCAACCTGTTTGCCAAGCCGGGGCAAAAGATCGCGTTTGTGGGCTCGACGGGCGCCGGAAAGACGACCATCACCAACCTCATCAACCGCTTCTACGAGGTCGATGACGGCGAGATCACGTACGACGGCATCGACGTCAAGCACATTGCCAAGGCCAGCCTGCGCGGGTCGCTCGGCATTGTGCTGCAGGATACGCACCTGTTTAGCGGCACCATTGCGCAGAACATCCGCTTTGGCAAGCTCGACGCGACCGACGAGGAGGTGCGCGCCGCTGCCGAGGCGGCCTGCGCCGACTCGTTTATTCGCCGCCTGCCTAGAGGCTACGACACGCCGGTCACGGCCGACGGCGCCAACCTGTCGCAGGGCCAGCGCCAGCTGCTCGCCATCGCGCGCGTGGCCGTCGCTGACCCGCCGGTGCTCATCCTGGACGAGGCCACTTCGAGCATCGACACGCGCACCGAAAAGCTCATCGAGCGCGGTATGGACCGCATCATGCGCGGACGCACCACGTTTATGATCGCGCACCGCCTGTCCACCGTCCGCGACGCCGATGCCATCATGGTCCTCGAACACGGCCGCATCATCGAGCGCGGCGCGCACGAAGAACTGCTCGCCCAGCACGGCGAGTACTGGCAGCTGGCGCATGGCTTAAAAGAGTTGGATTAACCCGTTCGAGCACGATGCTTTGGTCCCTCCGTGCCTCTCACCTCGCCTCAAACCATCACAACATTCGACGTTTTTTTCCAAAAACGGGAAAAGCATCGAATGTTGTGATGGTTTGTATGCTGAGGATGGGCTTGGAAAGTCCGTTTTGCTCGAAGCGACCTGTCCTGTCGTACGGGTGTCGGCATGATTCTCCCGTGGGGTATTATGTTTTCCGAAGAATAAAACGCCGCGTGAGGGGAGGGCTGCGTGGACGGGCACGTGCAACATGACGGCTTTGGTCGCGATATCAATTACCTGCGCATTGCCGTTACCGACAAGTGCAATTTCCGCTGCATTTACTGCATGCCGGCCGATGGCGTGGCACCCCGCGCGCACGACGAGCTGCTCAGTGCCGAGGAAATCGCCCGCTTTGTGCGCTTGGTGGCGGGGGAGGGCATTCGCCGCGTACGCCTGACGGGCGGCGAGCCGCTGGTCAGCCGCCGTATCATTCCGCTCATTCGCGACATCCGCGCGATTCCGCAGATCGAGGACATCTCGCTTACCACCAATGGCGCCCTGCTGCCCAAGCTGGCACCGCAGCTCAAAGATGCCGGCCTTAACCGCGTCAACATCTCGCTCGACACGCTCGACCCTACGCTGTTTGGAAAGATTACGCGCCTGGGTCGGCTCGAGCAGACCATGGCTGGCATCGACGCGGCGCTGGCCTGGGGCTTTGAGCCCGTTAAGGTCAACTGCGTTGTGGTGCGCCGGCTCAACCAAGATGTGGCGGCCCTCGCGCGGCTCACGCTCGACCGTCCCATCCACCTGCGCTTTATCGAATACATGCCCATCGGCGACGAGCGCACGAGCTCGCATTGCGCCGTGGACCCTCACGCACCCACGCTCAACCCCGAGTTGTGGGATGCGAGCGACAGCGTGCCGAGCGACGAGCTGCGGGCGCGCGTCAATGTCGGGGCCGCCGCGATGGGTCTGGGCGAGCTCGAACCGCTTGACATCACCGACGCTCCTGCCGGCGCGGGCCCCGCGCGCTATTGGCGCTTTCCGGGCGCGGCGGGAACGGTCGGCTTCATCAGCGCCATGTCCAACCATTTTTGTGCGAGCTGCAACCGCCTGCGCCTGACGGCCGATGGCAACGTGCGTCCGTGCCTGTTCAGCGATGCCGAGTATTCGGTGCGCGAGGCGTTGCGCCGTGGTGATGATATGCAGGTACTTTCGATTTGGCGCGATGCCGTGGCCCACAAACCGCAGGAACACGCGATAATTGAGGGCACGCAACGATTTATGTCCCAAATCGGAGGATGATCATATGGCCAAGAGCAGGTACGCCGATGCCACCAAGGCCGCTCGCAGGGCCGCGATGTCTGCCCATAAAGCCACGGCTGCTGCCAGCAACACCGCTGGGTCCGCGGCGGTACAGCCGTCCGCCGGCACTGCTGCCGAGCCCGCCCGCGACACCCGCCGCGACGAGCTGACGCACGTGGATGCCAAGGGCGAGGTGCGCATGGTTGACGTGTCCGACAAGGCCGAGACCCATCGCATTGCCATCGCCGAGGGCACGATTCTTATGCACCCCGAGACGCAGGCCATGGTGCTGCAGGATGGCGCTAAAAAGGGCGACGTGCTCGCTTGCGCACGCGTTGCGGGCATCATGGCCATCAAACGTACGAGTGACATCATCCCCATGTGCCATCCGTTGCTCATTACCAAGAGTAAGTGCGATATCGAGCCTATCGCGCCGGCGGGGACGCCTGCCGAGGACGTGCCCGAGGGCTGGGCGCCGCCGCGCGCGGACGGGCAGGTTGGCTTTCATGTGTTGGTCACGGCGGGCGTGACGGGCAAGACGGGTATTGAGATGGAGGCCCTGACCGGCGCGAGTGCCGCGTGCCTCACGATCTATGACATGTGCAAGGCCGTCGATCGTGGCATGGAGATCGTCGACGTTCGCCTGCTGCACAAGGAGGGTGGCCGCTCGGGCGTGTGGGATCGTGCCGAGCGTCAGGCCGCTACTGTTGAGGCCGCCGGCGCCGACGGTAACGCTCCCACAAGCGCGCCTGCCGCCGTCGCGCCCGCAGCTCCGACACCGGCCGTCCCCGCGATCGCGTTTATCGGCTACCAAAACTCGGGCAAGACCACGCTCGTCGAGAAGGTCATTGCCGAGCTCACCCGCCGCGGCCTGCGCGTGGGTTCGCTCAAGCATCATGGGCATCACGGCTTTGACATCGATGTACCCGCTAAGGACACCTGGCGCCATCACCAAGCCGGATCCAAGCACGTGGGCCTTATCTGCGCCACGCGCTGGGCGGAGTACGCCGACACGCGCGAGGAGGACGAGATGCCCGCGCGCGAGCTGCTGTCGCGTTACAACGATGTCGACGTGGTGATCATCGAGGGCTACAAGACCGAGGGCTTCGACAACATCGTCGTCGCGCGCTCCGGTGTCGATCGTCTGCGCGGCAAGAGCTCGCTCGACCTGGTCGACGGTCGCACGCTGGCCCTTGCCTGCAACGAGGCCCTGGCACGCCAGGCATTCGATGCCGGCTTTGCGACCCGAGCCATCAACATCAACGACGCCCGAGCCATCTGCGATCTGATTCAAGACCATCTGGCCTAAAACCTGCCAAAAAGGGACAGGTTTGTTTTGGCAGGTTTTATCTGGGCAAACGTCAAAACCATCACAAAGGGGCCAGTCACCTTTGTGGTGGTTTTTGCTTTGGTGGACGGTTGGGACATGCCTTAAAATCTACCACGTAGTTCATGCTGGGCGAAAAGACGAAAGGAGGGGGCTCGATGCGCCCTTAGTAAGGCATACGGATAGATTGAGCCAATGGACGGAGGGCCGAATGCCCGCTGTCCACATTCGTATGCAATAAGGAGCCCCATGCTCGCATCTGTATTTCCAACATTCCACTCGTCGCTGTCCGTACAGGCCAAGCGCCTGGTGGCAATGCGCTTCCTCATCTACACCGGCTTTCAGACCAGTTATTTTATCGGCGTCATCGGAACGCTCACCTATGCGGACGACGCTTCGGTCGTTGCGACGTCGCTGGCAGTCCTCTTTATGAACGTCTTCGTGATCCTGGGATCCTTTGCGGGTGGAGCGGCACTCGATGCCTGGGGCCCGCGCCGCCATTTCTTGCTGAGCATCATCGGCGCTCTCGCAACTGGCACGGCAATCATCGCCTTTGGTAGCGCGACCGGCGTCGTCTTGCTCGGCGCGGTGTTTCTGGGCTTTACGATGGGATTCGCCCAGCCCATTGCCACATCCTATCCGGCCTACCTCACCGATGATCCCGTCGAGCTCAAAGACATCAACTCCGCCATCGCCATGTTCTCAAACGTGAGTATTATCGTCGGACCCACGTTGGGTGGCTTTGTCGCGGCTGCTGCGTCGTCGCGCGCGGTGTTTGTGCTCATGATGCTCTTTACAGTGCTGGCGCTCGTCGCCGGTTGGGGCTTTAGGCCGAAGACCAGCCATGCCGCCGGGGATGCGGATGCCGATTCGGCAGAGGAAGGGGAGCGTGCGAGACAAAGCTCCAACCCCAGCGCATCCACTCGTGTCACCTTCGCGACCAGCATCAAGACAGTCTTCACCAACAGCGTCCTCGCGCTACTTTTCTGCATCATTTTTCTTTCGAACTTTGGCTACGGAGCCTTCGATCCGCTCGAGTCGTTTTTCTATCGCGATGTCCTATGCGTCGGTGTTGAGTGGATGGGCTGGCTCTCGTCGGCTAGCGGTGTGGGCGCGGTGCTGGGCGCCGTCCTCGCGCTCCGCTTGCCGCCGCACCTGGTCAACCTTAAAACGCTGCTCGTGGCGCTTATGTCCGTGGGTCTGGGAAGCCTGCTCTACGTGGGAACGCCGTATGTGGGCGTAGCCCTTGTCGGCCAGATTGCCCTAGGCGTGGCCTGGGGCGTCGTCAACCCGCTCCACAACACGATCGTGCAAACGACGGCCCCGCTCGAGCAGCTCGGTCGCGTGAACTCGGTCATGGGCTTTGGCAACATGTTTGCCGGCGTAGCCCCGCTGGCGATTGCCCCGTGGCTGGCGGCGAAGTTTGGCGTGCAGCAGACGCTCATCGGAGCGGGCGCGGTCGTGACGGCGGTTCCCGCGGCGTTGCTGCTGTTTGGCCGCCGGCACTTGGATCGTGCCGCAAGGCAGTAGAAACCATCACAACATTCGATGAAAATCGCGATTTTGCCGAAAAACGTCGAATGTTGTGATGGTTTGCGCCCCGGGCCAGGCCACCCTGCGGGTCCGGCCACCACAAAGGGGCCAGGCACCTTCGTGGTGGTTTTTGCTTTAACGGGCCGCGCCTGCGCCTTGGTATACCATGTACGCCGTTCACGACCACACCCCACACCGCCGCACAACCCAGAAAGGCCCCCATGGACGCCACCTTCAGCCACATCAAAGCCGTGTTCTGCGATATCGACGGCACGCTGCTCACGAGCCAGCACACGGTGTCCCCGCGCACCGTGGCGGCCATCCGCGCCCTGCGCGAGCGCGGCGTGCTCTTTGGTCTGTGCACCGGGCGCGACGCCCACGCGACCGAGGCCATGTACGAGCTCTGGGGCATCGAAGGCCTGGTGGACGTGCTTGTGGGCTGCGGCGGCGCCGAGGTCATCGACCGCGCGCACGACATCAACGAGCTGAGCTATCCGCTGCCGGGCGAGACCATCGCGCGCATCTGCAAGCACATGGCGGACCTTCCGGTAACGCCCGTCTGCCCCCGAGACGGCGTGTTCTACGTGCCCGAGAGCAACGCGTGCGTCGAGCACCTGTCGCGCGTCGACGGCGTGCCCTACCAGGTGGTCGATTTTGCCGAGTTTTTGCGCGAGCCGCAGCCCAAGGTGATGTTTACCACAGCGCCCGAGGTAATGCCGCGGGTGATTGAGCGGGCGTCGACGTTTGCCGATAACACTGTTAAGGCGGCGTCTCTGCAAACCACGCAGCGGCTCTACGAGTTCATGGATCCGCGCGTGTCCAAGACGCGCGGCCTTGTGCGCGTGGCAGAGCTCAACGACATGGAGCTCCAGAACATCTGCGTGTTTGGCGATGCGGACAACGACACCTGCATGGTGGCTGACGCCGGCGTTGGCGTGGCCATGGCAAACGGCAGCGCCGCCACCCGCGCCGCCGCCGATTTTGTAACCGTCAGCAACGACGAAGACGGCATTGCGATCTTTGTCGAGGAACATCTGCTGTAGCGCCGGGGGAGAACCCCCGCAATGGGGACAGGCGCCTTTGTGGTGGCCTCAGGCGATTTGGGCGAATTGATGCCTAAAATCTGCGCGATAATTCAAATATAGTTGTCTGAACATCATGCCTCTAACCACCGGTGGGTTAAAGATATTCTCATCAGTTTGGTAGGATATTCCTTCCGGTTAATAATCTACCGTTCACGGTCGATTTTCGACCGTTCACAGGATGTTTGCTCTTGAGCAAAAGGTTGTGCAAATAAATAAAATGCTATTAAAAAACTGATAACTAACTTAATTACCAGTAGAAACAGATATTTTATAGCGAATAAACGAAGGCAAATCTAAACAATTGTCAAGAGAATTAAGAACTTGCACAAAAATGTCGGTTTTGCTGCTCAGATGTTTAAACAATCGTTATAATTGCATCACTTAGCGAGCGCAATTACAGATTGCGCAGATACGTTTGATAGGGAAAGAGCAAGATCGCGGTCTCTTGGGGAGGAGACATCGATGAAAGCGAATTCGGACAAATCTAAGCAGAGTAATAAAGCGACGCGCCGTGTACTGGCAGGCGTTTTGTGCGGAGCCTCCGTTTTGAGCCTGGTACTGTCGCTCGTCATGCCCCCGATCTCGCAGGCCATTGCCAACGATGCCCAGACGGTTTCTACCGAGGAAACTGTGATGGGGGGGGGTTCCTCAAGTGAGTCTACTGGTATAGACAACAGTACTAACGGGGATGCCGGCACAGACGCCGAAAACCAGAACAGCGACGATGCTGCGAGCGACGACGACGCTCGGCCGGAGGAGCAGTCCAAGGACGAGTCGCAGGCGGAAGATAATGATGCGATGGATGTTAACGCTGTCGCGTCAGCCGAGGAGGCTGCAGAGAGCGAAGAGACAACCACAGCTATTACTAACATTACTAACGCCGATGATTTGTCAGCTAAGCTTCAAGGCGTTGGGGAAAACCAAACTGCCTGCTTCGAGCTTACAGCTGATATTGACTATGCTGGTGAAATCAAACTTGAGAAGAGCGGCAGCAATATAACGCTGAACTTAAACGGTCATAAGATCAAGTGCTTGAACACCGACAAGCCGTTATTTGATGTTGCTAACGGCGCAACACTTACAATTAAGGACGAAATTAAGGACTCCGCGCCGGTGACTGAGACGGTCAACGATGTCCAACAGCTGACTGATCAGGGGCAGAAGCTGGATCCCAATAATTATGGCAAGAAAGTCGAGCTAAATTACGTTGGTGGCATTCCGTCTAATCTTACCTACTACGTGACCAAATCGACTCCGAGTGGTACAGGGACAATCGAGACGCTTGTCAGACATAACGTCGATATTAAGGGCGCCATCGTGGCGTGCGACGGCAACGCAAATCTAAAGCTCATCAATCTGTATAACAACAACGGCAAGGGTGGCACGTTTAACCTTGTGAGCGGCGTGATCACGCAAAAACAAGGCAGCAGCGTTAGCAGCTTGGTCTATGCCGAGAACGGCTCTACCGTCAACATGCGCGGCGGCTATGTGTGTGGAGCTTCTGGCTCGGGTGCGGGCGGCGGAATTGAAATACACGGTAATTCGACCCTCGAGGTTTCCGGTGGCGTAATTGCCGGCAACAGTGCTCCTAGTGGCGGTGGTGTGTATGCTAAAGACTCCACGGTCAACATAACTAATGGCGTAATCTCCGGCAACAGCACGCTTGCTACTGGTGTTGGTTTCGGCGGCGGCATCATGGCCGAAGGCGGCAGCGTTACTGTTTCTGGTGGCTACATTACTAACAATAAATATGCCAATTACTGTGGTAACGATGGTAATGGCGATCATGGCGGTGCTGGACTTGCCGCTAAAAACGGTACTGATGTCACCATTTCGGGCGGCCAGATCACGGGCAACTATTCTGAGGAAGCCGGCGGCGGCGTCTATGTGACCGACATCGAACACCAAGGGGCGAGCTCGCGCAAGACAATGGCATGGCTCAACATTACGGGGGGAACTATTGCCTCTAACGTGAGTTTTCGCTCTGAGGGTGCCGGCATTCGCGTGGGCCAGATGGTTGACGCGATGATAAAAGGAGCGTCAAATTCAAATCCAGTCTATATCACTAATAACCACTGCATGTCTCGCTTTGACTGGGGTGGAGGCGGCATCTTCGTCCAGGGCGATTCTAAGGTCGCGTCTAATGCTGGTAGGCTATTTGTCTATAACTCCTATATAAGCAGCAATGAGGCCGGTGGCTACGGTGGCGGCGTTGCGGTTTGCCCGACGGGTAAGACTTTGGTGACAGGCACCGACGGCACGGCGATTTTCGGTAATACTTCTGCCGGAAATGAGCAAAACGCGAACGATTACGAATCCGTGAGTAATACAGGCAATAACGGCACCCCCCATCTTTCCGGCGGTGGTCACGGTAAGGACCAGGACTCCGACGCCTACAATGCCGAAGTGTTTCGCGAAAACGGCCACGCGGACTTCTTCCTTGCGGCGGAGGGTCATACGACTCCGATCGCGGCGGTGATTGGCAAAATGCTTGGCGGCGGCGATGCTAAGTATCGGGGAAGCTTAGAGCTCCAGAAAGCCATTACTATCCCCGCTAACGGTGGCGTGCAGGTATATAACAGCATCGGCCTGAGTTCGGATGTTAAGGCTCAAGACCCCGAGGCGATCAATGCGCGAAAGGCTGCGCTAGAGGCGGGCGCGACGTTTATCACGGGCAATTATTCCTGGAACCATGGCGGCGGCATCATGTCGAACGGCGACCTGTACATGGGCGCGCCTGAGGACACGTATGCCTATCCGAGCCTCAAGCTCAAGGCGACCAAGAAGCTGGAAGGCCGCAAGCTCAATGATGGGGAGTTCTCCTTTACGGTGTATCGCAAGGATTCAGACGACCCTTTGGCTGGCACGACAGCTGGCACGACATTCAATCGCGACGTTTGCACCGAGGTTGGAACAGCAGCAAATGATGCAGAAGGCAGCATTACGTTTGACCTTGGTGAACAATTCGCATCGAGTGGCGCGGGTAACGAAATCACATACTACTTGGTCGAAGATCCCGGTGGTGATTCTGGCATCACGTACGACTCCAGCGTGTATAAGATTGTGGTGACGGCCGAAGATACCAAGACCTTGCTCATGTCTGTTCCGAGTAAAGAAAACTCAAGCCAACTGAAGGATCTTTACATCCATAACTACACGATTAAAAACGTCGGTGTAACCAAGTACGAATTCCGCGAGTCGTCTGGGAAGTGGGAGAACGTAAAAGCGAGGAGCAAGGTGCAGAAGAGTGGAGACTATTATCCAATTATCTGTGAGGGTGACTCCACGACTTTCACTAACAAGTTCACTCCGTACGACTCGAAGGGCTCCTGGACGCCTATGGCGACTAAGGTCGTTGAGGGTGGCGAGATGAAGGAGTTCACGCTCCAGCTTGCGACCGACACAGATTTTACGGATATCGTTAGCAGCAAGTCCACCACTGCCGACGGCGACAAGTCCCAGACCCTGAGCTTCGACAAGATTGATTACAAACTCGATCAACTCGACCAGCTCGCGTCTGGCCCCACTGGCCGTGGTGCTTCCAAGACCTTCACGTACTACGTGCGCGAGAAAGACGACGGTTCGCTGTTCTCGCACTATACGTACGACAAGTCGGTCTATCAGATTACGGTTAACGCGACTGACGACTCTAACCACCATATCGACGTCACTGCGACCTACAAGCAGATTCAGGATCGTGATGGCAATGAAGTGACCACTGACACGCCCCACGACCTCACCGGCAAGTCCACTCCCACCTTCACCAACACCTACTCCACCTCTTTGCCCCTTTCTGGTATGTCGGGCGTCACTCTGACGTACCTTGCCGGCGCGGCGGTGCTTTGCGCTGCTGCGGCCTGGATGCACATTCGTCGCAAGGCGAATGCGAAGGGAGGTGAGCGTCGTGAATAAGAAAGTTTGCTCCTTCCCGATCTTGTTTGCGCTGCTTGCCCTCCTGATCGGCATCTGCGCGGTTGTGTTCCCCGCATCCGCGCAGGCCGCGCCGACCTCGACCGGTTCCATCACGGTGAGCGGCGCCGTGGCGAGCAACTACGACGCCTACCAGATCTTTAGCGCCAACGTCGTCGACGGCGACGGCGACGCCAAGACCTTTACCGACCTCGCTTGGGCAAGCGACGCCGCGCGCGACGCTGTCCTGCCTGTGCTGCACAGCGCCGGCATGCCCGATTCCCAGACCACCGCGCAGGAAGCTGCCGAGTGGCTTAACACCGATTCCCACCTTACGAGCGCGCTGAGCGCACAGCTCGCTCGTTCCCTCCAGAGCTCTGGCGCCGTGCCCGTGGCCCTTAACGCGGGCACGGCGGCCGAGCTGCCCTGCGGCTACTGGCTCATCGTCGCCGACGACGACGCCATCGCCCAGGGCGAGGCCGGCACCGCGCCGATCATGGCGCTGGTGGGCGGCAACGCCGTCACCGTCAAGCCCAAGGCCGCGACGCCCAAGGTCGCCAAGCACGTGCTGGAGGACAACACCGCCGCATGGCAGAAGGCCGCCGACGCCACGGTCGCCGACGACCTGTACTGGCGCCTCTCTGCCACGGTCCCGGCCGGGCTCACCACCTACGACACCTATACGGTGCAGTTCGTCGACACCATGAGCGCGGGGCTCGACCTCTCCAAGGTCGCCGCGAGCATACACGTGTACGTGGCGGCGGGAGCGGACGGCGGCTTCGACGCCGTTGCCACCGGCAAGGACGGACGCGCCGGCACTAAGGCCGCGAAGGGCTGGACCGACATCACGGCCCAGTGCGCCACCAAGGTGGCCGCGGACGGGACCTTCATCGTGCACACCGGCGACCTGGTCGCCGCGCTCGGCGGGGCCGACGCCTTCGCCACGGGCGCCCGCGTGGTCGCTGTGTACAACGCGCCGCTCAACAGCGCATGCAACCACGGCATCGCGAAGGGCAACCCCAACGAGGCCTACCTGCGCTACCCGCGCTCTCCCTTTGCCGACCAGTCCGGCGACGCCGGCTTCACCAGCACGCCGAGCGACGATGCATGCGCCTACACCTGGGATCTCGCGCTCACCAAGCGCGGCAGCGACGGCGACAAGCCGCTGCCCGGGGCGGTCCTGAGCATCACCGACGACCGCGGTCGCGCGCTGGCGGCCGACGGCACGTGGGATGCGCAAGGCAAGGCCACCGTCACCACGGGCGAGGACGGCCGCGTGACCGTCTCGGGCGTGGACTCGGGCAAGCTGGAGGTCCGCGAGCTCAAGGCGCCCAAGGGCTACACCGCCTTTGAGGGCACGCGCTCCGTGACGGTCAAGGCCGAGGGCCTGGACGTCGACCAGGTGGCCGCCGCCAAGCCTAAGGTGACCGTATCGGCCGAAAGCCCTCTGCGAGTTGATGCCGCCGATGCCGGGAAGGGTTTAGTCGAGTTGTCGGTGCTTAACACCCCAAGTAACGAAGTGAGTCGAGGCTTTATGCCCTCGACGGGAGATAGAACGTTGGTGTTGGTAACGGCTTTGGCCGTCATCGGAGTAGTGGCTATTGTCGTCGCGCTCGTCATCAAGCGGGGAGGAGGTCGCCATGATAAATAATTGCCCCCCTTGCTCAGTGGCGTACTACCTCCGTAGCGATTAGAGCGCAGGGAAATGAGCCTGCTGACTTTTGGTGATGACGAGAATTAAAGCAACCTCCAAGAAAGAGGTCCCAACATGAAAACAACCAAGAACATCGCACGCCTGGCAGTAACCGCCGGCCTCACCGCAGCCCTGAGCTTCGGCGGCGTGATGGCGACAGTCACGATGGCGTTTGCTGCGGAGGGTGCTGCCCCCAGCTATTCGCTCACGATTAACAAGTCCGTGGACAATGACTCCACTTCGTTCAAGGCGTATCAGATTTTTAAGGCTGACGTTATTGACGGAAAGTCCGGTAAGGTTGCGTCCAACATTGAGTGGGCGAGTGATGACGCAGAGACTGCGGTCCTGAAGGTGCTTGTTGATAATAATGCCCCAGGGATTACCTTAGACTCGACCGCTTCTGACGTTGCCGACTACCTTTCCAAGATCACTGATACCACTGATACCACGAGTCTGCCGCAGAGCAGCATCCTTAACAAGATTGCCTTGGCTGTAGAGAAGAGTGTTACCGCTACGGGCGATTCCTTTGCCGCCGGTCGCGCTTTCACCACTACGAGCGCTGGCTACTACCTGTTCATGACCGATACCGACTCGCTCAGTGCGAATGAGAAGCAGACTGGTACCTCGCCGATCTTTGCAGTCGTGGGCGGCAACGCAGTGGTCGTTACCGAGAAGACGAGCATCCCGACCGTGACGAAGCAGGTCAAGGACGATGGTGCGGACAACGACTGGAAGTACAAGGCGGACTCCCAGATGGGTCAGACCGTTCAGTACAAGCTGACCGGCACGGTTGCAAGCAATGTCGACACGTTCAGCACCTACTATTATGAGTTCCACGATGAGCTGTCTGCCGGTTTGACTGTTGATAAGTCCACTGTCAAGGCCGTGATTGGTGAGACTCAGATCACGCCTACTTCTGTGACCGTGTCTGATCCCGATTCAAATGGCAGAACGGTCTTGAGCGTAAAGTTTGACGATCTTAAGGCTGCCGCCACGGCGGTCGGCGTCACTGTCGGCGAGCATACAAGGGTCGTTGTCACGTACAGCGCCAAGCTCGACCCGAATAAGTCCCAGCATGTCGTTGTCGGTGGCACGGGCAACTCCAACACCGTCAAGCTCATCTACTCCAACAACCCTGGCCACGATTCCCGGGGTGAGTCTGTGCCCGACACCGTGCGCGACTACACCTATGCGCTCAAGCTCGTCAAGAAGGACGCGACGGATGAGAATAAGATACTTAAGGGCGTAAAGTTCACCATCCGTGCCACTGATCCCGACGATATTGCATCCAAGGACATGTATGTCCAGGAGAATGGCTCCCTCGGTACTGAGGCTTATGAGTTCACGACCACCGACTCCGGCGAGATTAACGTCAAGGGCCTCGATGCCGGCACCTACACCGTCAAGGAGACCCATACGCTCGCCCGCTATAACACCATCCCCGAGTTCACCTTCACCATCAAAGCCATTGGATTCAACCAAGCAGAGGGAGAGGGAGAAAACAAGATTACGGTCGAGACGAGCACCAGGGGTTCCAATTTGGTCGAGGTTGACACGACTAACACGGACAACGGTACTGCTGCCTTGATCGTCAAAAACAAGCAGGGTTCCGGCCTCCCGCTCACCGGCCTTAACGGCGTGACGTTCACTTGGATCGCTGGTGGCGCGGTGCTGTGCATCGGCGTGGCTCACCTCATCCGCAGTCGTAAGCAGGCTGAGGAGTCCGAGCAGGAGTAACGCTCACTCACCCATCCCTTTGGCGGGTGGGATGTGATGGCCGTGAGACTTGCGGACACTTTTCTCGTCCATCCACGTTCTTGCTTTGCCATTCTCTTTTCGGGGCAGACTCCGCGCTGGAGTTTGCCCCGTTTTTTGGATATAGCAGCCAAGCTCCATTGCCCGATGGATCGAGCGTATGACTATCGAACAGATGTTTGCAATTATTGCGTTTACCAGCTGTTGGTGCATACACTCGCAGTAAAATGGCTTTGCGACGCATCCCGTGCGCGGGCGGCCGACGACTCGATCGGAGGTCCCCAAATGCTGAAATTCCTTAACGCGCTCGCCGCCCTCGCGGCGGTGGGCTCGTTCGTCATCGCGTTTCTTGACTCGTATGAAGTTCGGTTTAAGGTCCGTAGGCGCACGCGCGGTGCGGACGGTGGACGGCATTTGCGCCGCAAGCGCAAATAAGAATGCCCGGGGGTCGGATCCCGGGCATTTAACAAAAACTGAAAACTAGGCCGCCCGCGCTCCTAAGTACTTACGCGGGATGCGTCGTTTCCTATTGACATTGTATCCCGAATCGCTCCGCCGATCCGTGATATTTTGAAAACTCAAATGTGGGCTCATGCTCGCGCTGCGCAATGCCGCTGAGCTGCGTTGCCCGCAGCAGAAGCTCGCTAATCGGCTATTATTTGTTTAGACAACCTGAGCTGTAGAGGAGTGATCGGCGATGGTGCAGGGCGCCAAGCATATGAAGAGCAATAACGCCGCGGACAACGGCGGCTCAAGCCCTCAGCCCAAACCTCAACCAAAGCCCAAGCGCCGCCGCAAGCGACTGCCGCGCTGGGCCGATCGGCTCATCACCATCGTGATCATCCTTGTTGGCGTGGGCCTTATGACCTGGCCGTGGATCTTGGACCGGCTCGAGGCCTCGGGCGTGTTCAACCAGATCAGCACCGTGTCCAGCACTGTGGACGCGCTGTCTGCCGAGGAGCGCGAGCGCATTCTGCTCCAGGCTCGCTCCTTTAACGAGCAGCTGGCGGGTGAGGTCACCGAGCTTCCCGACGATCAGATTGAGCCCTACGCCCAGCAGCTCATCTTTGACCGCGACCCCATGATGAGCTGGATCGAAATCCCCTCCATCGACGTGAGCATGCCCATCTACCACGGCACGAGCGAGGAGGTCCTCATGGCGGGTGTCGGCCACCTGGAGGGCACGAGCCTGCCAGTGGGCGGCACCTCGACGCATTGCGTGCTCACCGCGCACTCGGGCATGCGCAATCTGAGCATGTTCGACGACATCCGCTTGCTAGAGCCCGGCGACCTGGTGCTGCTGCACACCATGAACAAGACGCTCGCCTACAAGATGGTGGACTCCGAGGTGGTGCTGCCCGAGGAGATGGAGTCACTGACCATCGAGCCCGGTGCCGACAAGGTGACGCTCGTTACCTGCACGCCCTACGGCGTGAACGACCATCGCCTGCTGGTGCATTGCGTGCGCACCAAGTACAACAAGAAGGACGTCGACAAGCAAAAGTCGCTGGCCGGCCGCCACTGGGGCAAGCGCGAGTTTGCCGTGCTCATCGTGGTCGTGGCCATTGTGCTGTTGCTGCTGGACATCGTGATCCACGCGGTCCGCAAGCGCCGCAAGGCCAAGGCCTCGGCATAAGACATTCTCCAGAACCACCACAATGGGGACAGGCACCTTTGTGGTGGCCGGGACTTCCAAACCGTCACAACATTCGATGAAAATCTCGATTTTGACGAAAAGTGTCGAATGTTGTGATGGTTATCGCTGTGGGCAGGACGGTTTTCGTTGTGGGCGAGACGGTTTTCGCTATGGACGGTGCGGTTTCGCTGCAGAACCGCCAGCCCGCAGCCTGCCAACCGCCGCCCTCGTTACGTTTTCGCTGCATTTGGGTAAAGCACCTGCTCCAAGCGGCGTTGCCCTGTATACTAGAGCGGTTTAACTGTTATGCGGAAGGGAGCGCCTATGGCACTCAGCGAGAAAGACGTGCGAGGCATCGCCGAGTACGCAAAGATCGCACTGACCGATGACGAGCTCACCCAGATGACGTCCTACATGAACGACGCCGTCCAGATGCTCGAGCCCGTCTTGCAATATGACTTGCCCGACGTGGAGCCCACGTTCCATCCCATCGGAAGCCTGTCCAACGTGATGGGCGATGACCTGCGCGAGCCCGAGCGCGACCTGCCGCTCGACGTCGCGCTCGAAAACGCCGGCAGCGCGCGCGACCGCTACTTCCGCGTGCCGTCCATTTTGGGAGAGGGGGAGAGCGAGTAATGGCGCAGAGCTTCGATTCCCTTACCGCCGCCCAGATCGCCGCGGGCGTTTCTGCCGGCGACTTTACCGCTACCGAGGTGGCCCAGGCCTCCCTTGCCGCCATCGAGGCGCGCGAGGGCGGGGTCCAGGCATTCCTGCAGGTGGCGCCCGAGCTTGCGCTCGAGGCCGCTGCGCGCGTGGATGCCGACCGTGCCGCAGGCAAGCCGCTGCCCCCGCTTGCGGGCGTGCCGCTAGCCATCAAGGACAACATGAACCTCGTGGGCACGCGCACCACCTGCGCTTCCCGCATGCTTGGGGACTACCAGAGCGTCTACACCGCCACCTGTGTCCAGCGCATGCTCGACGCCGGCTGCCTGCCCATGGGCAAGGCCAACATGGATGAGTTTGCCTTTGGCAGCTCCACCGAGAGCTCGGCGTTCCACCGCACCAACAACCCCTGGGATACCGAACGCGTGCCCGGCGGCTCCTCGGGCGGCTCCGCTGCCGCCGTCGCCGCGGGCGAGGTCGCGCTCTCGCTGGGCTCGGACACCGGCGGCTCCATTCGCCAGCCGGCGTCGCTGTGCGGCGTGGTGGGCTTTAAGCCCACGTATGGCGCCGTGAGCCGTTACGGCGTGGTTGCCTTTGGCTCGTCGCTCGACCAGGTGGGGCCCTTTGGCCGCACGGTCGAGGATGTCGCGCTGGCCATGAACGCGCTTACTGGCGCGGGCCACGATCCGTACGACTGCACCAGCCAGGACTGTGCCGTCGACTTTACCGAGCACCTCAACGACAGCATCGAGGGCAAGCGCGTGGGTATCATCCCCGCGTTTATGGAGGCCGAGGGTCTGACGCCCGAGGTCAAGGCCGCTGTTCAGCGCGCCGCCCAGGAGCTGCAGAACCAGGGCGCCGAGCTCGTGGAGGTCGACCTGCCGCACCTGGACGCCGCCATCGCCGCCTACTACGTTATCGGCCCGGCCGAGGCGTTCTCCAACCTGGCTCGCTTCGATGGCATTCGCTACGGCTATCAGGAGGAGGGCTGCGCCAACCTGTCCGACCAGAGCTCGCTTTCGCGCGCCCACGGCTTTGGCGCCGAGGCCAAGCGCCGTCAGATGCTCGGCGCCTACCTGCTGAGCTCGGGCGTGTACGACAAGTACTACTACGCAGCGCAAAAGGCCCGCACGCTCATCACGCAGGACTACGACGCCGCGTATGCCAAGGTGGACACCATCCTCATGCCTGCCTCGCCGCGCACGGCCTTTAAGTTTGGCGAGATCAGCGACCCCACGCAGATGTACCTCTCCGACCTGTACACCATTTCGCTCAACATCTGCGGTAACGGCGGTATCTCGGTGCCGCTGGGCCTGGGCGAGGATACTCATCTGCCTGTTTCTGCCCAGCTGGTGGGTCCGGCCTTTAAGGACCGTCAGCTGCTCACGTTTGCCCGCGCCTTGGAGCGCGGCTT
The DNA here is from genome assembly GCA_947001705.1 of uncultured Collinsella sp. GTDB lineage: Bacteria > Actinomycetota > Coriobacteriia > Coriobacteriales > Coriobacteriaceae > Collinsella. Next base: position 61,105 of record CAMQHT010000002.1, read on the forward strand.
TGCCGATGCCGCCACGGGTGCGCCCGCGCTTTCCGTCGCGCCCGATTTTGCCGGGAAGGGAGGCGAGCTGTAATGAAGGAGCTTTCCGAGGTCCTGCAGGATTGGGAGGCCGTGATCGGCCTGGAGATCCATACCGAGCTCACCGCACTCGATACCAAGATGTTCTGCAACTGCAAGCTTAGCCACGATGACGAGCCCAACGCCAACGTGTGTCCGGTGTGTCTGGGCCTGCCCGGCGCCCTGCCGGTGCCCAATAAGCGCGCCATCGAGAGCATCGTCAAGGCCGGTCTCGCCACCAACTGCGAGATCCAGCGCCACTCGATGTTCTACCGCAAGCACTACTTCTATCCCGATATGGCCAAGAACTTCCAGACCACGCAGGGTCCGGTCGCTTTTGCCATGTACGGCCACCTGGATCTTGATGTGACCGGTCGCGGTGCCGCCGAGCGCCCCGACTGCGCGTTTGGCGAGGCCGAGGCCCAGAGCCTGGCGAGTGCCTCGGCCAACGCCGAGGGCCTGTCCACGTCCATGTCTTCGACCATGCGCGAGGGCAATCAGCGCGCCGGCCACCTGGCCAGCTACGACGCGTCCAACCTGCAGATGCCCGAGCGTCGCGAGGACGGTTCCTACACGGTGCCCATCCGCATCCTGCGCATCCACATGGAGGAGGACGCCGCCAAGATGGTCCACGTGGGTGGCGCCGAGGGCCGCATTACCGCCGCGGCCGAGTCGCTCGTCGACTACAACCGCTGCGGCACGCCGCTCATCGAGCTTGTAACTGAGCCCGACTTGCGTACGCCCGAGGAGGCTCGCCTGTTTATGGAGAAGCTCCGTCGCATCTTTGTGACGCTTGGCATTTCCGACTGCTCCATGGAGAAGGGTTCCATGCGCTGCGACGGCAACGTGTCGCTGCGCCGCCGCGGCGAGACCAAGCTGGGCACCAAGACCGAGCTCAAGAACCTCAACTCGTTTAAGAGCCTGCATGACGGCCTTGCCTACGAGATCTGCCGCCAGGCAGAGGTACTCGAGGAGGGCGGCATTATCTACCAGGAGACCCGCCACTGGGAGCCCAGCCGCAAGCGCACCGTGGTCATGCGTGTGAAGGAGACGGCCGACGACTATCGCCTGTTCCCCGATCCCGACCTGGCGCCGTTCGACCTGGACGACGAGTTTATCGATCGTTGCCGTGGCGAGATCCCCGAGCTGCCCGATGCCAAGCGCGCTCGTTTTGAGGCCGACTTTGGCATTAAGACGGCCGACGCCGAGCAGATTGCCGGCGACCCGGAGTTTGCCGAGTTCTTTGAGGCCGCCGCTGCCGGTATGGCTGGCAAGGAGGCCCAGACGGTCGCAAACCTGCTGGTCAACGAGATGATCGCCTACCTTAAGGGAGCGGGTGTGTCGCTCGCCGAGTCCGGCATCGCGCCGGCTCAGGTGACAGCTCTTGCCAAACTGCTGGCGACTGATGCAATCAGCTCCAACCAGGCGCACGAGGTCTTTGAGGCCATGGCCCAGACCGGCGACGACCCCAACAAGATCGTCGACGAGCGTGGTATGCGTCAGGTGAGCGATGCCGGCGCGCTGCAGCCGATTGTGGACGAGGTGCTGGCAAACTGTGCCGAGCAGGCGCAGCAGTATCGTGACGGCAACCAGAAGGTTATCGGCTTTTTGGTGGGCCAGTGCATGAAGGCGAGCCGCGGCAAGGGCAACCCGAAGCTCTTCAACGAGTTGCTGAGAACGTCGCTCTCGTAGCTGCGAGGCCGGGGAAGCCCCGAGTCGCCGGGGTATTTCCTCCAAATTTCAAACAGTCCTATGCAAGACGAAGGCCACATTTAGTGGCCTTCTTTGCATGCGGAACTCATTTGGAGCAAACACCCCGGCGACTCGGGGCTTCCCCGGCCAGACGACTCGGCCGTTCGGGTCAGGCGGGGCTGAATGGAATAGAGTGAATGGGCGCGCCGTTGGCGCGCCCATTGTTTTGGAGGGAACTCATTTTGAGCAAGCACCCGCCCTGCCGGGGCTCCCGGGTTCTGCAACGACTCGGCCGTTCGGGTCAGGTGGGCTGGATTGAATTTGGTGAATGAGGGCGCCGTTGGTGCCTTCATTCTTTATATATGTTGGGAGCGCCAAGCGGTGGGGGTGGTGCCGGTGTGTTGCTTGAAGGCTTGGGCGAAGGCGGCCTGCTGAGGGTAGCCTAGACGCTCTGCCACCTGCGCTATCGTCAGCGAGCTGTCGGCCAAAAGGTCCTGTGCTCGCTCCATACGGCGTCTGCGGATGTAGGCGCCCAGGGACTCGCCAGTTTGGGCCTTAAAGGTGGCGCATAGCTTGGAGCGGCTTGTGTAGAGCCTCTCGGCCACTTCGTTGACACCCACACGCCTGCCTTTGTCGAGCGCGCACTCAATCATCGCCGTTGCTTCTTCGGCAATGGTTATGCTGGCGCGTGTGTCTGCCGCCCGCCGCGCCTGCTTGTGGGCCGCGCGCGAACAGGCGAGCTCCGCGACCATGGTCTCCACGATGCCTTGCATATAGACGTGTCCGCCTACGGTGCGGGCGCGGTCCTCGTTAATCCGGCGCAGCGTGTGGCAGATGGCAGACGTCGCCTCCTCGTGCCACGACTCGGCAAACGCTTCAAAGACTCCTACGAACTCAGTGGGATACCGATGCTCCAGCTCGTCAAAATACCCGGGCAAAAAGAGCACCGAGCGCGAGTGATAAAGCTGCCCTGCAAACAGCGGACTTAGCTCCTCGCCGCAGCTATCTTGGATAAAGCTGCACACCGCGCTGTTCGGCCACGGTCCATGCAGGGGTTTAAGGTTCGCAGGCGTTATGCCGGCTTCGGGCATGCACATGAGCGTGGGCGCGCTGACCTCGCTCACGCACGCGTACGGTTCGGGTGTGTATTCGGCCAGGTACATATCGTGCGTCGGGGTAATGTAATGCTCCATGACGATGCAGGCAGGGGAGAGGGGCATGATCCATGCGCGTCCGTGCGCCCGATCGTTTGCCACCTCGCCGGTAAAGACGGCGCCCTTGCCGGTAAGCTCCAGGCCAAACTGCTCAAACTGCGGTGCATAGAGCTCGGTTATGTCGGTCGCTGCCCGCCGTATTTGCAAAAGCGTCCCTTTCCTTTGCAGAAACGTCCACGCCTGGCTCGATTGTGAGCCATGGCTAACACATCAATGATAAGTTCATTACGGTTAACTCTCAAGCCGTTAGAAAGGAATCTCATGGCAAAGGGATCAAAAAAGGAAGGCGGCGGTATCGGCGAGCTGCTTGCATATGCCGGCGACCGTAAATTCCTAACATATTTGGGCATGGCCCTCTCGGCGCTCTCGCAGCTGCTGAGCTTTGGCCCGTACGTGTGCATTTGGCTTGTCGCGCGCGATCTGATCGCCGTGGCACCTAACTGGAGCGAAGCCTGCGGCATCGCGACGTATGGCTGGTGGGCCGTGGGGTTTGCGCTGGCAAGCATCGTGGTCTATTTCGTGGGGCTCATGTGCACGCACCTGTCTGCGTTTCGCTGCGCGTCCAATATTCGCAAGACTACGAGCGAGCACCTGCTTAAGCTGCCGCTTGGCTACTTTAACACACACGCCACCGGTGAGCTGCGCCGTATCGTAGACGGATGCGCCGCTTCCACAGAGACTTTGCTCGCACACATGCTGCCCGATATCGCAGGCGCCGCCGCCATGGTCGTGGGCTTGCTCGTGCTGCTTTTCGCCCTCGATTGGCGCTTGGGCGCGGCATGCCTCATTTCGGTGGCCGTTTCGTTTTGCGCCATGGCCACCATGATGAGCGGCAAGGGCGCCGAGTTTATGAAGGCCTACATGGGCGCGCTGGTCAAGATGAACAAGACCGGCACCGAATACGTGCGCGGCATCCCCGTGGTCAAGGTGTTCCAGCAGACGGTCTACTCCTTTAAGGCGTTCCACGACGCGATCGCCGAATACGCCGACATGGCGCAAAACTATGCGGGCACGTTCTGCCGAGGCCCGCAGGTGCTCAACCTTACCGCGCTCAATGGTCTTGTGACATTCCTGTTGCCCGTGGCGTTGCTGTTGGCGCCGGGCGAGACGGACTTCGCGCATTTTATGGCCAACTTCACGTTTTACGCGATATTTTCGGCCGTGGTGCCGACGGCCATGACCAAGCTCATGTTTGTGGGCGAGGCCTCTCAGATGAGTGCCGATTCGCTGGCTCGCATTCGAAGCGTCATGGATTCCAAGCAGCTCTCCGTGCCTGCCCAGCCCAAGCACCCCGCCGGCGGCGACGTGCGATTTGAGGACGTGAGCTTTACCTACGAGGGTGCCGAGGCACCTGCCGTCAACCATGTGAGCTTTAGCGTTTCTGCAGGTAGCACCCTCGCGTTGGTGGGTCCCTCTGGCGGCGGTAAGTCAACCTGTGCCAGTCTGATCCCGCGTTTTTGGGATGTTTCCGCAGGTCGTGTGCTCGTAGGCGGTGTAGACGTTCGCGACATGGATCCGCACGAGCTTATGGACCAGGTCGCCTTTGTGTTTCAGACCAACCAGCTGTTCCGGCAAACACTTGCCGATAACGTGCGTGCCTCCAAGCCTACAGCTACTGACGACGAAGTGCGCGCGGCCCTCTCCGCGGCCCAGTGCGACGATATCGTGGCCAAGCTCCCGCAGGGCATCGACACCATGCTCGGCGCCGGCGGGGCGTACCTTTCGGGCGGCGAGGTCCAGCGCGTGGCACTCGCCCGCGCAATCCTTAAGGACGCGCCCATCGTGGTGCTCGATGAGGCCACAGCGTTTGCCGACCCCGAGAACGAGGCGCTCATCCAGCGTGCCTTTAGCAAACTGGCGGCGGGTCGCACAGTCATTATGATCGCGCACCGGCTTTCGACCGTGGTGGGGGCCGACAAGATCGTGGTGCTCAACCAAGGTAGCGTGCAGGAGACTGGCACCCATGCCGAGTTGCTGTCCCAAGAGGGTCTGTATGCCAAGATGTGGGCCGAATACGAACAGGCCGCGAGCTGGAAGATCACCGCTGCCGCGGATGCCGCCGTCACGAAGGGAGGCGAGGCCTAAATGTTCGCCTCATTCCAAAAGAAGTACTTCCTATCCGATAAAGGCGTCGCCGGCGTAAAACGCGGCATTTTCTGGACCGCGCTCACTAATCTCATTACCATGGCCGGCATGGGCTTATTGTTCCTGGTCATGGCCGGTTTTGTCGAACATCTCGCCACCGGTGCCGACCTGCCGGATGCCCTGCCGATTGTGGGCGGCCTCCTGGTCTTTTTCGTGTTGCTCTTTGCCTCTAACTGGCAGCAGTATTACTACACCTACTGCATCTTTTACGAGGAGTGCGGCAAGCAGCGTATGGAGATCGCCGAGCGCTTGCGCAAGCTGCCGCTGTCGTTTTTTGGCCGTCGTGATCTAGCCGATTTAACCGAGACCATTATGGGCGACGTCCAGGCCATGGAGCACGCCTACAGCCACGTGCTGGGAGAGCTTTGGGGTGCCATCATCGCAAGCGCCATTGTGTTCGTGGCGTCGCTGTTCTTTTGCTGGCAGCTGGCGATCGCGGCGTTTTGGAGCGTGCCCGTGGCCTTTGCCGTGCTGTATCTGACACGCGGCCCCATGACCCCGGTGTTCGACCATGTGCGCGCCGAGAAGGTCAAGGTTACCGAGGCGATCCAGGAGACGCTTGACTGCGTGCGCGAGATCCGCGCCACCAACCAGGAGGCTCATTATCTTGAGGGGCTCAACGCCGTGATCGATGCCGAGGAGCGCGAGACCACCAAGGGCGAGCTCGCCAATGGGCTTTTGGTCAACTCCGCCTTTGCCATCCTGCGCCTGGGGATTGCCACCACGTTGGTCACGGGCGCTGCGATGGTCGCCTCCGGCCAGGTCGACTTTTTGATGATGTTTGCCTTCCTGCTTATGGTGAGCCGCATCTATGCGCCCTTTGATCAGGCGCTGATGCTGATGTCCGAGCTGTTTGCCGCCGAGTCGTCGGCCAAGCGCATGCGTTCCATCATGGAAGAGCCCGTGGCGCGGGGCAGCGAGCAGTTTGAGCCCGTAGGCCACGATGTGGTGTTCGATCATGTGGCATTTGGCTATGGTGCGGGCGAGGACGGCCGCGCCGGCGAGAAAGTTCTTACCGATGTGAGCTTTACCGCCAAGGAAGGCGAGGTCACGGCACTGGTCGGTCCTTCGGGCTCCGGTAAGTCCACGGTGAGCCGCCTGGCCGCGCGCTTTTGGGACGCCACCGAAGGCACGGTCACCGTGGGCGGCGTGGATGTTGCGAGCGTGGATCCCGAGGTGTTGCTGCGCGACTACGCCATTGTGTTCCAAGACGTGCTGCTCTTTGACGACACGGTGATGGGAAACATCCGCCTCGGGCGTCGTGGCGCCACCGATGAGCAAGTGCTTGCGGCTGCGCGTGCCGCCAACTGCGACGAGTTTGTGAGCCGCATGCCGCAGGGCTACAACACCATGATCGGCGAGAACGGCTCCAAGCTGTCCGGCGGCGAGCGCCAGCGCATCTCCATCGCCCGTGCGCTGCTCAAAGATGCGCCGATCGTGCTGTTGGACGAGGCGACGGCGAGCTTGGATGTGGAGAACGAGACCGTGGTTCAGCAGGCGCTCTCCCGTCTGCTTGCAGGTAAGACGGTTATCGTTATTGCCCACCGTATGCGTACGGTGGAAAATGCCGACAAAATCGTTGTACTCATGGATGGTGTGGTTGCCGAGCAGGGCACTCCGGCGCAGCTCAAGGCGGCAGGTGGAGAATTCGCCCGCATGGTGGCGCTGCAAAAGGAAGCAGCTACCTGGCAGTTGTAAGAAGGGGCAAAGGGACAGTCCCTTTGTCACATTGACAATCGGTTACTCCGCATCGTTAATTTTCAAAAGGTTAGCCATGGCTGACCTAGATAGTTAGATAAAATTGAGATATTTCAAAAGCGTGCTCGAGCAAACTTGTTTACTCGGGTGCTGAGGCACCATGCCGCGTCCAATGCGGCAAAAGGGAGAGACATCATGAAGAAGTCCACGTTCAACACCCTGCTTGTTGGTGGCGGTTTTCTGCTTGGTACGGCTGGCATCAAGCTGCTCACCAGCGCTCCGGTAAAGAACGCCTGCGTGCAGGGTATCGCGTGCGGCATGCGCATCAAGAACGGCTACCAGGACATGGTCGAGCAGGCCAAGGCTAATGTCGACGACATGGTTGCCGAGGCGGCCTACATCACCCAGAGCGAGGCCGCTGCTGACGAGGCAGCAGAGTAACGCTCCCAGGCACAAACTATGAGATTCTCGATTATCAGCGAGATCCCCGGCAGGACCCGTCTTCAATTGGCGGGTCCTGTGCCAGAGAGCGATCTCGATGCACTTCTTAAGCTCAGCGGCGATATCGACGGCGTGCACAAGGTACGCGTCTATGGCCGTATTGGCCAGTTAGCGCTCGAATATGACGAGCCGTGTCGCGATGCCGTGCTGGCCGCCGTCGGTGCGCTCGACGCTCAGGCCATTGCCGACGCAAAGACGGGTTACGTGATGCAGCTTGAGCCGCGCAAGCACAAGCTCGTTATGGATCTTGCCACGCTTGTCGGCGCCCACTATGCGCGCCGATGGTTTTTGCCCACGCCCCTGCGTGCGGTGTTTGTCGTGGCCGGTTACATGGCATTTTTGCGCGCTGCCCTTCATGAGCTGGCGCAGCCGCGCCTGACCGTTCCCGTGCTCGACGCTTCGGCCATCGGCATTTCGTTCGTCAAGCGTGATGTCGACACCGCGGGCCAGACAATGTTCCTGCTCAACGTGGGCGAGCTGCTCGAGGACTACACCCGCGCCATGAGCGAAAACGAGCTCATCAACTCGCTGCTCGATGTACCCGACAAGGCGCAAAAGGTCGTCGGCGATACCGAGGTAAGCGTTGCCGCCACCGAGCTTGAGCCCGGCGACTTGGTGGCCGTGCGCACTGGCATGTCCATTTGCATCGACGGTGTCGTCGAGCAGGGGAGCGCTATGGTCAACCAGGCGACCCTGACCGGCGAGCCGCTGGCCGTCGAGCGCAGCGTGGGCGACGACGTGTTCGCCGGTACCGTCGTGGAAGACGGCAGCATCTTGGTGCGCGTGCGCGCCAACACGGCGCAGACCAAACTGCGCTCGATCGTCTCGCTCGTGCAGACGGCCGACTCGCTCAAGTCCGAGGGCCAGTCGCATATGGAGGACCTCGCCAACAAGATCGTCCCGTGGAACTTCCTGCTCGCGGGCCTGGTTGCGCTCACCACGCGCAGCCTTATCAAGACCTCGGCGGCGCTGATGGTCGACTACTCGTGCGCACTCAAGCTCACGGGTTCCGTCGCCGTCATGACCGCTATGAGCGATGCTGCCAAGATGGGCGTCATGGTCAAGGGCGCAAAGTACTTTGAGTCGTTTGCCAAGGCCGACACCATTGTGTTTGATAAGACTGGCACGCTCACCGAGGCGCAGCCGCGCCTGGCTTGCGTGCTGACGACCGACGGCTGGAGCGAGGACGAGGTCCTGCGCCTTTCCGCTTGCTTGGAGGAGCATTTCCCGCATCCGGTGGCGCGTGCCGTGGTCAACGCCGCCCTCGAGCGCGGGCTCGAGCACCGCGAGCGCCATGCCGCGGTCGAGTACATCGTGGCGCACGGCATCGCTTCGTCCATCGAGGGGCGTCGCGCCATTATCGGTTCGGCGCACTTTATATTTGAGGACGAGGGTGCGCAGCTCGAGTCCGACATCAAGGAGCAAATCGAGCTCCAGATGCAAGGCCTGTCGCCGCTGTATCTGGCGGTCGACGGCAAGGTCGTCGGCGTGCTCGGCATCGAGGATCCGCTCAAGCCCGGCGTCCGTGAGGCCATCGCCGACCTACATGCGCTGGGCGTCAAGCATGTCGTTATGCTCACGGGCGATTCGGAGCGCACGGCCGAGCGCATTGCGCGCGAGGCGGGTGTCGACGAGTTTAAGGCCGAGCTGCTGCCCGAGGACAAGTACGCCTATGTGGAGCGCATTAAGAGTGAGGGGCGCCACGTTGCCATGGTGGGCGACGGCGTCAACGATTCGCCGGCACTCGGTTTGGCCGACGTGGGGCTGGCAATGGGTGGCGGAAGCGACATCGCCAAGGAGGTCGCCGATATCATCCTGACCGACACGGATCTGGCCGCGATCGTGCGTTTGCGCCGCATGAGCCAGGGCCTCATTGATCGTCTGACGAGCTCCTACTCTAAGGTGATGCTTACCAACTCGGCGCTCCTGGCGCTGGGCATTACCGGCATGATCACTCCGCAGACGTCGTCACTGCTGCACAACGGCTCGACGATTGCCTACAGTCTGAGCAACGCGAAGGCTTACCTGCGTTAGCAGATGTGTTCGCCCACGTTATTTGGCCTGCGCCCAGACGGCATTGGTGTCGTCCGAGCGCAGGTCTTTTGCATTTGACCATGTGCTAGCTTCTTTATATAGTGGTGCTAGCATGGCTAGCAATTGAAGGGAGCGGGATCGACGTGGGTGCTGTTAGTGGCATGGCGCAGGTGAACGTTCGCGTAGATCGCCAGGTCAAGAACCGTGCCGAGGAGGCGCTGCGGCTTTCGGGCGGGTCACTGCCCGAGCTCATCAAAAAGGTGGTGGCCAAGGTCGCGCAGGGTGGCGGGCAGTGCGAGGAAGTGCTTGCGGCCGTCGACGGCCGGCGGCAGGCCGTCGCGCCCGATACACCGTTCGCCGCGTCGTGGGCAGCGGCAGACCGGCTTTATGCAGATTTGGGCATCGCTACGTCGCCCGTATCCGACGATCGCGATTGGGACGCAATCTATTCCGACGCCATGGATGAGCATTATCGCCAAAAGGGGATGATCCTGTGAGTGGGGCGCCTCTCAAGATCATGGTGGACGCCAACGTATGGGTTGATTCGTTTTGCGTCGACCATGCCGAGTCGATTGCCGCGCGTGCGTTTATTGGGCAGGCGACGGAGATGGGGGCGTTGCTGTTCTTTCCGGTGCATATCGCCAAGGACGTGCTGTACGTTGTCCAGCACGAACTGAAGCGTAGCGTTCTTGCCAGCGGGGGAGCGCTCGACGAGGCATCTGCCCGTGCAATTGGCGATGCGGCGTTGGCGTTTGTTCGGAACATGACCGAAAACGCCACGGCCGTGGGTGCAGATGCGTCGGACCTTTGGCTGGCCGACAAATACTTAGCGCTCCATCGCGATTACGAGGACAACTTGGTACTCGCCGCATGCAAACGCGCCCAGGTTGATTACTTGGTGACCAACGATCGAAAACTGCTCGAACATGCCAATCTTGCAGCAAAGACACCTCGTCAAATGATGCCGATTCTTGCTTTGGCCAAACGCGGCGGCACGGCTATCGGTTGACGCGAGCTGTTCGCGGGCCCCTTGGACGACGATGCGCCAAGGGGCCCGCGTCTGCTATTTACAAAAGCTCGGCCTTGATGGTGGGACTTTCTGCGAGCTGCTCGGCTGCCTTTTCGTCGGAGCTGTCGAGTGCTGCCAGACTGCGGTAGACCCACTCGTTGACCTGGGTGTTCTTGACGCCTGCGGTCTGCATAAGGGCGCCTACCTCGCGGATTGCTGCGAACAGATCGGCCTTGGGACCCGCGAGCTCGACCTCGATACCGTGGTAGGCGGCCACGCCGCGGTTCTCACTCACGTGGTCGATAAAGCCCTCGACGGTCTCAAGCTGCTGGGCGAGAGTTGCATCATCGTCAACGTCCAGCGCGACGAGTGCGTTCGATATCGTGAGGGCGGGATGTCCGCAGGGGACAAAGCCCTCGATGACATCCATAGCTTCGGTAATGGTTGAGCCCAGGCCTGCGAGGGCATTGACGAGTTGCTGCTTGGTATCCATAACGGTCCTTTCGACGGGTCAATTTTGCTTGGCGAAAATATACGTGACGCGATCGGTAACAAAAGTGCGAAGTGCGGCGCACATTGGGGTCTTCACAGCTCGTGCATAGAACAGCTGTCCGCTTTCAGAACGTGGTAAGATAACACTCCACAAGCGGGGCTCGCCCCGTATGTTCCTTGAAAAGTCGACGGTTATCGGGTGTTTGCAGGCCCGATACCATCCAGACTTTCCCAACATTCGGGGGCGACTGGTTTCGACACGATAGCTCTGAGAGAGGAAGCAAGCCGAGGTCTCCTCGCCTCGTTAAACAGGGGTACCGTCAAATTGAATTGACAACAACTCTTCTTTTGAGCCTATGGCTCTCGCTGCTTAATTTATAGCGGCGCGTCAACCCGGTGATTTCCCCGACACCGGCGCGACGTCATTTTAGGGGAATGCTCCTGCGCACGTAATCGGTATGGCGCAGGCTAAGACCGAACCGGTTAGGACGCCGCGAGCGTGTCGCTGCGCGCAAAGCGTCTGAGACTAAACCAGCGACTGAGCTTGGAGATGCCAATCAGGGGGCTTTCGTGGACCGGAGTTCGATTCTCCGCGCCTCCACCATACGTAACAGGCAGGTAGAGAAGTGTCTCTACCTGTCTTTTTATTACTTGCAGATACCGCGGAGAATCGAACTCTATGCAGGGCGCGGGCGTTAGGAAAACGCGTAAGCGTTTTTAGCCCGCGGGCGAGGACGCCGACAGGCGGCCGAAGCCGGTGCGTATTTGCGAAGCAAATACGCGGATTCTCCGCGCAAAGCTTCAACCCTATGCAGATGCGATGCCGATCGGACTGCAGCCTGCCATGCCCCGCATCAACGTCGCCCCAGGTGGAAAATCCATCCCAGAATTCCGGTTCAGACTGGGATGCGGTTTCCGGATGACGTTTCAAGCGGAAACCGCATCCCGGAATCGACGCTCGGAATGGGATTCATTTTCCGGATGGCGCCTCAAGCGGAAACTGCAACCCGGAATCCGCGCTCAGAACGGGTCGCGCTTTCCCAACGGCGGTCCAAACGGAAAGCGCATCCCGGAATCCGCGTTCAGACCGGGACACACTTTCCGCTTCACCTGCCGCCTCGAAAAACCTGCGCGCCCTCCATCCCAAAACTGGGTAGAAGAAGGCCAAAACTCAATCGCAGGAGGTCAATATGACTGCAGAAGATAAGGCAAAGAACGCCGGCAAGGTCGCGCTCGTCTTGGAGGGTGGCAGTTTTCGTGGGCAGTTTACCGCCGGCGTGCTCGACGTTCTCATGGAGGCCGGTGTCGAAATTCCGGCGGTGTACGGCGTTTCGGCCGGTGCGCTCAACGGCGTCAACTACAAGTCGCACCAGATCGGTCGCGTCAATCGCATCAACCTGACCTTCTGCAATGACAACCGCTACATGGGTGCCGCATCCTTCGCATCCACGGGCTCCATCGTGGGTTACGACTTTATCTTCAACGATATCCAGGACCGCCTGGATCCCTTTGACAACGAGGCGTTCGACGCGAGCCCCATCGAGATGTACGCCGTCGCGACGGACATGCTCTTTGGAACCGCCACGTACCTCCCGGTCAAAAGCGCCGTGCTCGATCTCGACGCCGTGCGCGCCTCGACCTCGCTGCCGCTGGTGACGCCGCCGGTCGAGATCGACGGACACAAATACGTCGACGGCGGCGTAGCCGATTCGGTCCCCATCGAGCACGTGCTGGAGGAGGCGGGCTTCGATCGTGCGGTCGTCATTGTCACGCAGGACCGCTCGTACGAGAAAAAGCCCTACGAGTTTATGCCCGCCGCACGCGCCCGCTATGCCGACTACCCCTACCTGCTCGAGGCTATCGAGACGCGCCACGAGCGCTATAACATCCAGCGCATGCACCTGTGGAAGTATGAGCGCGAGGGCCGTGCGTTGGTCGTTGCTCCGCAAAAGCCGGTCGAGGTCGGCCATGTCGAGCACGATCCGGCAAAGCTTTTGGACCTGTATATCCAGGGCCGTCAGGAGGCAAAGCGCCTGCTCGCGGAAATCCAAGAGTTCGTTGAGCGCTAGCGCTGCAACGTCACGGCTCGTGGATGACATGTGCAGAAACTCTGGTCGGAGCCAAAATACCTGTTGACTCGTACGGCGAGCGGGGTAATATGGACGGGTTACTTGCAGAGCCCCGTGAATCTCTGTAACAACACGTACTGTACATGGAGGAGTCTAAGTGATTTCGAAATCGACTCACTACGCCAAGCAGGGCGAGGTCCAGCGCAACTGGGTTCTCGTCGACGCCGATGGTGCTGTCCTGGGCCGTCTTGCCACCCAGATCGCAATGATCCTGCGCGGTAAGAACAAGCCCCAGTTCACGCCCAACAGCGACTGCGGCGACTTCGTTGTCGTCATCAACGCCGATAAGGTCCAGCTTACCGGTAACAAGGCCGACACGAAGACCTATTATCGCCACAGCGGCTACAACGGCGGCCTCAAGGCTGAGAGCTTCCGCCAGGCTATGGAGAAGCACCCGGAGAAGGTCATCGAGCGCGCCGTTCGCGGTATGCTGCCCAAGACCACCCTCGGCCGTGCCCAGATGACCAAGCTTAAGGTCTACGCTGGTGCCGAGCATCCGCACGCTGCCCAGAACCCCACGAAGATTGAGCTGGAGGCTTAAAGATGGCTGAGAACACCGTTGTCTACCAGGGTACCGGCCGTCGTAAGAACGCCGTCGCCCGCGTCCGTCTCGTCCCCGGCACCGGCAAGGTGACCATCAACAAGCGTGACGCCGAGCAGTATTTCGGCCGTCATCAGCTCGTTGAGAACGCCCTTGCTCCCTTCAAGGTGACCGACACCGCCGGTCAGTTCGACGTTATCGCTCTGTGCGATGGCGGCGGCATCTCCGGTCAGTCCGGCGCTCTGCGCCTGGGCATCGCTCGCGCTCTTCTGAACGCTGGCGACTACCGTGCTGACCTCAAGAAGGCCGGTTTCCTTACGCGCGATGCTCGCGTGGTCGAGCGCAAGAAGTACGGCCTCAAGAAGGCCCGCCGCGCTCCCCAGTTCTCCAAGCGCTAAGGTTTTATCTCCTTACGAGATACAATGTACAAGCGGGGCCTGCCGATTCCTCGGCGGGTCCCGCTTTTCTTTTTCGACTAGGGTGGGCGGTTGCATATCGCCTGCTAGGGAAGGAGCGATCCTATGCCCCAGAACATCTTCGGTACCGACGGCGTCCGTGGCGTCGCCAATGCCGACCTCTCGTGCGACCTCGCGTTTCGCCTGGGCCGCGCGGCGACCAAGTTCCTTGGCCCGGATATCTGCGTCGGCCGCGACACGCGTCTTTCGGGTACCATGCTCGAGAGCGCTCTGACCGCCGGCATCATGGCCGAGGGCGGCCGTCCGCACTGCTGCGGCGTCATCCCCACGCCTGCCGTGGCGCTGCTCACCGTCCAGAACGAGCTCGACGGCGGTATCGTCATCTCTGCTTCGCACAATCCGCCGGAGTTCAACGGCATCAAGTTCTTTAGCCGCAAGGGTATGAAGCTTCCCGACGCGGTCGAGGAGGAAATCAGCGCCTGGGTCATGTCCGAGGAAGCCATGGCTGCCGACACGCTGCCGACCGGTGCCGGCGTGGGCCACATCATCAAGATGAAAGACGCCCGCAAGGCATACGTCGACCACGCCATCGATACGCTTGATGGCCTGAGGCTCGATGGCCTGGTCGTTGCCGTCGACTGCGGTCACGGTGCTTCCTGCCAGACTACGCCCGCCGCGCTGCAGCGCCTGGGTGCCACGGTCCATGCCATCAACACCGATTACTGCGGCACCGACATCAATGTCGAGTGCGGCTCTACGCACCTCGAGCCTCTGCGCGAGCTCGTGCTGCGCACCCACGCCGATATCGGCCTGACCCACGACGGCGACGCCGATCGCGTGCTGTTCGTGGACAGCGAGGGCAACGAGATCGATGGTGACTACATCCTGGCCATCTGCGGCTCCGACCTGGCTGCCCGCGGCAAGCTCGCCAACTCCGAGATCGTCTCGACCGTCATGTGCAACCTGGGCTTCTCCATCGCTATGAAGGAGCAGGGCTTTGAGATGGTCCAGACTGCCGTGGGCGACCGCTATGTTCTTGAGCGTATGCTCGCGGACGGCGCCGTCATCGGCGGCGAGCAGTCCGGCCACATCATCTTCCTGGAGCACAACACCACCGGTGACGGTCTGGTGACGGCTCTGCAGCTGCTGGCCGTGCTCAAGCGCACCGGTCGTACCCTCACCGATCTTGCCGGCATCATGAAGAAGTACCCGCAGGTACTCGTCAACGTGCATTCCGACAACAAGGCTGGTCTGGACGATTGCCAGCCCATCTGGGATGCCGTCGCTGCTGCCGAGAAGGAACTTGACGGCCGCGGTCGCATTCTGGTGCGTCCGAGCGGTACCGAGCCGCTGGTCCGCGTTATGGCCGAGGCCGAGACGCACGAGCTGACCCAGCGCGTTGTCGACGACATCGTCGAGGTTGTCAAGCGCGAACTTCCCTAATGGTCAAAAACGAGTGCCAAGTGGTAAACTGTTAAGGCTATTTTGGTCGATTGGTATGTCCGAGGGGGAGCATGTTCACTAAAGTCCTAAGGTCTTTTGGTATGCGTGGTCGAGTCCTTACGCTGGATGCTCCCATCTCGGGCGACGTCATTCCGCTTTCCGAGGTAAACGACCAGACATTTGCCACCGGCCTTTTGGGCCAGGGCGTGGCGATTCAGCCTACCGGCACGCGTGTGATTGCACCGGCTGATGCCAAGGTCGAGGCCATTTTTCCCACGGGACACGCTGTTGCGCTTAACACGGTCGATGGCTTGGACGTGCTCATCCACGTTGGTTTGGACACTGTTCGGCTTGAGGGCAAGCACTTTACCGTACATGCGCAAGTGGGTGACATCGTCCATAAGGGCGATGTGCTCGTTGAGTTCGATCGCGAGGCAATTGCTGCCGAGGGCTACGATGTGACGGTTCCCATCTTGGTGTGCAACTCCGTTGAGTTCTCGAGCATCAAGGGCTCCGTTGGCGTGCATGTCGAAGAGATGGACCAGCTCATCGTTGCTCGCGAGCGCTAGCAAGTGCACGTGGCCATTAGCCTACAATTCAAACACGTTTATGGAGGGCGCCCTTGAAAGAGGACGCCCTCCGTGGCAAGATGGGAGTTGTCCGAAGCTAAAAGGCTTCGGGTCACCGTGGACGGGCAGGGGCCTCGACGCGGCTAGACACGAGACACATACATTACGCGACCTCGCCCTGGTGGCCGCACACGTTGGTTGCGGCCGACGCGGGCCGCGGGCAAGTGCTTGTAAGGGGAGCCTTGCCTCTCTTGTACGAGAAAGGACGCGTAATGAAGATCATTAAAGCTAAAGACTACGAGGATATGAGCCGCAAGGCCGCCAATATCATCTCGGCGCAGGTTATCCTCAAGCCCGACTGTGTGCTGGGCCTTGCCACCGGCTCCACCCCGATCGGTGCCTACAAGCAGCTCGCTGCTTGGTACGAGAAGGGCGACGTCGACTTTGCCGAGGTCAGCACCTACAACCTGGACGAGTATCGCGGCCTTTCGCACGACGATCCCCAGAGCTATCACTACTTCATGCGTGAGAACTTCTTCGATCACATCAACATCGACCTGAACAACACGCATGTGCCCGACGGTTCCAACCCCGATGCCGCCGCTGCCTGCTCCGAGTACGACAAGATCGTCGCCGCCGCCGGTTACCCGGATCTGCAGCTGCTCGGCATTGGCAACAACGGCCACATCGGCTTCAACGAGCCCGATGACCACTTCTCCAAGGGCACGCACTGTGTCGACCTCACCGAGAGCACCATTCAGGCCAACAGCCGCCTGTTCGACAGCATCGACGACGTTCCCCGTCAGGCCTACACCATGGGTACCCAGACCATCATGTATGCCCGCATGATCCTGGTCGTCGCCAACGGCGAGGCCAAGGCTCAGGCCGTGCATGACATGTGCTATGGTCCGGTTACGCCCGCGTGCCCGGCTTCGATCCTGCAGCTGCACACCAACTGCGTTGTCGTTGCCGACGAGGCCGCCCTTTCGCTCTGCGAGTAGCGCGAATCCTGCACCTCGACATAGCCTTGCCTAAGGCCTCCGCTTTGCGGGGGCCTTTTTGCTATCCCTTTCCGCCCACTTGACCAAAATCTTGCCGCAAGCTTGACGAATGCCGGATGCCCAACAGTTTGATTCATTCCATACCAGATTCTATGCAAAAATGCCACTAAAAGGTCGTAGACGGTAGCGGGTGCTAGGCGAGTTGAATGACATAGCTGAACCTTGTTCATCTGCGTTACACTGCCGTTTAGATGGGACAAGCTGACAAGCTCATTTACCTGCTTAAAGACCGATTAGTCGGGGGATTAATAACAATCGGCCCTCGCTGTACAAAAACTTGCCGCTTGCGTACCAAAAGACAACCTAGAACACAAGGTCGCTCTATTCATAGCGCGGCTTGTATGGTCTTGCGGTTACAGTGTCCATACGGTCGAGTTGAGGAGCGGGCATGGTAAACGATTTGGACAGTATAGACGACCTCGAGCTGATGCCGCTGGGCGGAGGCTATATGGTGCGACGCGAACGCTTGATGAATGAGCTTATCGCCAAGGGCCGAAAGGCTGGCATCGTGGTTCTTTATGCGCCCGACGGGTTTGGGAAGACCTCGGTGCTGCTGCAGTACACCCATGAGGTTAAATGCGACCCGACGCGAGGCCCCGTGCGGATTATCGAGGCCGATCGCGCCACTGGGCGCGAGGTGTTTATGCAGCTCGAGGTGGTTACCGAAGAACTCAAAGACAAACCGCACTCCCTTATCGCGATTGATAATGTGCCAAACCTCGATCAGCACGATACCGAAGACCTCATCGACAGGATTCGCGGCCTGCGCGCTATGGGGGTAGGGGTCTTTATCTCCTGCCGTCCTTCAAATCGTCAACTGATTCATGGGCTGGGCGATTCGGTTAAGATCAATGCGCAGATGCTCAAGGTGCATGCCTATGAGTATTCGGCGTGGGCATCGGCGTTTTCGATCAGCACATCGCTCGACTTTTATCAGCTCACGCAGGGCGTGCCCGAGCTCGTTTCGGCATTGCAGACGGGTCTGTATGGCCAAGGCGACGTAGCCGGTCTGCTCGAAAACGAGATTGTCAACGTATATGGCGCGGCACTTGTCGATCTGGCTTCGCTCGACAATAATGCGCTGTTTTGCGTGGCATGTCTCATGATTTTGATGAGCGAGGGCAATATCGCAGAACTCGAGGCTTGCGGGGTGAGACTATCGATGGTCGACCAGTCCTACTTCGTACGCGACTACCCGATCTTTGGCTTGGACCCCGCCGAGCGGAGTTTTACGTGTCTGGGCACGGAGGATAACGGACGCTTGCGCTTGCGTAAGTTGGTGGCCGAGGTTCGCCCCGAACTTGTTCCGAGGGCGGCCCGGATTTTGCTTAAGGCGGGCCGATGCGATGCGGCGATGGGCCTGGCGGACGCCTTTTTGGACCGTGATGCGGTCCTTGAACTTGCTGGGCAGTATGGGGTCGATCTGGCTCTGACGGGGCACGGGGCCGATATCTGCCGAGCAGCGCTGGGCACGATCGATGCCGAGGATCCGGCTCCAGAGCCAACGCCTGCCGAGGCGCTCGGCGTGTATTTGGCAGCGGTCAGCGTGTCCAATACAAAGCTCGCTCGCTATATGGCATCGGTCATCGAGCGCGGGGGCGAACGGGCGGCCTGCGAAATAGACCCTGTTTCATGGAGAGTGGCCCAGACACTGACGGCTGTTTGCTATGGGGACAACGGGCTTGGGCTTCCTACGAACCTGGCCGTGCCAGAAATCGAGACATCCCATACCGCACTCGATATGTTGTCCGCGCATATCGAGGTCAAGCGCTGCCTGACCGAGCGGGGAGATGACGGCGGCGTTCTACAGCAGCTCAAAACGAGCAAGGCCTACGACTGTGAGCTCGACATCGCGGGGATTGTTATACGGGCCGATAGCATGCTGGTGGAGCTCTTTGACGGGTCGTTTACGGGAACCGACGAGCGCGACGACGAGATGACGGTGGTGCGGGAGGCGCTCGACGTGCGTGGGCTTAAGGCGATGGCTATCTGGGTGCGCATGGTGTTGGCGGCACGGCGGCTCCTTTCCGGCCTGCCGGTAACCGACGACGCGGCGTTCAACGAGCTCGATCGTTTTGCCGTGCGCATGCGCGACAACCAGATTCAGCTGTTTGGCCTGTTGCTAGAAGGCTGGCAGTCGCTGGCAGAGGGACGGCCGGTTAATGCAAAGTTCCGTGCGGTCCAAGTGCTCAAACTTGCCGAGGAGTCGATTGCGTACATGCGCGATAACGCATTGCTGCTGGAGCGCGCGGCGTATCTGCGTAACACCTCGATGGTTTCGGTACGCGAGGAAGCGGAGTTGCTCGATATAAGCCAGACGCAGGTTGGTGGTGCAGAAGCCTGGATGGTGGCGCTGCATTTGGCTTGCGCGGGGCGAGATAGCGATCTTGCGGCCTGGATGTCCATGAATCGCGCGGGGATTCTGGAACCATCGTATCGGCTCTTTGCGCGCCTTGCCATGCATTGTCTGGGCGAGCCGGCGACCAGGATTCGCAAGAAGCTTCCCGTGCGCGAGCTGTCGCGGTACTCGCTGCGCGACGATTTGGAAGGGGAGGGCGAGCGCCTGTTCCAGGCTGGCGAGGTTGAAGCCGTTGATACCATCGACCATATCGAGATTCGCATGTTTGGTGCGTTCCGCGCCGAGCGCGACGGGTTTCCCATCACGGACAAAATGTGGCGCCGCAAGAAGGCGGCGACGCTTGCCGAGCGGCTTGCACTGGGCATGGATGCGCTCGTCGACCGCGAGACGCTGGCAATGGAGTTGTGGCCCCATGCCGAGTTCAATAGCGCCCGCAACAACCTGTACTCGACGATATCGCGCTTGCGGTCGGCTTTGGGACCGACGCCGGATGGCAAGTCGTGTGTGCTCATCCAAAATGAATGCATCGGACTCAACGGCGACTACGTCAAGACCGATGTACGGCTGTTTGACCAGATAAGCCGCGAGGTTTTGGGAAATCGCACGGGTGCGCGCGGGCCCCATTTAGTTGAGCTGTGCCTTAAGATTGAGCAGCTTTATGCCGGACCGCTGTATGTTCCCAATGGCTGTAATCCAACCTACTTTTTGCGCATGCGGCGCATTATGCAGTCAAAGTACATCGATTGCATGATTAAGGGGGCAAATGCCGCTCTAGAAGAAAACGACCTGCAGTCGGCGATTTGGCTGGCGGAGTCGGGGCTTCGGCAGGAAACGGCGCGTGAGGATATGGTGCGCTGCGCCATGCGCGTCTACAGTGCGGCGGGGCGGCGGCGCGATATCGTCGAGCTGTACAGCGGGCATATGCACCATCTGAGGGAGCAGGTCAATGGCGTGCCCGAGCCCGAGACGCGGCGTCTATACGAGCGCTTGGTGGAGGGACGGCTCAATCGCGTGCTGGTCGAGCGATAAAAAACGGGCGCCCGAAGTACTTGGGCACCCGTAAGCTTGCTATGTGTTGGCTCGCCGGATCATTGGCTCTTAGACGAGCTTGATCTTCTCGATGTCCTTGCGCGAGGACTCGCGATACAGCGAGAACTTGCGGCCGATGACCTGGACGACCTCGGCGTGGCAGCGCTCAGCGAGCTCTTCGGCGGCCTCGCGGGCGGAAAGACTGGAGCCATCGAGCACGGAGCACTTAACGAGCTCGTGCTTCTCCAGGTAGGCGACCGTCTGCTCGACGGTGCCCTCGTTGACATCGGACTTACCGATGATGATGGCGGGGTTGAGGTGATGGGCCATGCTGCGAAGCTGCTTGACCTGGGCTCCTGTCAGTGCCATGGGTTCTCGCTTTCTATGTATGGGGCGCCCCGCGACGGGGCCTTAATCTACGTGAGCTGTCCCACGATAGCGCAGGAACGGCGCGGTGTGGGGCGCGTTTGCCCAGTTCGCAAAGAATGCGGATGCCGAACGGGAGAACAACGCGGGTTGCAGGCGGACGTGTACGGCGGCCGAAAGCGGTCTATGGACGGCTCGAAGAGACCGGCTCCCATGCAATAAACGCCCAACGGACCTTGCGGACGTGGTCGAGCATGTAGCGCCCCTGCGGCACGCCCTTGGACCCTGGCTCGCCGGCATGGGGATTTTCAATCATATGCTGAGCGACGTAGACGCGCAGACGGTCGATCTTATCCTCGTTACCGTGCTCGAGCATGCGGGAGAAGTCCGCCATGCCCGCCTCAAGGCTATCGAAGGTATCGCGACGAGGCGATTCAAAGTACGTAACCTGCGGCAGGGCACCCATCTGAATGAGGATATTAAAGGCATACACAAAGCCATTACTGCAGGTAACCGAGGCACCGATGGCGTTCATTAGGTGCAGGTCATAGCGTGGGCTGGAGTTGGCGACCATCGTGACAGCACAACGCCGACGAGCCGTTTGATCAAGCTTAGCAAGCGCGCCTTTTAGGTTGGTCGTGGTAACCGACCGACTGGCAAAGGCAACATCCACCGCTTTCGCGACCGGTCCAACCAAATCCCAATCATCATCCCAAGCAAGCTCAAGCGGCGTAATAAGATCCTCGAGTCCGTAATACTCAATGCCAGCATCAAGGGTGCCCAGCATGGCAGGGGAGAAATCAGCCGCAATCACAGGATGCCCAGCCTGAGCAAGCGGAATAGCAATCGACCCAGCCCCACACCCCATATCAAGCACCGATTCACCAGGCTTTAACGCCAACAGCTTCATAAAGTCCCGGGCATACGGGGCAGTCTCCAACGGCCGAAAATGCCGAGCCCGCTTATCCCATTCAAAAGAATCATCAGCCCGCCGCCGATCAGCTTGCAGACGCATCCATTCGCCATTCCAATCCGCAGAAAGCAGCTCAGATTGAATTACACCATCAGCCACGGGCCATCCCCCTCACAACAAAAAAGCGACTCCTCCCAAAAGAAGAGCCGCAACCAGCATATATCAGAAAGAACCGATCCAACGCCAAACCGCCGTATCAACCATGTGGTGCAGGAGCGAAGCAACTGCAACATGGGACAGAACTCAGCCAAGGTTGAGATGTGCGGGAGCCCCGCCGCCGGGCGGCAGACATATAAGGTCGATCGCGAGTTCCGCACGAGCCGGAGAGCACTTAATGTGCTCTCCGTGCGAGTCAGGACTGTCCGAGCAGGCGACCTTATATGTCTGCCGCCCGGCGGCGGGGCTCCTCGCCTCGTATCCCTAGGCTAGTTCTTCAGCGAGTTCAGCGGCGCTGGGAAGCGTCCACCGCGATGGGCAAGCACGGTGCCGGCGTTGGGGTTCACCGGCATGATGGGTGCACGGCCGAACAGGCCGCCGTACTCGACGCAGTCACCCACGCCCTTGCCGATGGCGGGAATCACGCGGACGGCCGTGGTCTTGTTGTTGATGACGCCGATGGCCATCTCGTCGGCGATGATGCCGGCGATGGTCTCGACCGGGGTGTCGCCGGGGATGGCGATCATGTCCAGGCCAACGGAGCACACGCAGGTCATGGCCTCGAGCTTCTCGAGCGAAAGCGCACCGGCCTCGACGGCGGCGATCATGCCGGCGTCCTCGGACACGGGGATAAAGGCGCCGGAAAGACCGCCCACGCTGGAGCTGGCCATGACGCCGCCCTTCTTGACGGCATCGTTGAGCATGGCGAGCGCGCAGGTCGTGCCCGGGCCACCGCAGGTGCCCACGCCGATGATCTCGAGGATGCGCGCGACGGAGTCGCCGATGGCAGGCGTGGGAGCCAGCGACAGGTCGACGATGCCCTTCTCGACACCCAGACGATGGGCGGCCTCGCGGCTCATGAGCTCGCCGGCACGGGTGATCTTAAAGGCGGTCTGCTTAATCTTTTCGGCGACTTCCATCATCGAGGCGGAATCGGGCAGCGTCTCCAAGGCTGCGGCCATAACGCCGGGGCCCGAGACGCCTACGTTGATGACGGCGTCGGCCTCGCCACCGCCGTGGACGGCGCCCGCCATAAACGGGGAGTCCTCGACCATGTTGGCAAAGCAGACAAACTTGGAAGCGCCGACGGAATCCTGGTCGGCCGTGAGTTTAGCGGCATCGATGATGGTCTGGGCGGCCATGAGCACGGCATCCATGTTGATACCGGCGCGCAGGCTGGCGACGTTGACGCTGGAGCAGACGCGGCTCGTGGTGGCGAGTGCCTGGGGGATGGACTGGATAACGCGGCGATCGGCGTCGCCGATGCCCTTCTGGACGAGCGCGGAGAAGCCGCCCAGGTAATCGATGCCGAGCGTCTCGGCCGCGCGGTCGAGGGCGTGCGCGATGGGGGTGAGGTCCTCATCCTTGCAGCACGCGGCGATCTGGGCCACCGGGGTGACGGAAACGCGCTTGTTGACGATGGGGATACCGTACTCGCGCTCGAGGTTCTCGGCGGTCTCGACCAGATGCTCAGCCGTGTGCGTCACGTGGTCGTAGATCTTCGTGCACATGCGGTCGAGGTTCTCGTCACCGCAACCCATGAGCGAAACACCCATGGTGATGGTCCTGATGTCGAGGTTCTGCTCCTCAACCATGCCGCGGGTTTCCGCGATTTCTGCGGGCGTGATCGCCATCCTTGCGCTCCTATCTGCCAAAACGAGCATAGTCTTTTCTATTCTAACGTGCCGCACGTGCCAAGTGGCGCATGCGGCACGTTTTGGTGCTCGGTTGTTTCCGTTGTGTTACTGCCCAAAGACCTCTTCGGCGATGCGCGCGCTTTCGGCGGCGTCCTTGGCGTAGTAGTCCGCGCCGATCTGCTTGGCGTATTCGGGGGTGAGCACGGCGCCGCCTACGATGATCTTGACGCCCGGAGCCTCGGCATGGAGCAACTTGATGGTCTCTTCCATGGCGACGACCGTGGTGGTCATAAGCGCCGAGAGGCCGACGAGCTTGATGTCACGCTCCCGCACGGTCTTGAGCACCTCTTGCGGGTCGACGTCGCGGCCTAGGTCAAAGACGGTATAGCCGTAGTTATCGAGCAGCATCTTGACGATGTTCTTACCGATGTCGTGGATGTCGCCCTTGACGGTGGCCACGCAGATCTTGCCCTTGTCGGCGATCTCGCCGGCGGGCATCAGGCGCTTGATGGTGTCGAAGCCCACGCGTGCGGCTTCGGCCGAGGCCATGAGTTGCGGCAAGAAGAACTTGCCCTGGTCAAAGAGGACGCCCACCTCGTCGAGGGCGGGGATAAAGTGGTTGTTGATAAGGTCCATGGCGTCGTGGTCTGCCAGCAGACGCTCGGTCTCGGCAGCGATCTCGCCTTTGCGGCCCGAGACGACCATGCGACGAATCGGGTCGTCGTTGCCGTCGGTGCCGGCGGTGCCGGCAGCGGGCACGGTGTCGGTCGATGCGGCCTGAGCCGCTGCCGGGTTGGCGGCGATCTTATACGGATCGGTCCAGCCGGCATAGCGCTCGATGTATCCGGTCGAGCCCTCGTCCTCAACGCTCAGGACGCGATAGCTGTAGACGGTGTCCATAAAGCGCTTGGAGCCCGGGTTCATGATGGGGGCATCGAGGCCCGCGCCAAAGGCGGCGGCCAAAAAGACCGAGCCCAGCAGCGGGCGGGCAGGCAGACCAAAGCTGATGTTCGACACGCCGAGCGCGCATTTGACGCCCAGGCGCTCCTTGCACAGGGACATGGCGCGCAGGATCTGCTCGGCCTGGCGTTGATTGGTCGAGGCGGTCATGACCAGGCAGTCGATGAGGATACGGTCCGGGCCGATGCCGTAGCGGGCAGCCTCGGCCACGATGCGCTCGGCGATGGCAAAGCGGGCCTCGGCGGTATCGGGGATGCCGCCTTCGTCGAGCGTAAGGCCGACAACGTTGGTGCCGTAGTGGGCGACCAGCGGGAAGATCTCGTCCATGATCTGCTGCTTGCCGTTGACCGAGTTGATGATGGGCTTGCCGGCGTAGCGACGTACGGCGGCCTCGACGGCGGCGGGGTCGGTGGAGTCGATCTGCAGCGGCAGCAGCGTGGAGCCTTGGAGCTGCTCGGTGGCCTGTTGGATAATCTTGACCTCGTCGATCTCGGGCAGGCCCACGTTGACGTCCAGGATGTCGGCGCCCTGCTCCTGCTGGCTGATGCCCTGGCTCACCACGTAGTCCAGGTCGCCGTCGCGCAGGGCCTGCTGCAGGCGCTTTTTGCCGGTGGGGTTGATGCGCTCGCCGATGACGGCGATCTTGTGGCCGTCGCAGGGGAGGTCCACCACGGTCTGGGCGCTTGTGACCGACATGCTGGGCTTGCGGTGGCGCGGACTGGGCGTGTGGTTATCGATAAGCGTGCGCAGCGCTGCCATGTGCGCCGGCGTGGTGCCGCAGCAGCCGCCCACGACGCTTACGCCGTCCTCAATCATACCGGCGACGGCCACGGCGTACTCGGGCGCCTGGATATCAAAGACGGTGTTGCCGTCGTCGTCCACGTGGGGCAGTCCTGCGTTGGCCTGCACCATAACGGGCTTGTCCGTAACGGTGAGCATGCGAGCGGCGAGTCCTCGGAGCTCGGCCGGTCCCTGGCTGCAGTTGATGCCCAAAACGTCGGCGCCGATGGCATCGAGCGTGATGGCGGCAACCTCGGGACTCGTGCCCAGGAAGGTGCGACCGTCTTCCTCAAAGGTCATGGTGGCAAAGACGGGCAGGTCGGAGTTCTCGCGGCAGGCGAGGACGGCCGCCTTGATCTCGGCCAGGTCGGTCATAGTCTCGATAATAAAGAGGTCCACGCCCGCGGCGACGCCGGCGCGCACTTCCTCGGCAAAGAGGTCATAGGCCTCGTCGAAGCTGAGGGTACCCAAGGGGCGAAGCAGCGCGCCGATGGGGCCGATATCGCCGGCGACGTAGTGGGCGCCGGCCGCGCGGGCGCAGGCGACAGCGGCGGCAAAGACATCTGCCACGGTGGCGGTACCGTCGAGCTTGTGGGCGTTGGCGCCAAAGGTGTTGGCGGTGATCACGTCGCAGCCGGCTTCGACGTACTGACGCTGGATGTCGGTAATGACCTGAGGCTCCTCAAAGTTGAGCAGCTCGGGCAGGGCGCCGGCCTTCATGCCGGCCGCCTGCAGCATGGTACCCATGCCGCCGTCGAACAGCAGGTGTCCCGTGCCCTCGATGGCGGCGCGCAGACGATCGTCCTTAATGCGAAGGTCGTCGATCGTGCGCGTCTTGTATGCAGCTCCGTTGCGGCGCGCAGCATCAACAGGCGCCGCCAATGCAGTGCCGTCAGAATCATGAGTGATAAGCGGAGTAAACATCGAGGGCTCCTAATGGCTGGAATAGCAGGTGGTGTGGGCGGCGCGGAAGCGACAGTGCTCGCGCATGCGGCAGATATTGCAGGTGGGGCGGCTCTGGGCGTCGTGGACCTCGCCGTCGAACAGACCGATCACCGCGGTCACGCTCTTGGTGGGCATGAGCAGGCTGGTGGGCGTGATGGTAAGCCCGATGAGCCGCGTGGCGTTGAGCGCGTCCACGATTGAGCGCTGTGCCGTAAGCGGGCAGTCGCCGTAGCCGGGACTGAAGCGCCAGTTACCGGCGAGTCCGTGTGCGGCGGCCGCAGCCTTAACCTGCTGGTCCATCTGCTCAACGGCGGCTTCTACATAGGCAGAGCATGCGGCGTCGAGCACGGCTCCCTCCAGGGGCTGCTGGGCTCCCGTGGTACGCAGGCGACGCTCGGCGTCCATGCCGAGGGTGCATGCCATGAGCGCGGCAAAGCGTGCGTCTTTGAGATGTCGATAGATGTCGCGACCGCGCAGCTCAACGTTGGTGCCAACCAGACGGATGCAAGGCTCTCCCTGCTCGTCCACGCCCGTGGCATCGACGGTAAACACGCGCCGCACGCCGCGGGGCTCAATGTCCAGCTCAAGGCGCTCGACCACAAGCTCAATACGTCGTGACAGCTCGGGCTCAATCTGCTGGCCGCCGTAACCCAGATACCGCAGCATCTCGGCACGGTCGACACGGGGATGGTGCGCAGCATCGACACGGTAAAGCGCCGGCGACGCAAGGTCGGCCGGCACTTCGACAGCGGTTGTATCGATGTGCGGTTTTTCCATTACCCCAGGCGCTCCATAATGGTCGCGGCGATCGCAGGACGATTCATAGTGTACAGGTGCAGACCGGCGGCACCGTGCTCCTTAAGGTCGCAAAGCTGACGGGCGGCATAATCTACACCGGCTGCCTGCAGGCTCTCGGGGTCGTTCTCGTACTTGGCGAGAATCTTGATGACGGGGGAGGGCAGCGACGCGCCGCACATAAAGACCATGCGGCTGATTTGCGACTTGCCCATAAACGGCATGATGCCCGCGGTAATGGGCACGGTGATGCCCGCCTTGTCGGCAAGCTCGCGAAAACGGTAGAAGCACTCGTTGTCAAAGAAGAGCTGCGTCACAAAGAAGCTCGCGCCGGCGTCCTGTTTTTGCTTGAGGTATTCGACCGAAGCGTTGAGGTCCTCACAGGCAATGTGGCCCTCGGGGTAGGCCGCGGCGCCCACACAAAAGCCGGCGTCGACAAGCTCGGGGATGAGGTCACGGGCGTAGGCGTAGTCCGAGGCGGGCTTGTCATCCTCGGTCGCGCCAGTGGGCAGATCACCGCGCAGGGCCAGGATGTTTTCTACGCCGGCGGAGCGGTATTCGTCGATCTTGGCGACGATATCGGCGTGCGAGCGGCCCACGCAGGTAAGGTGCGCCACCGAGGGCGTATTGAATTCGCTCGTAATCATATGCGCGATGGGGGCGGTGGTGGCGCCGTTGCCCGAGCCGCCGGCCGAGCAGGTGACCGAGACAAAGCTCGGCGAAAGCTTGCACAGATTGCCCGCCACCTCGCGAGCCGTGTCGAGGGTCAGCTCGCCCTTAGGCGGGAACATCTCAAACGAAACGGGCGCGGTGCCTCGGGATGCCGCCTGCTTAAAAACCTCGTCGACGCGCATATCGTGCTCCTTTAGATACGTAATAGTGTGATGTGTTGTAAGGATTCTACAGCACCACTGTGTCACGGTGGAGTTTCACTCGCTATTCGGGGATACCAATCAAAGATGCCTTGCTATCGACATTCCCTATAGCAGAGCGGTCAATCTAGGATGGGGCTATAAAGACTGGTATCTGATGCGAAATACCAGTTAATAGAGCCCCATCCCAAATTGACTACCCTTAAACCATGGGGAGAGGTCTGCAATTTATACAGTTGATTGGCTGTTGAGGGCGGCAACGCCGCCGCGATGCGGTAACCTCATTGATTGGTTTCGTGACAGCAACATAACGGTAATGTTGCGGAAACACGACGAGCCTAATCTATGACTCGTTCGTTAGTAATCAACACCGCTTCTCACGCGGTGCCGATACGAAGGGAGTTCCGTATGGCCGAACTTACTGACCGCTTCGGGACCATGGTGTTCTCTGAGGAAGTCATGAAGGACTACCTCCCCAAGGACATTTGGAAGCGCCTTGCTGCAACCCTCGAGGACGGTGAGCCGCTTGACCT
Organism: uncultured Collinsella sp.; assembly: GCA_947001705.1. Lineage (GTDB taxonomy): Bacteria > Actinomycetota > Coriobacteriia > Coriobacteriales > Coriobacteriaceae > Collinsella. The sequence continues at coordinate 89,511 of CAMQHT010000002.1, forward strand.
GGATGTGGCCAACGCCGTTGCCCACGCCATGAAGGTCTGGGCCATCTCCAAGGGTGCTACGCACTACGCGCACTGGTTCCAGCCGCTTTCGGGCATTACTTCCGAGAAGCACGACAGCTTCCTCGAGCCCAACCACGACGGCACCGCCATTACCAAGTTTACGGGCAAGAACCTCATCCAGGGCGAGCCGGACGCCTCCAGCTTCCCCAACGGCGGCCTGCGTGCCACCTTCGAGGCCCGTGGCTACACCGCTTGGGATCCCACCAGCCCCGCATTCATTAAGGACGATGTCCTGTGCATCCCCACGGCTTTTTGCTCCTACACGGGCGAGGCCCTGGACAAGAAGACCCCGCTGCTGCGCTCCATGACCGCACTCTCGCGTGAGTCCAAGCGCGTTTTGGCGCTGTTTGGTAAGACCCCCAAGAAGGTCGTTCCTTCCGTGGGCGATGAGCAGGAGTACTTCCTGATCAAGAAGGACGCTTACCGCAAGCGCAGGGACCTGGTCATCACCGGGCGCACCCTCTTTGGTGCTGCTCCCTGCAAGGGCCAGGAGCTCGAGGAACACTACTTTGGCGCTATCCGCCCCACCGTCTCGTCCTATATGAAGGACCTGGACGATGAACTGTGGGCGCTTGGCATTCCTGCCAAGACCAAGCACAACGAGGTCGCTCCCTGCCAGCATGAGCTCGCCCCTGTCTACGGCGAGGTCAACGAGGCCATCGACCAGAATCTGGTCATGATGGAGAAGATGAAGCTCATCGCCTCCCGTCACGACTTGGTCTGCCTGCTGCACGAGAAGCCCTTTGAGGGCATCAACGGTTCGGGCAAGCACAACAACTGGTCGCTTGGCACCGAGTCCGAGAACCTGCTCGACCCGGGCGACACCCCGCTCGACAACCTGCAGTTCATCGTCTTCCTCACCGCGGTGATCGAGGCCGTCGATAACTATCAGGAGCTCCTGCGTGCCTCCGTTGCCTCGGCCGGCAACGATCATCGTCTGGGCGCCAACGAGGCTCCTCCGGCGATTATGTCCATCTTCCTGGGCGACCAGCTTACCGAGGTTGTCGAGAAGATCATCGATGGCAAGGCTTCCGTCCATGCCACGCGCGGCGTGCTTGACTTGGGCGCCGATACCCTGCCCAAACTGATGCAGGACAACACCGACCGCAACCGCACCTCCCCGTTCGCCTTCACCGGCAACAAGTTCGAGTTCCGTGCCTGCGGCTCCGAGCAAAACGTTTCCGACTCCAACCTGGTGCTCGATGCCGCCGTTGCCAAGTCGCTCAAGTCCTTCGCCGATGCGCTCGAGGGTACGCCCGAGGATAAGTTCCAGGACGCCGCGCTCGAGTACTGCAAGAAGGTGCTGACCGATCACCAGCGCATCCTGTTCTCCGGCGACGGTTACTCCGACGAGTGGCCCATCGAGGCCGAGAAGCGCGGCCTTGCCAACAACAAGACCACGGCCGACGCTCTTCCCGCCTTTGTTTCCGATAAGGCCATTGCGCTCTTTGAGGAGACGGGTGTCCTGACCAAGGCCGAGGCCCAGTGCCGCTATGACTGCAAGCTCGAGAAGTACAACAAGCTCATGAACATCGAGGCTACCACGATGGTTCGCGAGGCGCGTCGTACCTATCGCCCGGTCATTACCGCCTATGCCACCAAGGTCGCTAAGGGCCTTGAGGCTATCCGTGCCGCCGGCGCCGATGCTGCCATGCAGTGCGAGCAGAACACGCTCAACAAGCTCTGCAACGGCATCACCGCCATCAACGACTCCATCAAGGCGCTCGACGCCGTACATCAGAAGGCCGAGGCTCTCGATGGCCAGGAGCAGGCCAACGTGTACGCGCACGAGGTCGTTCCCGCTATGGATACGCTGCGTGCCGCCGTGGACGCCATGGAGGAGATCGTGGCCGCCGACTACTGGCCGGTCCCGACCTACGACGACATCCTGTTCTACGTGTAGAGCGTAACTGACATATCGTCACGGTATTGAGCCGGGGTCCGCATCGCGCGGGCCCCGGCTATTTGTTTGCGAAGGACGCTTTGGATCCCGCTTTGCAACTGATTCGCCCACACAATAAGGGGTCGTGGGCAAAAAACGTCAAATATGAGTACTGTCACAAGCCCTGTAGCATTATCTTTTTGCGAAATATGCAGTGTTACGCAACATATGTCCAAGTACTTAGCTGATAAATGCCTGCAATTCCTCCGCCGTAGGACGCCTTGTGTCCAAATCGCCTTCTGATGGCATGAAATCGCTGTTACTAAATTGGTAACAGTACTCATATTTGCTATTTTTTGTCCACGGGCCCTTGGATGACAGTGTGATTTTATGCCTTCGGGGTTCGAATCCCGGCGTATGGGTAGCAAAAAGCCCGCTACCGAATTGGTAACGGGCTTCACAGATTCTGTGGTGCCCCGTTTCAAAAGATAGTCGAACACAGGTACTGGCGCTCGGGCGCTCCGTGTTCATCAGGTTTTCTCGGGCCGCCTAAAATAGCAACTACTGAAAAAGGGGAGGCCCCACGAGGAGCCTCCCCTTTCCTTTTGGCTATCCGACCACCAAAACTTGGCCGGGGTAGATCACGTTCGGGTTCGCCAGCCCGTTCGCCTTGGCCAGCGTCCGGTAGTCTGTGCCGTACTTGGCGGCGATGCCCGAGAGCGTGTCGCCGCTCTTGACCGTGTAGGTCTTCTTGGACGACGCCCCGAGGCGGTCGTTGACCACGCCCTGCACCTCCGCGTAGCGCCCGCCGAGCACGCGCTTGCGAAGCTCGCCGCTGCCGAGCTGCCCACGGATTACCGCGTCGGCCAGCTCCGTGGCCCCCGTCTTCAGGATGTAGTTCACCAACTCCTGCACCTCGTCGTAGCGGTCCCCGAGCGCCTTCTTGCGCGCGTCTCCGTTGCCGTAGGTGCCGTCCATGACGCGGGCGGCCAGCTCGAGCGCCGTCTCCTGCGGCTGCGGGACCGTGCCGCTCGGCTTGGCATCGGGCACGGGCAGGCCCTTGGGGTTCGCCACCCTGTCCCAGCCGTCCGCATCGAGGTGCGCGATGTCGAGGTCGAGCGGCCCGGCGTATCCGTCGAGGCGGCCGTTGGAGCTGTACTGGTGGAGCGCGCACTCGTCCCACGCGCCGAAGCCGCCGGAAGGCAGCCACGGGGTCGCTTGGTATGCCGTGCGCTCCGTGTTGGCATATTGGGCGACCCACAGCTGGTGGTCCTTGGCCACGGCGCTCCAGTCGTCCTCGGTGCAGACGCTGCGGCTCATGTAGACAGCGCATCGGATGCCCGTCAGCTCATGGACGCGGTCGAGGAACTTCTTGGCACCGGCGGCCCCGTGGACCATGCCGTACATCTCGTAATCGAGCGCGGGCACGCCGTTGCCGAAGTAGTTCTTGGTCTGTGAGACGAAGAACTCGGCCTGCTTCACCGGGTCTTCGCCGTTCAGGAAGTGGTAGAAGCCCCACTTCTTCCCGAGCGCTTTGGCCTTCTGGACGAAGCCGTCGCAGGTGTCGTGGACGATTCCGGTGCCCTCGGTCGCCTTGCAGATCATGAAGTCGAACGGGACCTTGTCGAGGTCGATGCCCCTCTGGTAGTTGCTGATGTCGATGCCCTGCACCGTCAATCACTCCCTATAGCGATGAAGTACGCCCACGATACGCTGGCGAACTCGTCTGTGTTCAGGTTCACTTGTCCCTCGTCTGGGTCGCGGATGTCGGCCGTGCCGCCGTCCCATCCGCATATGAGCACGATGTGGCCCCCGTAGG
>CAMQHT010000003.1 GCA_947001705.1 uncultured Collinsella sp.
AAAATGGGGCGGTTCCCCATATTATTAATGACGTCGACAGGCGGGGTGGTTCCCCGCGTACGTGCCATCTGAGTAACCGAGGGGAGGGCGCACATGGGAATGACTGGTGCATACGAGCGCAATCTCGATGCAAAAGGTCGTCTGTCCCTGCCTGCACCCCTTCGCGAGGAGCTTGGAGAGCACGTTCGCGTGTTCAAAGCCCTGGATGTCGATGCTCTGTACGTGTTCTCTGCCGAGGCCTTCGATAAGTGGGTCGAAGGACTCTTCGCGGGTCGTGAGGGCCACGAGGGTTTTAACCCGCGTGACATTAATGACCAGAAGCTCATGAGGGCGATCAACAAGCGCACCACGTCGATGGACGTGGACAGCGCCGGTCGTATCGGTCTTTCCGAGTCTCTCCGCAAGCAGGCGAACCTCGACCGCGAGGTCACGGTTGTGGGCAACTACGACCACCTTGAGGTTTGGGATCGCGCCGCGGCCGATGAGGACGATGACGACGAGGCTCTGCTTGACCTCTTCTTCTCGTAAGGGCAAGGCACGAGTAACGGATGGAGCGTGGGATCTTGACACAAGAATATCGGCATGAACCTGTCATGCTCGGCGAAGTGCTTGAGTCGCTGCAGCTAAAGAGCGGCTCCGTTGTCTGCGATTGCACCCTTGGCGGTGCCGGTCATTCGGTAAAGATGGCCGCGCAGGTGGGGGAGACGGGCCTTTTGCTCGGCGTCGATCAGGACGACATGGCCCTCGAGGCCGCTGGCGCCCGTCTGGACCGCGAGGTTCCCGGCGTTCCGCACCAGCTGCTGAAGGGCAACTTCGGCGACTTGGACGAGCTTCTTTGCTCGGCCGAGGTGCCCGGGGTCGATGGCTTCCTGTTCGATTTGGGCGTTTCGTCACCGCAACTCGATATCCCTGGCAGGGGCTTTTCGTATAACGAGGACGCCCCATTGGACATGCGGATGGATCCGGGTAATAACACCTTAAACGCAGCTGAGGTCATCAACACCTATAACGAACACGACCTCGCCCGGATTCTACGCGTCTACGGCGAAGAGAAGTTCGCCTCGCAGATCGCGCGCGAGATCGTGCGCCGCCGCGAGCAAGAACCGATCGAAACCACCGGCCAATTTGTCGAGATCATCAAGGCGGGTATCCCGGCTGCCGCTCGTCGGCATGGCGGACACCCGGCCAAGAAAAGTTTCCAGGCCATTCGCATCGAGGTCAATCACGAGCTCGATGTGCTCGAACGAGGGCTTGATGCCGCCACCAGGTGGCTCAACCCGGGCGGACGTATCTGCGTCATCTCGTATCACTCGCTTGAGGACCGTATCGTAAAGAATCACTTTAAGGAGATGAGCCAGGGGTGCACGTGTCCGCCGGAGATTCCGGTGTGCGTGTGCGGCAACGTGCCGATACTCAAGGTCATCACCCGCAAACCCTTGGTTGCCCAGCCTGATGAGGTTGAGCGCAACCCTCGGGCGAGATCAGCCAAAATCCGCGTGGCGCAGCGTCTGTAGGCGCGACCGCGCGATATTGGACCTCCCGCTCGCACCATAAACGAAGCTTAAACACACTACCAACGTACTCGGGATGGGAGGCGGCATATCATGGGCTACAACACTTCAAGCGCAGCACTCGCCTATGATATGAACGCCATGCCCGCCTATCGTGAGACGCCGCAGGCCCCCGTTGCTCCCCGTGAGCAGCGCACGCCGCGCTTTGATGTCTACACGGGCGCGGGCCGTCAGGCAAACCAGGCGGTAAGCCCGGTTTTCATGAGCGTTCTTAAAACGTTTTGCATCATTGCGGCTATCTTCATGACGATCGGCGTCGCCCGCGTGGCGCTCGCCGGCGTTACGGCCCAGGTGCTCAACAGCAACGCCGAGCTTACCAACACGCTCGAAAAGGCGACCGATGAGAGCTCCGACCTGGAGGTCATGCATTCGGTCTATGGCGCCGACACGCGCATTCGCGACCTTGCGGGCGCTTATGGCATGGTGGAGCCCAGCGAGAGCGTTACACTTGACTTTTCGCAGGATGCAGCCGCGGGCGCCAACGCGACCGCGACCGCTCAGTAGCAAGACGGTAGCTGAGTATGACAAATGACTATCGCCGCGGTTCCGATGGGGGCCGCGGTTCTGGACGTCCCTCGTCGCGGGGACGTTCTGGTTATCAAGGAACGGGTCGGCAATCTTACAACGCCGGGCAGTCCCGTGGCAACGACCCGGCGTCGCGACTTCGCGGCTCGGGCGGCCCTCAAGTGCATAACACCAGGTCGCGCAAGAGTTCGTCGACCGAATGGCTCACAGGCACGCCTCTGCCTCGCCGCAAAGCCGTCATGGGCTTCATTGGGCTTGGCTTGGGCTTGGGCGTCTTTCGCCTTGCCGACTATCAAATTGTCGAAGCCGATAAACTGCGCGAGCGTGCCGATGCGCGCCGCCTGCTTGCGCAGACCCTCTATGCCAAACGTGGCACCATCTACGACCGCAACGGTAACGTGCTGGCGTCGTCGGTCGAATGTCGCAACATCGCCGTGAACCCCCAGCTTGTCGAGGATGTTGACAAGACGGTGTCGGCGCTGGTCAAGGCAACTGGAATCGATAAAAAGACCTGCCGCAAGCTCGTTGAGTCCGATGGAACCTGGGTGTATATCAAGCGCCAGGTGGACGAAGACGACGCTGCGGCGCTGGAGAAGAAGAACCTGCCCGGCGTGCTTTTTGAGCAGGCCATGAAGCGCGTATATCCATACGGCAATCTGGCATCGCAGGTGCTGGGTGTAGTGAATGTAGACAACGACGGCTTGACGGGTCTCGAAAAGCAATACAACAAGCTTCTGACCGGCACGAACGGTTCTCTCGTACGCGAGCGCGCGAGGGACGGCAGCTATATCGCGGGCGGTGCCTATAAAAAGGTGGCTGCGGTCGACGGCGTTGATATCGTGACGACGCTCGACGTCAATATCCAGCGTGCGGCCGAGGATGCCCTGGCAGAGGCTGTCGAGAAGACAAAGGCCAAGAACGGCTCGGCGCTGGTCACCGATCCTACGACAGGCGAGATCTTGGCAGCCTGCTCGTATCCGACCTACGACCAGACCAATTTGGAAAACGCCAAGACCGAGGATATGAACCTGCGCCTGGTCACCGACGCCTACGAGCCCGGCTCGGTCTTTAAGACGCTCGTGGCGGGCGCCGGCTTCGACTTGGGTGTCGTGCGGTCGAGTACGTCGTTTGAGGTGCCGGCGAGCATCAAGGTGGGCGACGATACCGTCACCGATGCCGACAAGCGCGACTATGCCATGACCATGGATGTGCGCGAGATGATGCGCCGTTCGTCCAACGTAGGCTTTGTCCTGGTGGGGCGCAAGATCGGTGCCGACGACTTTGCCGCCTATGTGGACAAGTGGGGCATCGGTCACAGCTCTGGTGTCGATTTTCCGGGCGAGAGCCTGGGCATCGTCAAGGAGCGTGACCAGTATGACGGCGCCACGCTGGGCTCGATGAGCTTTGGACAGGCGCTGTCTGTCTCGCCGATTGAGATCGCACGTGCCGTGGGCGGCATCGCCAACGGCGGCGTGATGATGACCCCGCACTTCTATAAGTCCAGCAAAGGTGACGAGAAGGACTGGGGCGAAGGCGAGCGCGCAATTTCGGAGGATGCCGCATCCCAGGTGACATCGTGCATGCAGACGGTCGTGTCGGAGGGAACGGGCGTTGGCGGCGCGGTTGACGGCTATGACGTGGCGGGTAAGACCGGTACGGCCGAACGTGCCGACGAGAACGGCGGCTACCTCAAGGAGAACTACATGTCGTCCTTTATGGGCTTTGCACCGGCACAATCGCCCAAGGTGCTGTGCTATATCACGCTCGACGGAACGCCGAGCGGCTCAGATGCCGCTGCGGTTCCGTTCCAGTTCATTATGGCCAACGCGCTCGACGTGCTGGGTATCCCGCACACGAAGTAGGGGGTTACAATCTTTGGGGCGTGGTTTGTTGTCCCATATGAGGGGTGTTCACATGCCCTGCACCACGCATACGCGGCGCTGGGATACAATACGCCGATAGCATTATTAGGTTTACAGGGGAGCTGCAATGATAGAGATCGCCGTCAACAACCTCGCGGCCGCAACAGGGGCCCGAACCGTGACGGGAGAAGCCGATCGGGTATGCCGCGGGTGCGTTATCGACTCGCGCCAGGTCGAGGAAGGGACGATTTTCGTCGCCTTTCCCGGTGAAAACGTCGACGGCAATGATTTTGCTTCCCGTGCCGTCCAGTCGGGTGCCGGCGCCGTCGTGATGACGCGTGAGCCCGAGGCCGAGCTGGTCTCGCTGGCGCAGGACAAGGGCTGTGCCATCTTGCTGACCGATGATCCCGAGGAGTTTCTGCTGCGTTTGGCGCATGCGTATCGCCTGGAGCTTGGCTGCCTGGTCGTTGGCATTACCGGTTCCATCGGCAAGACGACGACCAAGGACGTTCTCGCCGCCGTGCTCGCCAAGCGCTATCGTGTCTGGGCCACCAAGGGCAATTTCAATAACCTGATCGGCATGCCGCTCACGGTGCTTTCCGCTCCGGCCGATACCGAGGTCCTGGTGCTCGAGATGGGCATGAACCATTTCCACGAGATCGAGCGCCTGTCTCTGTCTGCCAATCCCAACCTTGCCATCGTGAGCAAGATCGGCACCTCTCATATCGGCATTTTGGGCAGCCGCGAGAACATCGCCCGCGCTAAGGCCGAGATTGTCCAGGGCATGTGCGCCGCCGGCGACTATTTGCCGCTGCTGGTTTTGGGCGGCGAGGACGATTTTACGCCGTTCATTCGCGACACGTTCGCCCAACCTGCTGGTATCGACGTGATGCTGGCCGGCGTCTCGGACGATGATGAGGTCCGTGCCCGCGACGTTCGCGTTGATGACGAAGGCCGTCCGGTCTTTACGCTCGATTTTGGCCAGGGTGAGACGATCGATACCATGCTTGCCATCCCCGGCGTGCAGTCCGTTCCTAATGCCGTTAAGGCCGCCGCGGTTGCCTATCGCCTGGGCGTGACGCCCGAGCAGATCGATGCTGCCTTTAGGGGTCTCACGATCACCGGACACCGCCAGGAGATCAAGCGCGCCAAGAGCGGTGCACGCGTCATCGATGACTCCTATAACGCCAGTGCCGAATCCATGGCTGCTGGCCTCGATCTGCTGTGCTCGCTTTCGTGCACGGGGTCTCGCATGGCGATCCTGGGCGAGATGGGCGAGATGGGCGATGAGGCTCCTCGCATGCATGAGCTCGTGGGCGCCTATGCCGCCGCCAAGAAGCTCGACATGCTGGCGTGCGTGGGTGGTGAGCTGGCCCAGCTTATGGCCGATGCCGCACGCATGATGGGCATGGACGAGGACCGCATCCAGGTGTTCTCCGATTATCAGCAGGTGCTCGACCGCATGGGCGGCGCGCTTGAAAAACATGATGTTGTACTGGTCAAGGGTTCCCGCTTTGTTGAGCTCGACCGCTTTGTGGAAGGTGTGTGCTAGCCCATGTTCGGCAATCCCTCGTATCCAACGTATCAGGCTTTTTTGGGGCTTGGCATCGCCGCAGTCATTGCGCTGCTGCTCATGCCGTGGTGGATCAAGCTGCTCAAGGTCGAGGGTATCGGCCAGCAGGTTCGTGCCGACGGCCCCAAGCGTCATTTGGTTAAGCAGGGAACGCCCACCATGGGTGGCGTTGTCATCCTCGTCGCGATCTCGCTGACCTGCCTGCTGATGGGCAAGCTCACCACCGAGCTCGTACTCGTACTGCTCGCCACGCTGGCGACCGGCGTGCTGGGCCTGATCGACGACCTGACCTCCGTTACGCATGGGCGCTCGCTCGGTCTGACGCCTCATGCCAAGATGATCGGCCTAACCATTATCTGTGTCACCTTTACGGTACTTGCCGTCAACTGGTGCGGCGTCGCCCCCGAGATTCGTTTTCCCGGTGGGTTGACGATCGACCTTGGCGTGCTTTCGACCACCATCTGCGGCTATTCGTTCCCGTGGCTCTATATTGTCTTTTGCTGGCTGATGATTGCCGGTCTTTCTAATGCCGTGAACCTGACCGATGGCCTTGACGGTCTTGCTGGCGGCACCTCCATGATCGCCATGCTCGCCATGGCTGCCATGGCGTTTTTGCACGGAGACGTGAACCTGTCCATCTTCTGTACCGCGTGTGCCGGTGCCTGCTTGGGCTTTCTGTGGTTCAACTGCTATCCGGCGAGCATCTTTATGGGCGATACCGGCTCGCTTGCTCTGGGCGCCGCGTTTGCCTGCACGTCCATCATGACCAACACCGAGGTCGTCTCCCTCATCATCGGCGGCCTGTTTATCGTTGAGACCCTGTCGGTCATGATTCAGGTTGTCTACTTCCACTTTACGCACAAGCGCGTCTTCCTTATGGCGCCCATCCATCATCATTTCGAAAAGAAGGGTTGGGCCGAGACCAAGGTCGTCATCCGTTTTTGGATTATCGCTGCGGCATTTGGTGCCGTTGGCCTTGCTCTGTTCTTCCAGTTGGGATAGTGGTCTTTCATGCCTCTTGCTGATGTCTTTAGCCTGCTCGTTTTGGGTCAGGGCAAATCCGGTCTCGATGTCGCCCGCTGGGCGCTGGCACATCCAGAGCGCGTAAGCGCCGTTACCGTGTATGGCGGCGGCACCTCTGAGCCCAATGACGCCACGCGTGCGCTCGAGGCTGCCGGTGCGTCGTTTGTCTATGGGACCGAACAGGTCGAGGGCGCCTATGACGTATGCGTGACGTGCCCGGGCATCTCGGAGTTCTCGGGCTTCTTTAAGGCCGGGCGCGAGCATGCCGCCCAGATTATGGGTGAGCCCGAGTTTGCCTATCGCCTGTCGCCCGATAACTGGATTGCCATCACGGGCACCAACGGCAAGACGACCACCACGTCGCTGACCGATTATCTGCTCAAGGCTTCCGGTGAGGCCAGTGTAGCTGTCGGCAACATCGGTGAGCCGCCTATCAACGAGATTGACGGCCGAGCCCACAACGAGTGGTTTGTGGCTGAGCTCTCGAGCTATCAGATTGCTACGACCACCGAGCTCCACCCTCGCGTGGCAGTGCTGCTCAACATCACTCCCGACCACTTGGGCTGGCATAAGAGCCATAAGAACTATGCGCTTGCCAAGATCAAGCTGTTTGACAATATGGTCGATGACGATCTGGTGGTTGTCGACGTCGAAGACGCCGGCATTCACGAGTTCGATGAGTACATCTATACGCCGGGTCGCCGCATCTGCAAGGTCGCTTTTGACGAGCCCGAGGGTGCAGACGCCGCCTTTGTGCGCGACGGCAAAATGGTCGTGCGCCTGAAGGGCGTCGAGACTCAGCTTGTCGCCACGTCCGAACTCAAGATCTCGGGCCATCACAATGTTATCAATGCCCTGTGCGCTGCCACGGCTGCCCTGGCAGTCGGTGCCGATGTCGATGGTGTCTGCCGCGGTCTGGCCTCGTTCCAGCCGCTCGAGCACCGCGTGGAGCCGTGCGGCGAGATTGACGGAGTGCGCTACGTCAACGATTCCAAGGCGACCAACACCGACGCGGTCGAGAAGGCACTGACGGCATTTCCCGATGACAACGTGATCTTGCTGCTCGGCGGCCACGATAAGGGCACGCCGCTCACGGACTTCGCGCGCGTCGTTATGGATAACGTGCGCTCGGTCGTCTGCTTTGGCGATGCGCGCGAGCGCTTTACCGCCGCTATGGACGAGGCCGATGTCGATGGCGATGTGGATATCGCCCAAGCGGATGACCTACGCGATGCCGTGGACGTTGCTCGTTCGCTGTCGAGCCGTGGCGACGTGATCTTACTTTCTCCTGCCTGCTCTTCGTTCGATGAGTTCTCGGGCTATGAGGAGCGCGGCCGCGTGTTTAAGGACTACGTGGCTCAGCTTGCCGCTGCAGCGAAATCGCAAATGGAATAGGGGTTGCCGGTGAGAGAGGAGAGCCCCCGACAAGGTATGAGGAGGCCCGACTCGGACCGTGCTTCCTCGCGGCGTAGCACACCGCGTTCCGGTCGCGGCGGGCAGTCGTTTAGCGAACGCTATATTGCCGGCGTTCCCGCCCGCATCATGCGCCCCCGTCTGATATTTATGGCCTGCCTGTTTACTTTGGTGTGCTTTGGTCTGCTGATGGTGTACTCGGCGTCTTCGGTCGAGGCGCTGCACGAGAATGGCTCGGCGACGTTTTTCCTGGGTCGACAGGCCGCGTTTGCCGTGGTTGGTGTTCTGGCGCTGATTGCCATCGTGCGCGTTTTGCCGGACAGCTGGTTTGGGGAGGATGTGCTTAGGATCTTCCTTATCGGCATGATAGGGCTACTGTTTCTGGTGTTCTTGGTGGGCAGCGGCAGCCGTGGCGCCACGCGCTGGCTCAACATCGCCGGTATTCAGTTCCAGCCTTCCGAGTTTTTAAAGCCATTTGCCATTGCGTATTCGGCCATCATGCTTGATCGCTTCTTTTCGCCCGGTGGCAACATCAACGAATTCCTTCGCAAGATGGGCATCTACCTGGGTATTTCGCTCTTTCTGATCTTTATCCAGCCCGATTTCGGTACTGTCCTGATCATCCTGTTGACCCTCATGTGCATGGCGTTGTTTGCGGGTCTCGACCCCAGATTTATCATCGGCGTGCTAATCTTCGGCATTCTCGTGATCGTGATTGCACTTGTCGCAGAGCCGTACCGTATGGTGCGTATTCAGGTTGCCTTGAACCCTTGGGCTGACGAGTATGGTGACGGCTATCAGGCCACGCTTGCCATCATGGCCTTTGCCTCGGGCGGTCTGTTCGGCCGTGGCATCGGCAACTCAACCATGAAGTACTCGTATCTGCCCGAGGCGCACAATGACTACATCCTGGCCATCATTGGCGAGGAAGTCGGCTTTGTCGGAACCGTGCTGTTCTTCTTGGTGTTTGCGATGCTGATCTACTCGGCGTTTCGCATTGCCGAGCAGGCGACCGATCGTCGGGGCGCGCTTATGGCGTCTGGCTCCGCGGTCATTCTCGCGGTGCAGTTTTTGATTAACGCGCTGGGCATCCTCAACGTGTTTCCCATGACGGGCAAACCGTTGCCGTTTATTAGCTACGGCGGTTCGTCGATTATTGTGTCGCTTATGCTTGCCGGGTTGATCCTGCGCGTTTCGTACGAGAGCGCCCGCCGCGATGAGTATGACCGCCGCCGTGAGAGCTTTGCCGTTATGGACGAGAGCACCGCCGGCGTGGCCCATGTGCGCGGTGAACGACCTTCGCGTAGCGGCTTTACCGTTCTGGATGGTTCTGCATCCGAGCCGGCAGCTCGTCCACGCTCGCGAACGGCTCCGCAAGGTCGTCCGCAGCGCCCCAGCCCTCGCAACGCGGGCGGCGGATATAATCGAATCGATTTGAACTCGGACCCGTCGGCGCGTCTGCGCACCGACGACCAGGGACCGCGTGTACGAAGGGACTACCATGACCGATAAAATGACCGTTGCTATTGCAGCCGGCGGCACGGCAGGACACATCAACCCCGCGCTCGCCTTGGCCGAAGAACTGCGTGACCGTGGCCACCACGTTGTGTTCGTGGGCCAGTCGCGCAAGCTCGAGGGTCGTTTGGTCCCCGAGGCTGGGTTTGATTTTGTGCCCATTACGGTCACGGGCTTCGACCGCTCCCGTCCTTGGACGGCGCTGACCTCGCTGTGGCGTGTCAATAAGGCCAAGCGTGCGCTCGCCAATCATTTCTCAAAGGTCGGCAAGCCCGATGCCGCCATCGGTTTTGGTGCCTATGTCGAGGTTCCGCTGCTTGGGTGGTGCAAGGGCGCAGGCGTTCCGTATCTGCTGCATGAGCAGAACTCTGTTCCGGGCCTGGCCAACAAGATGATGAACTCCCACGCCGCCCGCGTGTGCATCTCGGTGCCGGCAGCGCGTTCGGTCTTTGAGCGCGAAGGTGACCCTGACCATGTGCTCATGACCGGCAACCCCGTACGTCGCTCGGTGATCGAGGGCGATCGCGCTCGTGGCCGCAAGGCACTTGACGTTCCCGAGGACGCTACGCTGCTGCTCGTCTTTGGCGGTTCACTTGGCGCCCAGCACCTCAACGAGCGCGTGACTTCGCTCAAAAACGAACTGCTTTCGCGCAAGAACCTCTATGTGTTGCATTCGACGGGTGCCGACGGCTTTGAGGAGACCGAGCACGCTTTGGCGCTGACGCCCGAGGAGGCGAAGCGTTACCGCGTCCAGCCTTACATCGACAACATGGGCGATATGCTGGCTGCTGCCGATTTGGTGCTCTCGCGTTCGGGTGCATCGAGCGTGGCCGAGATCGCTGCGCTCGCCGTGCCCTCGGTGCTCGTGCCGTATCCGCATGCGACGGCCGACCACCAAACCACCAATGCTCGTTATCTGGTCGACGCCGGGGCCGGCGTGCTCTGCGCCGATGCCGATATCGACGGTTCTGCCTTTGCCGATGAGCTGCTGCACCTGGTCGATGACGCGGCGGCGCGCGACGCCATGCGTCAGGCGGCGCGTGGTTTGGCTCAGGATAGAGCCGCCGCTCTTCTGGCGGATGCGGTAGAGGGTTTGCGTTAGTTAGACGGGATATCTTCGGTCGCCCTCGCGCTGATGCGGTAGGTGCGGTACAGTTAACGGGTTACAGGCAGTGTTTACGCAAGGAGTACACGAGCACATGGCTGATTCCCAGACTGCAACCTCCGCGCCCGAGTTTAAGAGCGCCCACTTTATCGGTATCGGCGGCGCCGGCATGAGCGGCATCGCCCTCGTTCTGCACGAGCGCGGTTATGCCGTTACCGGCTCCGACCTTAAGACGTCACGTTATATCCGCCAGCTTACCCGCGCTGGTGTGAAGGTGCATGTGGGCCATGAGGCCGCCACGATCGACGAGGTTAAGCCCGACGTGGTTGTTGTCTCCACCGCTATTCCGGAATCCAACCCTGAACTCGTGCGCGCTCGCGAGCTTGGTATTCCCGTGTGGCCCCGTGCCAAGATGCTCTCTGCTTTGGGCCACGGCTACACCACCGTCGCTGTTGCCGGCACGCATGGCAAGACCACCACGTCTTCGATGTGTGCCACCATGCTCGACCGCATGGGTCTGGATCCGAGCTTCCTGATCGGTGGCATCGTCGAGGGCTATGACACGAACGGCAAGAACGGCTCGGGCGACTACTTTGTCGCCGAGGCCGACGAGTCCGACAGCTCCTTCCTGTTCCTGAACCCCAACGTAGTCATTGTGACCAACGTCGAGGCCGACCACCTCGATCACTACTCGGGTATCGAGGAGATCGAGGCAACTTTCGCCAAATTCATGAGCCTGGTGGGCGAGGACGGCACCGTCATCGTCTGCGGTGAGGACCCGCATCTGGTCGAGCTCGCCAAGTCGACGGGCCGTCACGTGCTTTCCTACGGCTTTGCCGAGAGCAACGACATCGTCTGCATGCACCCGGATGTCAAGGGCATCCAGAGTGACTTTATCGTTCGCTTTGAGGACGGCACTGAGCGCGCTGTGGAGATCAAGAGCAATCCCGGTCGCCACAACATGCTCAACGCCACGGCGGTGCTCACCGTCGCCCATGTCCTGGGCCTTGACATCGACGCCGCCGCCAAGGCGCTCTCGAGCTTTGAGGGCGTCCGCCGTCGCTTTACCCACGTGGGCGATATCGATGGCATCACCGTGGTCGATGATTACGGCCATCACCCCACCGAGATCAAGGCGACGCTTGCTGCCGCTTCGTCGCTGGGTTACAAGCACGTCGACGTCGTGTTCCAGCCGCACCGCTATTCGCGCCTGCAGGCCCTGTGCGACGACTTTGCCGATGCATTTGCCAATGCCGATAAACTGCTGCTGATTGATGTGTTCTCGGCTGGCGAGATGCCCATTCCGGGTGTCACCTCTAAGATGCTCGCCGATACCGTGCGCGCCAAGCATCCTGGCAAGGAGGTCGTGTACTGCTCCAGCCGTCTTGAGCTCAATCAGGAGCTCGAGCAGATGGTGGGCGAGGGCGACCTGCTGCTCACCATGGGTGCCGGCGACGTTACGACCGTCGGTCCCGAGTTCATTGAGTATCTGACTGCCAAGAAAGACGCTTAAGTCTAATGGGTCTGTTTAACGCCGTCATGGCGCTCTCGGGCATGATCGACACGGATGTGATCGAGGACGAGCGCCTTGCGCGTCATACGAGCTATCGTATCGGCGGCAAGGCCGACCTCTTTGTGACGTGCCATAGCTATCATGCCCTCCGCCGCGCCGTGGCGGTGCTCGATCGCGAGCAGGTGCCGTGGGTCATCATCGGCAAGGGCTCCAATCTGCTGGTTGCCGATGGCGGTTATCGCGGTGCCGTCATTTCGCTCGGACGTGAGTTCCAGCGCACGGTTGTTGCCGATGACGGTTGTACGCTGACGGTCGGTGCGGGCGTGATGTTTGCGCGCCTGGTCAACGATGCCCTGTCGCGTAGCCTTTCGGGCCTTGAGTTTGCCGTTGGCATTCCTGGTTCGGTCGGCGGTGCGATATCTATGAATGCCGGCACACGGACCGAGTGGATTGGCTCGCTGGTTGAGGATGTCGTAACGTTTGACCCGGCATCCGGTATCAAGCATTATGCGGGGTCCGAGATCTCTTGGGGCTACCGCGAATGTAGCCTTCCCCGCAATGAGATCATCCTCGAGTGCGTGCTCAAGCTTAAACCGGCGCCCAAGGCCGACATTCGCGAGCGCATGGAGCGGTACCTTACAAGGCGCAAGCGTATGCAGCCCATGGGTCGCGCATCCTGCGGGTCTGTCTTTCGCAACCCGCCCGATGCGAGTGTGGGCAAGCTTATCGAGGATTGTGGATTAAAGGGTTTTTCGATTGGCGGCGCGGAAGTTTCGCCC
This sequence comes from uncultured Collinsella sp., assembly GCA_947001705.1. GTDB lineage: Bacteria > Actinomycetota > Coriobacteriia > Coriobacteriales > Coriobacteriaceae > Collinsella. The sequence continues at coordinate 12,880 of CAMQHT010000003.1, forward strand.
GTTCACGCTAATTTTATCGTTAATAACGGAACTGCCTCGGCCGATGACGTTGCCGCGGTTATCAGACATGTGCACGGAAAGGTGAGGGAGGCGTATGGCATCGAGCTCAGACCGGAAGTTAAATTCCTCGGCTTCTAGAGCATCGAAACCCACCTTCCGCCGCGCCGGAGGGCGTTCCGGCGCGCCTGCCAAACCTCAACGCAATACCGTCGCGCACTCTAAGTCTGTCGGGCATGCTCGACAGACCAGTCGTCCGGTCGTCGGCTCGCAGCTCGGTAATCGTCCGGCCGCAAAAAAGTCCTCGCGTCCCTCGGTGACGTCAAAGCCTGTTATGGGCACCAAGCCTGCCCGTCCCATGGCAGCTCCCAAGCCCTCGACGGGAACTAAAGCGGCGCGTCCAGGTCTCACGCTGGGCGCATCGAAACCGCGCTCGCTGACATCGGTGCCGGCTACCGCCAAGAAGCCTTCGAGTAAAAAAGGTTTCAACCCGTTATCTTCACTTGGAGCGATGGCAAATAAAACATCAGACGCCGCTTCTGTCGTTACAGGCAAAGGCAAAATCGTGGGCGGTGTTCTGGCCGTCTTGGCCGTGCTCGTCGTCGTTGCCATCGTGGTGATCAACTCTGGACTGTTTACTGCCACTGATATTCAGATTCAAGGCAGCGAGCATGTGACGAAGCACGATGCTATCCAGCTGATCGACTTGCCCGAGGGAACGTCGCTTTTTAACGTCGATCCCGACCAGATTACCGAGGATCTCAAGCAGAACCCGTGGGTTTCGGGCGTGGATGTCCAGCGCCAGTTTCCCCATACGCTTATCATCACGCCGACGGAGCGTAAAGTTATCGCCATTGCGTATATCAGCTCCGACGACCTTGCCTGGGCTATCGGAGACGATGACACCTGGATCGCCCCGCTGTCGACGTCGGTCGAAGTGGACGACCAGGGCAACGTCATCACGACAGGGCAGGGCTCAAATACCTTGACCGGAATCGATGCCGCGCTGGCGCTCGCCAAGCATTATGGCGCGGTGTTGTTGACTGATGTCTCGGCGGATGTCGCTCCGGTTTCCGGCCAGGCGGTGAACTCCAAAGCCGTTAAGGCCGGCCTGGATTATGTGCGTGGTTTTTCGAGCGAGTTCTTGGGACAAGTCAAGGATATTTCCACGCCTTCGGTCGAAGCTATCTCGGCAAACCTCAATAACGGCATTGAGGTGTCGCTGGGCGATTCGGACGATATCGCCAAGAAGGAACGCGTAGTCACCAAGTTGCTTTCGCAGGTAGAGGGCGTAACGTATATCAATGTGCGCTCTCCGGGCAACTACACATTTAGGAATGCTCCGACCTCGTAGCGCTGGTTGATGCTTTGTTGAGGGGCCATACCACGCCGTTTATCTGGTTTGTTTGGTTTTCACGGTCAATTATTTGACTGATACGTTCATAATGTGCAAACATAATACGGTTTACCTTTGCATTTACTTTCAACCTGAAGGTTAATGTGCGCAGGGGTCGACCCATGCTATGGCTATAACCTTTGTTCGGAGGACCGACATGCACGAGACAGAGATCAACAACTACCTTGCCGTCATTAAGGTGGTCGGCGTCGGCGGCGGCGGTACCAACGCGGTCAATCGAATGATCGAAGAGGGCATCCGCGGCGTCGAGTTTGTTGCCATCAACACCGATGCTCAGGCACTCGCGATCTCTGATGCCGATATCAAGGTGCACATCGGCACCGACCTTACCCGCGGCCTGGGCGCCGGCGCCAATCCCGAGGTTGGCCGCAAGGCTGCCGATGAGTCCCGCGACGACATCGCCGAGGCGCTCGCTGGCGCCGACATGGTGTTTATCACCTGCGGCGAGGGCGGCGGCACCGGTACCGGCGCTGCTCCCATCGTTGCCGATATCGCGATGAACGAGGTCGGCGCACTGACCGTCGCCGTCGTGACCAAGCCCTTCACCTTCGAGGGCCGCAAGCGCAAGAAGAGCGCCGAGGAGGGCATCAAGACCCTCTCCGATTGCGTCGACACCATGATCGTCATTCCTAACGATAAGCTGCTCGACATCGCCGAGAAGAAGACCACCATGCTCGAGGCCTTCGCGATTGCCGATGGCGTCCTTTCCCAGGGCACCCAGGGCATCACCGACCTCATCACCGTCCCCGGTATCATCAACCTGGACTTCGCCGATGTTAAGACCATCATGAAGCAGGCCGGTACCGCCATGATGGGTATCGGTACCTCTTCTGGGGATACTCGTGCCGTCGACGCTGCCCAGCAGGCCATCTCCAGCCCGCTGCTCGAGAGCTCCATCGATGGTGCCACGCGCGTGCTGCTCTCCATCGCCGGTTCCAAGGACCTGGGCATCCAGGAGATCAGCGACGCCGCCGACGTTGTCGCCAACGCCGTCGACCCCGAGGCCAACATCATCTTCGGTACCGTTGTCGACGAGTCCCTGGGCGATCAGGTGCGTATCACCGTCATCGCTACGGGCTTCTCCGACTCCAACGTCAACCGTCAGGATGAGCTCTTTGCTGCTCAGCAGTCTCAGAGCAAGGCCGCTGCCTCCGCTGAGCCGCAGCGCACCGCTCCGGCTGCCAGCCCGGCTCAGGCCGCTCCGACCCGCAACGTCGGTGGTACCGAGCTGCCCAACTTTGGCAACGACCAGTTCGAGCTTCCCGACTTCCTGAAGCGCGGTAGCTTCTAGTTCGTTTTTCTCAACGACCTGCACGGGGTGTGTCCATTTGGATGCACCCCGTTTTGTTTCTCGTTTGTAAACGAAAGCCTCCAATCTCCTTACGTTCCCTTTACGTTTGGTCCCTACCGCTGCGGGTATCCTTTTAAGGAAGTATGACAGCCGTATAAACGCGGACTGCGCGGCGACGCCGCGGTACTTGTGTTATTAGGAGGCTTTAGTATGGCAGCACGTGCGGACAACGTTTCGCGTGTCGACCATGATGGAGTTACGTTGGTGGAGGGCGCGACATCCGATGTCCGCTTTGCCTTTACCGAGCGCACCGGTGGCGTTTCTGAAGATGCGTGCTCCTCGCTCAACCTGGGCTCGCATGTAGGCGATGACCCCTTTGCTGTTCAAGAAAATCGTCGTCGAGCGCTCGAAGCTATGGGTGCCACTGAGTGCGAGCATAATCTGCTCGTGCCCAATCAGGTCCATGGTGACCATATCGTTGCGGTGGCCTCGAACGGCGCCGATGACCTTGAGGACGTTCGCGAGCAGATTGCCGAGGGCTGCGATGCCATCGTCTGTACGACCCATGACGTGCCCGTGCTGCTCTGCTTTGCCGACTGCGTTCCCGTGGTGCTGGTGGCCCCCGGCGGATTTGCCGTGGTGCACTCCGGTTGGAAGGGCACGATTGCACGTATTTCTGCCAAGGCGTGCCAGGCGCTTTGCGATGCTGCCGGCTGCGATGCGAGCGACGTTTCCGCCTATATCGGCCCCCATATCTTGGCTGACGAATATGAGGTATCCCAGGAACTCATGGACCGCTTTGCCACCGAGTTTTCGTGCATCGATGCGGGCGCTTCTCGCATGCTCGATCTATCTGCCGCCATTCGTGAGGCGTTGGTAGATATCGGTGTGGACGCGGATAATATCGTGGATACCCAGCTTTCGACTGTGCGTCAGAACGACCGCTTTTATTCCTACCGTAACGAGGACGGCACCTGTGGGCGCCATGCCGCGATCGGCGTGATGCTATGAGAAAGATCGTATCGGTCCTGAGCGCCGCTGTGCTTACGCTTACGCTGTGCGCCTGTTCTTCGGGATCTTCTACCTCTTCCATTACCGTGGCCGGCTCCACGACCTGCCTTCCTATCGCCGAGATTGCGGCAGAGGGCTTTAAGGAGGAGACCGGCATCGACGTGCTCGTTTCCGGTTTGGGCTCTTCCGCTGGCATCGAAGCCGTCAGCGCTGGCACGGCCGATATCGCCAGCTCCTCCCGTGGACTCAATGCCGACGAACAGGATCTGGGCCTGACTCCCATCGTCATTGCCCACGACGGTATCGCGGTCATCGTGAACGACGATAACCCGGTCGATAACCTCTCGACCGAGCAGCTCTGCGATATTTACGCCGGCAAGATCACCAACTGGAAAGAAGTCGGTGGCGAGGACCTGAGGATTCAGGTCATCAACCGAGATGAGGCGTCCGGCACGCGTGAGGCCTTTCGCACCATCGTGATGGACGGCACCCCGTTCGATCGCCGCTCGGCCGTTCTTTCGGGCACGGGCCAGGTGCGCGACGTGGTATCTCGTTCGCGCGGTGCCATTGGCTACATTTCGCTGGGCTTCGTCGATAGCCTCAACGCCAAGACCTCGGTCAAGGCCGTCTCGGTCAATCATGTTGAGGCGTCCGAGAAGACGGTCGCGAGCGGCGGCTATCCCATCTCACGCGACCTTTACTTCTTTGTGAAGGGTGCGCCTTCGCAGCAGGCGCAGGATTACATCGACTATGTGACATCCGAAAAGATGGACAAGCAGATTCGCGAGGCGGGCTTTATCCCCGTCACCAACGACGAGAAGGGGAGTGAGTAGCATGGAAGCACAGGAAAACTCCCAGACTGAGCAGAATGGTCAGGCGCCCAAGAAGCGCGAGCTGGCGCTCGTATCGCGCAGCACCTATATCAAGGAGAAGGCGCTGCAGTGGATCTTCTTTGCCTGCGCGTTCTTGGCGGTTGTTACCGTCATCCTGATTTTTGTCTTTACCACGTACTCGGCGCTGCCCGTCTTTACCGACATCGGTCTGGCGGACTTCTTTAGCTTTACGTGGGCGCCCTCTGAGGGTCACTACGGCATCGTGTCGCTGCTTGCCGGCTCGGGTCTGGTGACCGTCGGCGCGCTCGCCATGGGTGTGCCCCTAGGCGTGGGCACGGCCGTGTATCTGGTCGAGATCGCCAGCAAGCGCGTGCGCAAGCTCATCAGCCCTGCCGTTGACCTGTTGGCCGGCATCCCTTCTATCATCTATGGCTTCTTTGGCATGATCATCATCCGCCCGTTTATCGCACAACTGACCGGCGGTCTTGGTTTTGGCGCGCTGACGGCGTGGTTCGTGCTCGCCATTATGATCGTGCCCACCATCACGACGCTTACCATCGATGCTCTCAATTCCATTCCCATGGGCATTCGCGAGGCATCGTATGCCATGGGCGCCACCAAGTGGCAGACTATCTATAAGGTCGTGTTACCTGCCGCCAAGCTGGGTATCGTGGATGCCATCGTGCTGGGTATGGGCCGTGCCATCGGCGAGACCATGGCCGTGCTCATGGTCGTGGGTAACGCCCCGGTTATTCCCGACAGCATTGCGAGCCCCATCTCGACGCTCACGAGCCAGATTGCGCTCGACATGAGCTATTCCTCGGGTCTGCATCGCTCGGCGCTGTTCGGCATGGGCGTGGTCCTGTTTATCATTTCCGCCACGCTGGTGGGCATCGTCCGCCTGGTTTCCAAGAAGAAGAGGGGGTAGGCTATGTCCGATTCCGTTGACACGACGGTCGATACGACCTCGTCGCGCGAGCGCATCAAGCGTGCCCTTTCCCACGGCAAGAAGGGCCGCATCAACAAGGACCTGTCCAACAAGATCATGCTTGGCGTGTTCCGTGCCGCGGCATACATCACCACGCTGGTGCTGGTCGCTATCATCGCCTACGTGGTCATTAACGGCCTGCCACACATCTCGCTCGACTTTATCTTCGGTTGGCCCCAGGGCGTCAACGCCGAGGGCGGTATTTGGCCCACGATCGTCTCGACCGTCTATGTGACGGCGCTCGCCATGCTTATCTGCACGCCGATCGCTGTGCTGGCAGCCGTCTATCTGGCCGAGTACGCCAAGCAGGGCAAGATCGTCGAGCTCATTCGCTACGCTGCTGACGCTTTGGCCTCGGTGCCCTCCATCGTTATGGGCCTGTTTGGCTACGCCTTGTTTGTCGAGGCTATGGGTCTGGGCCTTTCGATGGTCTCGGCCGCTCTGGCGCTCGCGCTCTTGATGCTTCCCATCGTCATGCGCACCACCGAAGAGGCCATTCGCGCCGTTCCGCGCTATATCCGTTGGGGCGCGTATGGCCTGGGCGCCACCAAGTGGCAGGTTGTCTCCAAGATCGTGCTTCCTTCTGCCTTTGGCCGTATTGCCACGGGCATTGTCCTTGCCATCGGCCGTGCCATTGGCGAGACCGCCGTGGTGCTCTACACCATGGGCCAGGCCATCAATCTACCTATCTCGCCGCTCGATTCCGGCCGCCCCATGACCGTTCACCTGTACCTGCTTGCCAACGACGGCATCAACATGAACGCAGCCTACGGCACCGCGCTCTTGCTGATGGTGATCATTCTGGCCTTCAACCTGTTTGCGCGCTTCCTGTCGCGCAAGCGTCGCTAGTTAAGGAGTCCCATGTCCGTTTATCAGTCCGCTCCCACGCTGGAGCAAGCGGCCATTACGGCCAAGGATTTCAACTTTTGGTACGGTGACTTTCATGCGCTGACGGGGCTCGACCTCGACATCGCCAAAAACGCCATCACCTCCTTCATTGGCCCTTCGGGCTGCGGCAAGTCGACGTTTTTGCGCTGCATCAACCGCATGAATGACCTGATCGAGGGTACGCGCGTCGAGGGCACCATGACGCTCGACGGCAACGATATCTATGCCGAGGGCGTCGACCCGGTCGACCTCCGTCGCCGCGTGGGCATGATTTTTCAGCAGCCCAACCCGTTTCCCAAATCCATCTACGAGAATGTCGCCTTTGGCCCTCGTCTGCAGGGCGTGACTAGCAAAAGCGACCTCGATGACATCGTGGAAGAATCGCTCAAGCGCGCCAACCTCTGGAAAGAGGTATCCAATCAGCTCAACAAGGATGGTTTGGCGCTCTCGGGCGGTCAGCAGCAGCGTCTGTGCATCGCGCGCGTGCTTGCGGTGCAACCCGATGTCCTCCTGATGGACGAGCCCTGCTCCGCCATCGACCCCACGTCCGTCTCTAAGGTCGAGGATTTGATGGCCGAGCTGGCGCCCGAGATGACGATCATCATCGTCACGCATTCAATGCAGCAGGCAGCTCGTATCAGCGACTACACCGCATTCTTCTTGCAGGAAGTTGCCGGCGAGCCTGCCACGCTCATCGAGTATGGTCAAACCGACGCGATCTTCACCAGCCCGGTGGACTCGCGGACGGAAGACTATATCACCGGCCGCTTTGGCTGATCGGTGCGACTAGTCCCAAGCCGATCGGACCTGGTCCGGTGCGTATTCACTGTGCGGGCGGCATGACCGCACCCAACTGATTGGAGTGAACCATGCGTAAACTGTTTTCCCGTCAGCTCATCGAGGCCCGCCACGAGATGCTGAGCATCTACGAGGCCGTCGATCTGGCCCTCCACGATGCCGTTAAGGCCTATGTGACCGACGACCGCAAGCTCGCCACCAAGACCAAGAAGCGCACGCTTTCGATTGACGCGCGCTGCGCCAACTTGGAGGCCGTGTGCTACAACCTGATCGCCACGCAGTCGCCGGTCGCCTCCGACTTCCGCTTGCTGCAGACGATTATCTACGTCGACTTTAACCTGCAGCGCATGACCGATAAGGTTCGCCAGATCTGCCGCGCCACGCGTCACATGGTCAAGGCCGACATCTCGCTGCCCAAGGAGCTTGTCGGCACGGTCGAGGCCGAGGCTGAGGCCGTCTACCAGGTGCTGGGCTCTTCGCTTTCTGCGCTCGTCACCAATGACATGTCCATCATCTGCAACCTGGCCGTCGAGGACGAGCCAGTGCACGCTGCCTACGAGAAGTTCTTCCGCACCTTTAACCGTATGGATACGGGCGACTTTATGGACGACGACAGCAACTATGACGACCTGCGCCGCGCCATCATGGTTTCGCGCTACCTCGATCGCATCGCTTCGATTTCCATCGATGCCGCTTGCTGTCTGACCTTCCTGTTGACTGGTCAGCGTATGAACGCCGGCGATATCGCCCGCACTGATGAGGACGAGCTCGAGAGCATGCGCGTGCCTTCGGGCGAGGGTGTTATCATGAGGCCCGCCGTCGACGCGCGCTACGTTGCCAAGGTGCCCGCCAACGAGGTCAGCGAGGGTCTTCGCTACCTGCTCGATCATCTTGAGGACGAGGACGATGGCGAGGACGACGAGGAGTAAGTAGCCCCGTTCGTCGAAAGATTGTAAATACCTAAGTGAGCGCGGCCTTGCACATGCGGGGCCGCGCTCTTGCGTTAGCATGGGACTACTTGTTTGGCTGTCAGCGGAGGCGATTGGCAATGGATAACTATTTGGATTTAATGCGCGCTCGCCGCGAGCAGATTCTGGAACGTTTTTATGCGGCGCTCGATCGCGCGGGCCGCCCCCACGACGCCGCGCGCCTCATTGCCGTGTCCAAGACCGTTGGTGTCGATGAGACTGTTGCCGCCATCCAGGCGGGGTATCGCCATTTTGCCGAGAACCGCCCGCAGGAGCTGGTTCGCAAGCTCACGGGTCTGGCGGAGCATCCGGAGCTGCCCGAGGTGCGCTTCGATATGATCGGCAACCTGCAGACCAATAAGATCAATGCGGTGCTGGGCTCAGCCGAGCTGATTCACTCGGTGGGTTCGCTGCATCTGGCGCAGGCGATCTCGAGCCGTGCTGTCCGCAAGATTGAGGCAGGCGAGCTCGCCGGCCCCCAGCGTGTGCTCATTGAGGTCAATGTGAGTGGTGAGGAATCGAAGGGAGGCTTTTCGCCCGATGAGATTCGCGCCGCCGCGGGTGAGCTTGCGGAGCTTGAGGGAATTTGCGTGCAGGGGCTTATGACTATGGCGCCCCGGGGGAATAAGGATGTGGCACGCCGCACCTTTGCGGGGCTTCGTGAGCTGAGGGATGAGCTGGAGGCGGCGCATCCCGATTTGAACCTGCCTGAGCTTTCCTGCGGCATGAGCGAGGACTTTGAGCCTGCCCTTGAGGAGGGCTCTACGCTCGTTCGCCTGGGCAGGGTAGTATTTAGCCCGGAGTTTGCAGTAAAATAAGGCTCTGAAGTGCGCACTGATTATCGGGGCGCCTGCACTAAACCGCGAGAGGACACAACCATGGGCTTCCTTGACGAGATTAAAAATAAGATGCACCTGGGCGGACAGCAGGGTTACGACCAGGGTTATGGCCAGGACGACGACTACGGCTACGATGACGGCTATGACGATGGTTATCAGGGCAACGGCTACAGCGGTGCTTCGGGCGAGGGCTTCTACACCCAAGATGAGCCGAGCAACGGCCTGCTTGGTCAGACGCGCCGTGGTGAAGCTGAGTCGGTTGCCGTGTATACGCGCTCCGGTCAGCTGGTCGGCGATGACTCCCGCCATGCCACGACGTATAACCCGCCTTCGCGCTCGCAGGACAGTGTTGCGAGCGGTTATCGTCCTGGTGCCTATGACACGCCGTCGAGCTACGCCGAGAACACCCGCGCCCGTGCCGCCGCTGCGCCCGCGCCTGCACCGAGCGATGCCTCGACCTATGCGAGCAATATCATCAACGCCACACCGCAGCTGCCGGCATATGTCCTGCGCCCCGAGAGCTATGACGACGTGGAGACCGTGGTGCGCCGCGTTCGCACCAAGCAGCCTGTCGCACTGATTTTTGTGGGCGTACGCACCGAAGTTGCTAAGCGCGTCTTGGACTTCTCTTACGGCTTTGCCTGTGGTCTGGGCGCTACGGTCAAGGAGGTGGGCGACCGCGTGTTCATGGTGCTGCCCGCCGGCTGCGAGGTCAAAGATTCCGATCTCAAGAAGCTTCGTGCCGACGGCTACCTTAAGTAAAGACAAGACGAGGAGATTCCCATCAACATCTACACTATCGTCCAGCTGGTCAACACGCTGTTCAACTTCTATTCCACGCTCATTGTCGTCTACTGCTTTATGACGTGGATTCCCATGAAGCAGGGCGGTTTGCTTCAGGATATTGCCGCGGTGCTTGATAGCGTGTGCGGTCCGTGGCTCAACCTGTTCCGTCGTTTCATCCCGCCGATGGGCGGTATCGATTTTTCGCCGGTCGTTGCGATTATTGCGTTGCAGTTGGTGCAGAGGCTGGTTCTGCAGCTTCTTATAGGTATACTCGTGTAGAACTGACTTAGTAACTTACGTCGGGCGTGTAGCGCCGAGGCGATGAAAAAGGAGACTTGTTATGGCTATTACCCCTGCAGACATCCAGGCTCAGACTTTCTCTGAGGCCAAGCGTGGCTACGATCCTGCTGAGGTCGACGTCTTCTTGGAGACGCTGTCCTCCGAGGTTGACGCTATGCTCGCTAAGATCGTCGACCTTAAGGGCCGTCTGACTGCTACCGAGCAGCAGCTTGCCGATGCGCAGGCTCAGCTTGCCCAGGCTCAGGATGCCACCGCCCAGGCCGTTCCTGCCGCCCCCGTGGCTGCTCCCGCCCCTGACTTCTCCGCTCAGGAGCGCCAGATTTCCGCTGCCCTGATCGCTGCCCAGCAGACCGCTGAGACCATCGTCAACGATGCCAACGAGAACGCTGAGCGTATCCGCAACGAGGCTGACGCTAAGGCCCGCGAGGTTATCCGCCAGGCTCTGACCGAGAAGCAGGCCGAGCTCGAGGAAATCGATCGTCTCAAGGCTTCCCGCGAGGAGTTCAAGGCCGAGTACCTCAAGCTCATCCAGCACTTCATGGACGATGCCCAGAACTCCTTCCCGGCCGACCTCATGGCCTCCACGCCGGTCGGTTCTGCCGCTTCTCCTGCGGTGACTGTTCCCGCCGAGCCGCTGCCCGTCGCTGACCCGGTTGTCCCCGTGGCCGATCCCTTCGCCCCGATCGACAACTTTGCTGCCGACGACCTGGACTAACATTCGGCCTACAATTTAGTGCCTAGAAAGGACCCGCAGCTTGCGGGTCCTTTTTTATGACTGTGCCGGGGTGCGTAACATAAAAAACCGAGCCCTGCACATAGTGGCGCAGAACTCGGCGAACGAGTGAGCGGTCAAAGGTGGATTTAAGGCATGTCCCAAAAATCTACTTGAGGATGAAGTCGGGGAGGGGAATGGTGCGGGCCTCGCGGTGTTCTGGATCGGCGATGTGGTCGGCGGGATAGCCACAGACGAGCATGTGATAGGGATAGACGCCCTCGGGCAGGTTGAACTGCTCGCGGGCGAGCTCGGGCTTAAAATGGCATACCCAGCACGTTCCCAGACCCTGCTCCTCGGCCTCCATCATCATCTGATCGCAAACAATCGAGGTGTCGATGGCGCTGGAGTTCATCTGGTCATACGGGCGCACCCAAGCATCGTCGGTAACGCTGCAAATAAGAAAGATAAGAGGAGCCCCAAAGATGGACCCATCACGAGCAAACCGGGGCTGACAGGCAGCAGCCTTCTCCAGAAGCTCAGGCGTATCCAACACCATCACACGGGTTGGATGATTATTACAAGCAGAAGGAGCAATACGCCCAGCTTCAACAATAGCATCCACCACAGCCTGCTCAACAGAACGATCCTCAAACAACCGACAAGAATACCGACCACGAGCCAAATCCAAATACGCCATACAAGCCCTCCAACAATTAAAAATCAAACAAACCCAAAGTTACCCAAAGAGTACCCAAAGCAGCAATCAGCCAAACGTTCATCAAGGGCCAAAGTGTCCGAACGGGTATCAAAGGTCCCTTCAGCCAAACCCCCATCGCGCTAAATCTATCAGCCAAAGTTCCCAATGGTGGTACGTAAGGCGAAGGGCCGGCCACGGTTTACTTTCGAACGACTCTGCAAAGCAGCCGGAGTGAGAAAGCAAACCGTGGCCGGCCCTTCGCCGCCGGGACACGTACCCCCAATTAACTGTTCTTCATGACAATCGAATCCACGACATCGGCCACATTCTCACAGCAGTCGGCGCAGTACTCCAAGAAGGCATACACGTCACGCCAAGCGATGACCTCGAGCGCGTCCTTGCCGTTAACGTGCAGGTTACGCATGGCGTTGATATAGAGCTCGTCGGCCTCGGACTCGATGGTGTTGATCTGGATGACGAGCTCGCGCAGCGTTTTGGACTTGCGGTAGTTGGGCAGCTCGACCATCAGGTCCTTCATGGCGCGGCAGGCGTCGGTCACCTTGTGGGCGATGACGATGGCGTCGGGATGGATGCTCTGGATGTTGGTGAAGTAGACGCGCTGCACGACGCCCTCGATACGGTCGAGCACGGTGTCGAGCGAGCAGCTCATCAGATCCAGGTCCTCGCGCTCAAGCGGGGTGATAAAGGCCGTGAGCAGGGCGTCCTCAAGCTCATGGTGCTTCTTGTCGGCCGCATGCTCGATCGCGTGCATCTTGTCGAGCATATCGTGAATCTTCGCGGGATCGAAGTTCTCGAAAATCTTGGTAAGCAGCTCGGCGGCCTGGACGGCAAGGTCGGCGCAGGCGACGTAGTTGTCAAAGTAGAATGAATCGGGTTTCTTTGCCATGAGTGGGTCCTTTCGAGGCGAAGACGGGTGGGCGAAGTTTTGCGGTCCGGATGGACGCTCGGTGTGGCTAGAGGAACATCATGAACAGCTTGGCCATGACAAAGCTGATGAGTCCGCAGGCGGGGAAGGTGAAGAACCAGGTGAACATCATGTCCTTGACGACGCCGAAGTTGATGGCCGAGAGGCGTTTGACGGCACCGACGCCCATGATGGCGCAGGTCTTGATGTGCGTGGAGGACACGGGGATGCCGGTAAGGGTGGCAAGCAGCAGGTTTGCGGCGCCCGCCAGGTCGGCGGAGAAGCCCTGGTACTTTTCGAGCTTGACCATGCTCTGGCCGACGGACTTGATGATGCGCTCGCCGCCCACACTGGTGCCGATGCCCATGGTGGCCGAGCACAGCAGCATGATCCAGATGGGGATGCCGGCGTCGCCGACGCTAGTCTGGCCGTTGGCGAAGGCGACACCTAAAAAGAGCACGCCGATGAACTTCTGTCCATCCTGCGCGCCGTGCATAAAGCTCATGGCCGCGGCACTCGCAATCTGAGCATATTTAAAGAAGACATTGGCACGTCGCCTGTTGGCGGCGGCGAAAAGAATCGAGACGAGTTTGCACAGGATCCAGCCCATGACAAAGCCCAGACCGATGGAGAGCGCCAGGCCGTAGATGACCTTCATCCACTCGTGGACGTTGACGCTGTTCGCGCCGCCGAGGGCGATGGCAGCACCGGTCAGGCCGGCGATAAGGCTGTGGCTTTGCGAGGTGGGGATGCCAAAACGCGACGCTGTGGCGCCGTAGACGACGATGGAGAAGAGCGCCGCGCAGAGGCACGCGAGTGCCATGGTGCTGTTTCCGCCAAAGTCGACGATATGTGAGATGGTGTTGGCGACGCTCGCGTTAAAGTGCGTCATGATGAGCACGCCGAGGAAGTTGAATGCGGCACTCATGAGGATGGCGGCGCGGGCGGGCATGCAGCGCGTGGTGACGCAGGTCGCGATGGCGTTGGGCGCGTCGGTCCATCCATTGACGAAGATGGCGCCCAACGCGAGGATCACGGTGACGGCAAGGACTGGATTCGACACAATTTGGCCGAGGAAGGTTGAGAACGTTACGTCCATATATGGGCTTTCTCGAAGTTTGCAGGCACGTTACAGAAACATGATAAATCGTATCACCTCCTGCGGGTTTCTTTGCCGAGTTCTGATGGGAGAAGTAATTTTTTGGCACTAAAATTGAATATTAGCCCTGTTGACCGTGGGTGTTCTTTTTGCTATCACGCCATGCGGACACGCGCGTTCGCTCCGACATTCCAAAACCACAGTCTGTTCGCTTTACAACATGCAAACATGCGTTCGATAATAGGAGACATGGAATATCGACAGACAGATGGCAAAACTCGGCGCGTGCACAAGCAGTATGTGGACGTCGTGGCTCGCATCCTCGCGGGCGGACAGGTCGTGCCGGTCACCGTCTGCTGGGTCGACGGTCGCTGCTTTACGATTGACGAAATTATCTCGACCACCGGGTTTGGCCTGACGGTTCACGGCATTCGTACGGCAACCTATAAGGTGCGTTTTGGCGGGCACGCGACCGAGTTGTATCTGGAGGACCAGACGCGCGAGCGGGCGGACGGCTCGCAGGCACACGTGATGCGTTGGTGGGTTTGGGCGTTTGACCGTACGCTTGAGGGCGAGCGCCGTAGGTAAGGACGCACGGCGTTCGGGTACAATGACAGGAATCTTGTCACCTGCTGCGCTGTCGTGGCGCTTTTTGAAAGGACGAAGCATGAACGATATTCAGGGCTATCAGAACGGCCCCGTCGAGACCGGCGCAAGTCGCGCCAAGGAGATGTCGCCGCGCGCGTACAATCTCGCCATATCTGCCCTGATCTTCTTGGGCTTTTGCGCCATGGGTGCCGGCGCCTACTTTACGAGCACCATGTCGTTTGCGCGCATGATGATGAGCGGCGCCGCCCTGCCACTGGTCTTTGGCTCGTTTATTTTAACCATCGTCGGCATGGTCATGATGTCGGCTGCTGCGGGCAAGCAGTCCGTGGGTCTGTCCCTTGTGGGCTACGTAATCTTTGCGAGTACCTTTGGCCTGACCGCGTCGTTTGGCCTTGCCAACTACGACCTGCCCACCATCAACACTGCCTTTATCGCCACGGCCGCCATCACCTTTGTCTTTGGCGCCTTGGGCGTGACGTTCCCCAAGTTTTTCCAGCGCGTATATGGCATCGGCTTTGGCATTCTGCTCGCCACTATTCTGGTTGAAATCGTGCTGATGTTCATGGGCGTCTCGCAGACCATCACCGACCTGATCGTGATCGTGGTGTTCGCCGGCTTCATCGGCTACGACACCTATGTGGCAACGACGGTGCCGCCCACGCTGCCCAACGCCGTGCTCATGGCATCCAACCTGTTCGTGGACATCATCAACGTGTTCCTGCGCATTCTGAACATCCTCGGCCGTCGCGATTAAAGCGCGGCATTGCGATGCTTCCTGCCGGACACGGTAAAACGATGCGAAAGGCGGTCCTTCGGGGCCGTCTTTTTTGTGCGCGGCGGGGTATCATGGATGGGAAAAGCCGATAGCGGCAGCGACAGGAAAGGTGACCACTTATGGCAGACGTCGACAACAGGAACCGTAACCGCAGGTCCAACCGAGCGGGTCAGCCCAATCCCAAACGCGAGGCCCGTGCCAAGGCCGCCGAGCGCCATGTGATGACTGTGTCCGAGGCCTGCGCCAAGGATATCGAGCGTTCGCTTGCTGGTGTTCGCGAGTTTGACGGCATGCCCGCCGGCTTTGTCGCGGCGATGAAGGCCAAGGTTCAGACTGCTGTGGCCCCCGAAGAGCAGGTCGCCGAGGACGTCGAGAACGCGGAGACTGCCGAGGTCGAGGCGGCGCCCGAGACCGAGGCGGCGCCCGAGCCCGTCGAGGAGCCTGCCGAGGAAATCGCCGAAGCTGAGTCCGCGCCTGCTGAGGAGCCCGCTCCGGTCCTGCCCGAGGTCACTGTGCTTGATGCCTCCGCCACGCAGGCAATCCTCGATAACGGTCGCGGCTATGCGCAGTTCTGCGACATGGCCGTGCTCGCCTTTGCCTCGTTTACCAATCCGGGCGGTGGATATATTCAGGGTTATCTGGGCCAGGAGGCCACGCTGTGCGCCGATTCGTATCTGTACAACGTCCTCGATAAGCAGCGTAAATGGTACGGTGAGAACCGTCGCCGCAACATCAACTGTGAGCTGTACCGCAACCGTGCGCTGGTGGTGCCCGCGGTGCGCTTCGAGCGCAAGCATGTGCACGCCTATGCCGACGTGATCGTCGCCGCTGCACCCAACGCCAAGCGTGCTCGCCAGGAGTACCGCGTGAGCGACGATGCCTTGCTTGACGCCCTGCGCGACCGCATTCGCTTTGTGCTTGCTATCTGCGATGAGCTTGGCCGCGAGAAGCTCGTACTGGGTGCTTGGGGCTGCGAGAACAACGGCTTTGACGCAGAGGCCGTGGCCGAGCTCTTCCGCAAGGAGCTCGCATCGGGCGACTTCAAGGTCAAGCAGGTCTTCTTTGCCGTGCCCTCTACGCGCTGGGACGAGGACTTCGCCAAATTCGAGCACGTGCTGGCAAACTTCCCCGAGCGAAACGAGGAGTCCTATGCTCAGGTTGCCGCCCGCGCCGCAGCCGCCCGTGCCGCCGAGCAGGCTCAGGCCGCTGCCGAGGATGACGAGGATGGCGACGACTGGCGCAAGTACCTGTAAACGGTGCTCGTGATGCGATATACCGAGCCGACGGGAGAGGCTGCTCCTGTCGGCTTTTTATTGAGTGGGGAGCTTACGATGAAAAACGTTCTGTGCTTTGGTGACAGCAACACCTATGGTTACGATCCGGCGGGCATGCGCGACGGTACCGCGGTGCGCTATGCGCAGGATGTGCGCTGGTGTGGCGTGGTCCAACGTGACTTAGGCGAGGGCTGGCATGTAATTGAAGAAGGCCTCAACGGCCGCACGACGGTACGCGACGACATGTGCCATCTGGACACTAACCTCAACGGCATTCGCGCGCTTCCGATGCTGCTCGAGGCTCATAAGCCGCTGGACGCCATTGTGATCATGCTGGGCACCAACGACTGTAAGACGGTCTTTAACGTGACAGCTTCCGATATCGCCCGTGGCGCCATGGCGCTGATTCGCGCCGTCCGCGCGTTTCCGTGGACCGACGCTGCGCCTTGCCCGCGCATCCTGCTGATGGCTCCTATCAAGATCAAGCCGCAGATCGCCGATGTATATATGACCGATTTTGACGAGCATTCCGTAGAAGCCTCGGAGCATTTTGGTGAGTACTACGCGCATGTGGCTAAGCAGTTTGGCTGCGACTTTTTGAATGCCGCCGACTTTGCCGAGCCGGGCGATATCGATTATCTGCACATGATGCCCGAAAGCCACGAGAGCTTGGGGCATGCCGTGGCAGCCAAGCTCCAAGAGATGCTCGGTGAGTAGCGCAGCCTCAAGCCACCACAAAAGTTCCCTTTGCGGTGGCTTTGCCCGGGTAAACGAACGGATTGGCTGCCATATGGGCATGGACGAGCTCATCGACCTCTTTGCCGAGGGCGATGAGCTCGTCTCCAATACCGCTTTTGAGGATTTGGATCTTGCCTACGACGTGGCGAACGGCGCGACCTTCGATGGCGTTGTGTTCCGATCTTGCGAGTTCGATAGCGTTGACTGGAGCGGCTCGACGTTTCGCGACGTGGTGTTTCGCGGTTGCCGCTTTATCCGCTGCAACATGGAAGGCTGCTGGCTCAGCCGCTGTGACTTCGTTGACTGCTCGGCACCGGGACTCAACTTGCTCAAGGCGCGCCTGTCGAGCGTGTCGTTTGGATCGTGCGATTTGAGCTATGCGAACCTTTCGGAGGGACGCATTGGCCCTATGACAGCATGCGATACACGTCTGAGAGAGGCTGCGTTTCAGGGTGCCAAGCTGGGTCAGATACGCCTGGATGGCTGTGACCTGACGCGTGTTGATGTGTTCAAGACGTCGCTTTCCGGCGTTGATGTGTCGCGCTGTACATTTGCAGCGCCCGTTGTTTCGGGCGATTACCATGAGTTGCGTGGCTTGACGGTCAATGCCGAGCAGGCGCTGGCACTCTCGGGTTTGTTGGGAATTCAACTCGCCGACGAATAGGCGCTCTGGTCCTTTGCTCGACCGCTATCTAAAATCAAACCGTCGCAACATTTAATGATTTTTCGCGTTTGCACGATTTTCATCGAATGTTGCGACGGTTTTTGGTGCAAAGTAGCCTGTCTCTTTTTGGCAGGTTACTGGCTATTTAGTACTGCCACATGTGGTTGACAGGGCCAGAGCCTTTGCCCATGTTCAGGCCGGCGGCCAGAGCGCCTGTCAGGTATGCCTTGCCCGCATTGACGGCATCGGCAAGATCCATGCCCTGGGCCAGCGCGCAGGCGATGGCGGACGAAAGCGTGCAGCCGGTGCCGTGTGTGTTGTCGGTCTCGATGCGCTTGTGGCGGAACCACGTGGTGAGCGGATCGCCCAGATGGTTGCCCTCGTCATCGAGTGGCGCGGGTTCGGCCAATACATCGTTGGCCTCGTTGACAAGATGCCCACCCTTAACGAGGGATGCGCAACCAAAGCGGCGGGTGAGGAGCATGGCGGCGTTTTGCTGCGTGCGCTCGGAATCGACTTCGTAATCGAGCAGCGCCATAGCCTCGGGAATGTTGGGGGTGATGACCGTTGCCAACGGGAACAGGCGGCGGGTGAGTGCCTCGGAGGCATCCTCGGCAATCAAGCGCGCGCCCGAGGTGGCGACCATGACGGGGTCGACGACCACGTTCGTTGCGTTCCAGGCGCTCAAGCGGTCGGCGATGACTTCGATAATCTCGACAGAAGAAACCATGCCGATCTTGACGGCGCTTGGGCGGATATCGTCAAAGACAGCGTCAATTTGCGCGGCTACGATATCTGGCGAGATATCCTGCACGGCGGTGACGCCCAGTGTGTTTTGCGCTGTAATGGCGGTTATGGCCGTCTCGGCATACAGGCGGTGCGCCGTGATGGTCTTGATGTCGGCCTGAATGCCGGCACCGCCGCTGGAATCGGATCCCGCGATGGATAGAACGGCGGGTACCTTACTGCGATCCATGCTCACTCCCTTGTCCGGTCGGATTCAAATGGGTCTTTAAGTCTGCATTATAAAGATGCCCGGGCCGGCTGTATTCCGAACCCGGGCGGGCGATGCAATCTTTACGCAAATGTAAGCAAATGTTCACATGTCAACAATTGACGAACACCATGTTACCGATTGCGGCTCCGGTGACGCGTTAATCCTCCATGCCGAGGTCGATCGTTGTGCCTTCGAACACCTTGTTAACGGTACGGACGGCGCACATCTTGCCACACATGGTGCAAGTGCCCTCGGTGGCGGCGGGAGACTCCTCGTAGCGCTTCTTGCCCGTAACTGGGTCGAGCGCGCACTTCCACATGGCGTCCCAGTCGAGCTTGCGGCGTGCCTGGCCCATCTTGTCGTCCATGTCGCGGGCGTGCGGCACCTTCTTGGCGATATCGGCGGCGTGTGCGGCGATCTTGGTAGCCATGAGGCCATCGAGCACGTCCTGGGCGTTGGGCAGGCACAAGTGCTCGGCCGGCGTCACGTAGCACAGGAAGTCGGCGCCGGAGCTGGCGGAGATGGCGCCACCGATGGCGGCGGTGATGTGGTCGTAGCCCACGCCGATATCGGTCACCAGCGGCCCGAGCACATAGAACGGGGCGTTGTGGCACAGGCGCTTCTGCAGTTTCATGTTGGCGGCGATCTCGTCGAGCGCCATGTGACCCGGGCCCTCGACCATGACCTGGACGCCGGCGGCCCAGGCGCGCTTGCACAGCTTGCCCAGCTCGATCATCTCGGCAGTCTCGGTTGCGTCGTTGGAGTCGTAGAGGCAGCCCGGGCGGCAGGAGTCGCCGAGCGAAATCGTCACGTCGTACTCGTGGCAGATTTCGAGCAGCTCGTCAAAGTACTCGTAGAAGGGGTTTTCGTTGCCGGTGACCTCCATCCAGCCAAACAGCAGCGAACCGCCGCGGCTCACGATGTTCATCAGGCGGCCGGTCTCCTTAAAGGTCTTGGTGACCGACTTGTTGATGCCGCAGTGGATGGTCATAAAGTCCACGCCGTCCTCGGCGTGTGCGCGCACGACCTCGAACAGGTCGTCCTTGGTCAGCTTGACCAGCGGCTTTTCCATGTAGCCGATGGCGTCGTACATGGGGACGGTGCCCACCATGAGCGGCGTCTCGTCGATGAGCTGCTGGCGGAACTGGCGCGTTTTGCCCGAGTTGGAAAGGTCCATGATGGCGTCGGCGCCAAAGTCCTCGGCGATCTTGACCTTCTTCCATTCCTCGGCGGCATCGGCCTTGTCTCCCGAGATGCCCAGGTTGACGTTGACCTTGGTGGACAGGCCCTCGCCGACACCAAAGGCGCGCATGCCCTTTTTGATATGCACGATGTTGGCGGGAATGGCGATGCGGCCGTCGGCCACACGCTCGCGGATGTACTCGGGGTCGCGATGCTCGCGCTCGGCAACCTCCTTCATCTGCGGTGTGATCTGCCCGGCGCGGGCGAAGTCGATTTGCGTGACGAGCTTGGGCTCGGTCTGTGTGCTCATTGGCACGGCTCCCTTCGTTGGCATTACCCATATCAGGTTTGCGGGTCAGGGCGGGCGCGCCCAATCTCAGCCTGCCGTCTTGTCCTGCAAGCTCCCCGTTATGTCATGGGCTCAAGTATAGCCTGAATGGGTACGATTGGGCCAACGAGCGTGCCTGTGGGGAGGCGAACATGGAAGACAAGCATCTATATCGAGAGACGCAATGGGATGTATCGGCCGAGGAAAGCCGTGCGCACCATGGCCTTGTCGCGATTGGCTTTGCGGTGCTTGCCGTGCTGGTGATTGCCTTTTGTATCTGGACGTTTGGCGGTCGCGGCGGCGCTGCCTGGGAGTTTGAGGCTGATGATGCCCTGCCGATCATGACGGTGAAGGTTACGGGCGGCAATACCGTTGCCGCGCCGGGCGATTATTGGTACCCGCGCGATGAGTTTGTGCAGTTGCAGCTGAGTGGTGGGTCCATTCCAGGTGAAGAAATCGAACGCGTGACGTTTGACGCGGCGCTCAAAACGCTCACGGTGAAGCTCAAAGATCAAGGAGATGTGCCCACGACCATGGATATCGCCCTGACGGAATGGCGCCTGGAGCCCCCGACGGGTGTTGCGGTGTCCGAGGTGGAGCATGTCAAGATTACCTATCAGGACGGCTCGACAAACGAAGTTGCCAAAGCCGACGGCTTGGCGGAATAGACGCCGTGCCTAGGCAGCACATTCAAAAGTAGCGGTGGTCCTACAAGGGCTGTTCGTTCAGGAAGACCAAAGTGTTTTTATTTGAAAGCTCGGGAAAGTGACGATAACCAACGTCAAACGCGGTGAGCCCGCTTACATCCTCGAGCTTGTTTTCTGCCATCCAGCGCACCATGGAACCACGTGCCTTTTTGCTGGCGGTCGAGCGCTGGATGGGCTTGCCGTTGCGGATGCCTTCGCCAAAGAGGCACGTGACGACCGTGGCGTCGCCCGCGAGATGGGGCAGAACGGCTTTGGCGTACTCTACGCTGGCGAGGTTGACGATCGTGGTGTTTGAGCCTGCCGGGGCGATAGCCCGCGCGAGCTTGTCGCTCCAAAACGCATAGAGGTCTCGGGCATCGTCAACGGCGAGCTTCGCGCCCATCTCCAGCCGATATGGTTCGACGGCATGAAAGGGGCGAACGCACCCGTAGAGGCCAGAGAGGATCCACAGGTGGCTTTGCAGCCATGCGAGCTGCGCGGAATCCATCACCTCGGGCGCCATGCTCTGGTATTGAATGCCGTGGTAGGACATGACGGCAGGGGAGAGGTGACAGGCGAGTGCGGGATTGTCGAGATCGCCGTTTTCCAGGATGGGCCCGAACTCATGCAGGGTGTTGAGGCAAGGCCCCAGCAGTTTGTCACTCACGTTCCATAGCGCCTGCAGGCTGTCGCTGCCTTCATTCCGCTCGATATCTAGCAGTGCGCGGTGGAGGCGAGCCGTCTCGCGCGCAAAGGGTGGAATGCCCAGGACTTCAAAAGCATCTTGGGCCGCGCGCATCTGCTTGGCGGGCGAAATGACGACCTGCAGCATGGACTCTCCTCTGCCAAAAAGGAAGTTGCGGTGGAATACGGTCTGTTTTGGCCGTTTATGGGCCAGTTTAGTCTGTATTTCACCGCAACTGATGAAGGGTTGGTTACGCGCGCTCGATGAAGGCCTTGTAGCCGCGATAGGCCTCGTAGATATCGGCCTTGTTAGCGACCTCCCACAGGGCGTGCATGGACAGGACGGCAACGCCAGAGTCGATGACGTTCATGCCGTACTTAGCCATGATGTATGCGATGGTGCCGCCGCCGCCCGCGTTGACGCGACCGAGCTCGCAGGTCTGGAAGTCCACGCCGGCCTCGTCCATGATGTCGCGGATGAGGGCCACATACTCGGCGTCGGCGTCGTTAGAGCCGCCCTTGCCGCGGCTGCCCGTGTACTTGTTAAAGCACAGGCCGCGACCCATAAAGGCTGCGTTCTTGGTTTCGAACTTGCCGGCGTAGCCCGGGTCGAAGCCGGCGGACACGTCGGAGGAGAGCATGCGGCTGCGGGCGAGCGCGCGGCGCAGGGCCAGCGGGCTATCCTCGCCGGCGAGCGTCATGATCTCGGCGACGGTGTTCTCGAAGAAGCGGCTCGTCATGCCGGTGGCACCCACGGAACCGATCTCCTCCTTGTCGACGATGAGTGTGATGCTCGTGCGCTCCACGTTGGCGACGTTGATCTGGGCGAGCATGGACGGATAGGCGCAGACACGGTCGTCGTGGCCATAGCCCAGAATCATGGAGCGGTCGAGGCCCATGTCACGGGCGGGGCCGGCGGGCACGACCTCGATCTCGGCGGAGAGGAAGTCCTCCTCCTCGACGTCGTACTGCTCCTTGAGGATATCCAGGAACATCTGCTTGACGGGCTCCTTGGGAGCGTCCTTGTCGTCCTCGTCAAACTTGACGGGGCGGCCGCCCACGATCACGTCGAGGATCTCGGCGTCGACGGCGTCCTTGGCGGGCTTGGCCATCTGCTCGCTCGAGAGGTGGATCAGCAGGTCGGAGATGGTAAAGACCGGGTCGTCGGCCTTGTCACCGATGTTGATGTCGACGGTGGTGCCGTCCTTTTTGCAGATGACGCCCACGAGTGCGAGCGGGGAAGCGACCCAGTGGTAGCTCTTGACGCCGCCATAGTAGTGCGTGTCGAGATAAGCCATGTCGCCGGCCTCGAAGGCGGGGTTCTGCTTGAGGTCCAGGCGCGGCGAGTCCACGTGGGCGCCCAGGATGTTAAAGCCCTGCTCGAGCGGGGCGGTGCCCAGGTTGACGAGCATGAGGTCCTTGCCGTGGTTGGCGGCGTACACCTTGTCGCCGGCCTTGAGCGCGCGGCCCTCGGCGATCACGGTCTCCAGATTGACGTAGCCCGCCTCCTCGGCCATCTTGATACCGGCCTTGACGCACAGGCGCTCGGTCTTGTTCTCACTCAAAAACTGCTTATAGCCGCGGCAAAGCTCCTCGAGCTCCTCGATCTGCTGTGGCGTGTACTTTTTCCATGCGCTGGGACGCTCCATGACGCAGGCTCCTTTCGGATCGATCGTGCTGGTTGATGTACCGTGAGCCATCGTATCACGCGCGGGCCCGCGGCGGCAGGGAAGCCTGATGTGCGGTGGCCGCGGGGCGGGGAGCGTGTAAACTGGTGTGAGCAAACCGTGCCCAGCCCAAAGCGAGGTATTCAATATGTCTGAAAAGCGCCGTACCTTTGCCGTCATCGACGGCAACTCGCTCATGCATCGCGCCTTCCACGCCGTGCCGCCGACCATGAACGCGCCGGACGGTCGCCCCACCAACGCGATCTTTGGTTTTCTGAACATGTTCCTCAAGATGATCGATGCCTTTAATCCCGACGGCGTTGTCGTGGCGTTTGACAAGGGCAAGCCGCGCGTGCGTATGGAGATGCTGCCGCAGTACAAGGCGCAGCGCCCGCCCATGGACCCCGACCTGCACGCGCAGTTCCCCATGATCAAGGAGCTGCTCGCCGCGCTCAACGTGCCCATTTTGCAGTCCGAGGGCTGGGAAGGCGACGATATCCTGGGAACCATGGCGCGCCTGGGCGAGGAGGCCGGCTGCGACATGCTGCTGGTGACCGGCGACCGCGACATGTATCAGCTCGTGACCGAGCACGTCAACGTGGTCTCGACTCGCAAGGGCCTGTCCGACGTGGCGATCATGACGCCCGAGAGCGTGGACGACCTGTATCACGGCATCACGCCGGCGCTCGTGCCCGATTTTTACGGTCTGAAGGGCGATACGTCGGATAACATTCCCGGCGTACCGGGCATCGGCCCCAAAAAGGCGAGTGCGCTCATCGCGCAGTACGGCAGCCTTGACGAGGTCATCGCGCATGCTGACGAGGTCAAGGGCAAGATGGGAGAAAACCTGCGCGCACACATCGACGACGCGCTGCTGAGCCGTAAGGTGGCGACCATCCGCACCGATGCACCCGTTGAGCTCGATTTTGAGGCGACGTCCTTCCCGGCGTTTTCCGCCGATGAGGTTTCCGCGGCGCTGGGCACGCTTGGTATCACCGCCATGCAGAACCGTTTCTTGGCGCTGATCGGCGGCGAGGGCGGGGCAGCTGCCGGCACGTTTGAGATTCCCGCCGTTTTGCGCGCAGCCGCCGGCGATGCTGGCGCGCTTGGTGCCGTTGCGGCTGAGGTCTCCCGCGTGATTGATGCCGGCGAGTGGGTCGCCGCCGTGGTGGACGATGACAAGGAAGAGGGCGCGCTCTTTGGGCTGACGCGCACGCTGTGGTTGGCGACGTCCAAGGGCCTGTTTGCGCTCGAGGAGGGTGACAGCGGTGCGGCGGCTGAGGTTGAGGGCTTCAACTTCGCCCACGGCGTGATTGCCGGCGTGCTCGCGCGTCTGTTTATGGAAGGCCGTGTGGCGAGCCCGGATATGAAGGCGCTTCTGCATGAGCTTTCGCCCATCGATTCTTCTGAGCTCGAGCTCATGGATCCGCTGGCAGTCGATTCCACGCGCATCTTCGATACCGTTGTTGCCGCCTACCTGTTGGATTCCGACCGCTCCGAGTTTGACGAGGTGTATCTGGCCGATACGTATCTGCAGATGGCGCTGCCTGCGGCGCGCGGCGCAGAGGGTGCTGGCGAGGACGCTCCTGCGCCCGCCGCTCGCACGGCGGCCTTGACGCTGGCGCTGGTTGCACCGCTGCGTGACCGCATGGCCCGCGAGAACGCCGCCAACGTGTTCGATGGGATCGAGATGCCGCTCGTGCCGGTGCTTGCCAAGATGGAGCGCGCGGGCATGCTCGTGGACCCCGACCGCCTGCACAGTCTGTCCGAGGGCCTGGCGACCCAAATTGCCGATGTCGAGCGCAGCATTCGCGACCTGGCCGGCGACGAGACCTTTAACATCGGCAGCCCCATGCAACTCTCGCACGTGCTGTTTGATGTTATGGGACTTCCGACCAAGGGCCTCAAAAAGACCAAGCGCGGCTACTATTCGACCAACGCCAAGGTGCTGAGCGACCTTGCCCGCGACCACGAGATCGTGCGCCTGATTTTGGACTGGCGTGAGAAGTCCAAGATTAAGTCGACCTATCTGGACACGCTGGGCCCGCTGCGCCGTGGTGACGGGCGTGTGCACACCACGTACAACCAGACCATCACCGCGACGGGGCGTTTGTCTTCGAGCGACCCCAATCTGCAAAACATTCCGACGCGCTCGGAGCTGGGGCGTACCGTCAAGACGGCGTTCTCGGCGGGCGAGGGCAGCGTCTTTTTGGCGGTGGACTACTCGCAGATCGAGCTGCGCCTGCTCGCGCATCTTTCGGGTGACGAGCACCTGGTGCGCGCCTTCAACGAGGGCGAGGACTTCCATGCCGAGACGGCCGCGCGCGTATTTGGCGTGCCGGTGTCCGAGGTGACACCCGACCTGCGTAGCCGCGCCAAGGCCGTGAACTTTGGCATCGTGTACGGTCAGCAGGCCTATGGTCTGTCGCAGTCGCTGCACATCTCGATGGCCGAGGCGCGCGATATGATCGATCGCTACTACGAGGCCTACCCGGGCGTGCGCACGTTCCTCGACAATGTGGTGGCGCGAGCCAAGCAGACGGGCTATGCCGAGACCATGTATGGCCGCAGACGCCATATTCCCGAGCTCAAGGCCAAAAACCCACAGCTCCGCGGCTTTGGTGAGCGCACGGCCATGAACCACCCCATGCAGGGCACCGCCGCCGACATCATCAAGATCGCCATGGCCCGCGTAAGCCGCCGCCTGGAAGAAGAGGGTTTTGCCGCCCACATGATCTTGCAGGTACACGACGAACTGGATTTTGAGTGCCCCGTCAACGAAGTCGAGCGCCTAACCACCATGGTCCGCGACGTCATGGAACACGTCGTAGACCTCCGAGTACCCCTAATCGCCGAAGCCTCAACCGGAGTAACCTGGGCCGACGCCAAATAGGAAAGCACTCGGTAAGGCAAGCTCGCCCAAGACGCAAGTCCCCACATACTTAAGATTTGGGACAAACACTACTGATTAATTTGTCCCACAGTAACCAAAACAGAGGGGAGCCCCTTCCAACAAGGGGCTCCCCTCTGCTCAAATCATTTCAACTAAGTATCTAGACACTCAAGACGCCATCTTGGCGCCCGGCCGGGTCCGACGAGCCCAGTTAACGAGCCGCCAGGATGGCGTCGATGAGCGTCAGTACGCCCCCGTCGTTGTTGCTCGGAATGCGCCATTTGGCATGCGCGTTCATGTGCTCCTCGGCATTGTCCACGATAAAGCTATGCCCGACGCGCTCCAGCATGGGGATGTCGTTGTACGTATCGCCCACGGCAGCGGCGTCGGCGATATCGATGCCCAGGCGCTCGCAGAGATGTGCTACGCCCGACCCCTTGTCGACGCCCAGGTTCATAAAGTCGATCCACTCGCGGCCAGCATTGGTGACATAGAGTCGGTCCGAGAATGCCGGGCTGTAGTTCTCGCGAAACGCGGGCTCGGCATCGTAGGCGGGGAAGAAGATCGAAATCTTGTTGGACTCGATATCAAGGCCCTCAAAGCTATCGACGTAGTTGATCGTGTTGTAGTACACGCTGATCTCGTCGTGGTACTGATGGTCGCGGGCGAGCACATAGAACTCGTCGTAGCAGCACAAGACGGGAACGGCACGCGGGTCCTCCGAGGCACGGGCGAGCACCTGCTGATACAGCGCCACATCGATGTTGCTCTTATAGATATAGCTGCCGCGATAGATGACGCAGGCTCCGTTGTCGGGACAAAAAGCAAGTCGGTTCTTAATGCTCTCGAACATTTCCTCGAGTTTGGGGGCGGGGCGTCCGCTGGCGGGGCAGAATACAATGCCTGCGTCGGCGAGCTTGTCCAGGCGCTCATCAAGACCCTGCGGCAACACGCGCTTGTCGGTGAGCAGCGTCTTGTCCATGTCGACGGCGAGAATCTTAATGCTTCCGATATTGGTGTCCGATTCGTAAGTTTGCATAAAAGCGCGCCTTTCGTTTCGAAATTGTTTCAGACGTTATAACCATCAACCAGTAACTGAGCGTATTGTCGCAGGAACGGAGCGTATTTGCACCACGCTTCACAAAGTAATGAAAAAACTTTTCAGAAATTTGAATTTGTCGCTTGTGCTGCGGGCACTTTAGCGTAATATAGCGACCATCGAAAACGGAGACGGAAATACAACCGCTTACCGAAGAAAAGGTACCGTTTACGATATTAGAATTGCGCCCGGCGATAGGTGAAAGGAGAGGCAGATGCAGTTCGTAAAGATCATCACCACTGCAGATAATGCCATCCGACGCCAGCGCGCAATTTCCCGACGACGATAACAATCGTCTCTGTTCGTATGGGGTGAAATGCCCCAACAGAGTCATTTTGAGGTCGTTGGGTTTTAGCACGATATAAACGCATGTTTCTAGGGCATGCTGTGCTGCTTTTTGCTATTTAACCTGATATTGCACGGTTTTTTGACCTCGAAATGACTTGCAACTGACCGATGTTCTAACTAGCTACCAAGGGCGAAAGGAAACAGCCATGAGCAAGGAAAAAGTCGTTCTCGCATATTCCGGTGGTCTTGATACATCCGTATGTGTCAAGTGGCTCCAGGACGAGAAGAATCTCGATGTCGTTTGCGTCTGCGGCAACGTGGGCCAGGAGGAGACCGGCTTGGATGCCAAGAAGCAGAAGGCGCTTGACCTGGGCGTTCTCGATTGCCAGGTGCTCGACCTGCGCGACGAGTTCTCCGATGAGTTCCTGACTAAGGCCATCGCCGCAAACTCCATGTACGAGAACAAGTACCCGCTGCTCTCCGCGCTGTCTCGCCCGCTGCTCGCCAAGAAGCTTGTCGAGGTCGCTCACGAGTTTGGCGCGACCTACGTCGCCCACGGCTGCACCGGCAAGGGTAACGACCAGGTTCGTTTTGAGGCTGCCGTCAAGGCCCTCGACCCCGAGCTTAAGGTTATCGCCCCGGTTCGCGAGTGGGATCTGAAGTGCCGTCCCGATGAGGTTGCCTATGCTCACGCCCACAACGTGCCGGTTCCCGAGGGCGCCAACGACAACCCCTATTCCATCGACGACAACCTGTGGGGTCGCGCCATCGAGTGCGGTCACCTGGAGGATCCCTGGAACGAGCCGCTCGACGACGCCTGGGTTATGACCAAGAACCCCGAGGACACGCCGGACACCCCGACCTACACCGAGATTGAGTTTGAGGCGGGCAAGCCCGTCTCCGTCGATGGCAAGAAGATGAAACTCTCCGAGATCGTCATCGCCCTCAACAAGATTTCGGGTGACAACGGCTTTGGCCGTCTCGACCTGGTCGAGGATCGTCTGGTGGGCCTCAAGAGTCGCGAGTGCTACGAGGTTCCTGGCGCCTTGACGCTCATCACCGCCCACAAGGCGCTCGAGGACATCTGCGTCGAGGGCGACCTGCTCAAGACCAAGATTAAGCTCGAGCAGGATTGGGCCACCGCCGTGTACAACGGCCAGTGGTACAGCCCGCTCAAAAACGCGCTCGATGCCTTTATGGCCGACACCCAGAAGTTCGTGACCGGCACCGTCCGTCTGAAGTTCTTTAAGGGCAACTGCCATGTCGTCGGCCGCAAGAGCCCGTTTAGCCTGTATGACTACGGTCTGGCTACCTACGACCGCGACACTACGTTTGACGAGAAGGCCAGCGCCGGCTTTATCGAGATCGATACGCTGTCGCTCAAGACGTGGGCTAAGGTCCAGGGCCCCAGCTCTGCTGCCGCCCAGGCCTAGCGCCTCCTTCCTTTGGTATCCGCGCGGCCCATCCGCGTGATACATAACGGGCGCATGGGGTCCCTACCTTTCGTTATGCTTGCTGACACTTCTTAACATCGGTGGCCCCTACGTTCCGCCCGCATATATGATGCCGCGTCTGCGGCTGAGTCCGAGCCCCGCCGGGGTTGTCCGGCGGGGCTCCTCCTATCAATTTGACGGCCCTGCGCCTATATATATGGGGAGTATCCATTATGTTCAATGCTATCGCGCATGCTTTACTTGCCCTCGCGCCCGAGTTCGATGCTGCAAAGGTCGAGGACGTTCCTATGAGCCTAAAGGCCTGGATCGATGGTTCGCAGGGCAACATTCGGAGGGAGACGTTGGGCGCCAAGTGCATGGCGCGTCACTTCTTTGCAAATTAGCTATATGGCCTCGCACATGGTGGGGAATATGCAAAACTAGCGGTTGAGAAATCGCTTTAGCGACAGGGCGCATTGCTTTGGGCGCTTGTTTTGGGATTTGATGAAAGGGGACGGTTCCATGGCTCTTTGGGGCGGTCGTTTTGAGGCAGGCGTGGCCGAGGTCACGCAGGAGTTTGGCGCGTCGTTGCCGGTTGACAAACATCTCTATAAGCAGGATATCGCCGGATCTAAGGCACATGCCAAGATGCTGGCGGCCCAGGGCATTATCAGCGCCGAGGACGAGCAGGCGATTGCCGAGGGCCTGACCGGAATCGAACAGGATATCGATGCCGGCAACTTCACCTTTGATATCAACGACGAGGACATTCATATGTCCATCGAAAGCGAGCTGACGCGTCGTATCGGCGAGGCTGGCAAACGCTTGCATACTGGGCGTTCGCGCAACGACCAGGTGGCGACCGATACGCGCCTGGGCGTCAAGGCGCTGGCCAAGGAGCTCATGGAGGCCAATCTTGAGCTGCGCCATGTGCTGGTGGATGCGGCCAAGAAGTACGACAAGGTGATTCTTCCGGGCTACACGCATATGCAGCACGCTCAGCCCGTGCTGCTCTCGCATCATCTGCTGGCGTATTCCTGGATGTTCGCGCGCGACTTTACGCGCCTGAAGGCCGCCTTTGATGCCGCCGACAACTGCCCGCTGGGTGCTGCCGCGCTTGCCGGTACGAGCTATCCGCTCGATCGCCAGATGACGGCTGCCGAACTTGGCTTTGCGGGCGTGATTCCCAACTCGCTCGATGCGGTTTCCGACCGTGATTTCCTGCTCGATCTGCATTACGCCGGATCCGTCATGGCGATGCACCTGTCGCGTCTTTCCGAGGAGATCGTGCTGTGGTCGAGCTCCGAATTTGGCTTTATCACGCTTTCAGACTCCTACTCCACCGGCTCGTCCATCATGCCGCAGAAGAAGAATCCCGACTTTGCCGAGCTTATCCGCGGTAAGAGCGGTCGCGTGTACGGCAACCTGGTGCAGCTGCTGGTAACCATGAAGGGCCTGCCGCTCGCTTATAACAAGGACTTGCAGGAGGACAAGGAGGGCGCGCTCGATACCGCTCACACGCTCATGCAGTGCCTGTCCGTTATGGCGGGCATGATCTCGACCTGGACTGTCAACGAGGTCGCCATGGCGCGCGAGTGTGGCGTGGGCCACTTGGCAGCCACTGATGTTGCCGATTACCTGGCAAAGCGCGGCCTGCCGTTCCGTGAGGCGCATGCCGTGGTGGGCCATCTGGTCCTGATGTGTGAGAAGCGCGGCTGCAATCTTGAGGACCTGCCGTTTGAGGTGTTTCAGGAGGCAAGCCCGCTCTTTGAGCGCGATATTACCGAGGCGCTCGACATCCCGTCGATCGTTGCCGCGCGCACGACCGAGGGCGGCACCGCTCCTGCCGCCGTTGCCGTGCAGTTGGGGCGCGCCGAGACGCAGCTTGCGGCCGATGAGGGCGTGTTTGGCTCGTTGACCAAGGTCGTCGAGATGGGCCACGGAGCTAATTAGCTTATTGGATGCGTCTGTCTGGTGCGTTCATCATATCTTGCCTTTACGGGTGCCTGCTACGGTGGGCGCCCGTTTTGTTATAGAGAAGGAAGGAGCTTGTCGAAAACTTTTGTAGGACATTTGCGCAGGTTGTGAAGGGGGTACGTTCGCGGGTGGCAACCGACCGCCCGCTCTGTTCGATGTGGTTGATGAGCGGTCGGATGGTACTCTAATCGGGCTTCGAAACAGAAGTGACACATATGGAGCGCTTTAATAAATTGCAGCGTTTCAATAAACAGCTTTTTGTTTAACTGCAGCTAAAACTCTGTTACGATGCAGTCCAGGCGGGTGCCGGAATGGGACTTGGGCACGCGCGAACCTACTTGAAAGGCTACCTTATGGCTATCGAGAAGACCTTCATCATGATTAAGCCCGACGCCGTGCGCGACCGCAAGATCGGCGAGATCGTTGCTCGTATTGAGCGCAGCGGCCTTGTCATCGAGCGCATGGAGATGACCACGCTCGAGCGCGCTACCGTCGAGGAGCACTACGCCCATCTGGCCGACAAGCCCTTCTTTGGCGGTCTCTGCGACTTTATGACGAGCGGTCCGGTCGTCAAGATGGTTGTTTCCGGTCTTTCCGCTGTCTCCAAGATGCGCACCCTTATGGGCGCCACCAACCCGCTTGATGCTGCTCCTGGCACCATCCGCGGCGACTTCGCCGTCGATGTCAACGCCAACGTGATTCACGGCTCCGACTGCCTGGAGAACGCCGAGATCGAGATCAAGCGCTTCTTTGGCTAAACCAGCTTTGACTCCTTAAAGCTGTTAGCGTGTGGCTTGGGCGCCGCGGAACTCCATCCGCGGCGCCCTTTTATTCCGGTAGATTTTTGGTAAACGCATAGAAAACTACTAAAGAGCCCCGTCCGGATGTTTCTTCCGGGCGGGGGCTGGCGCTAGCGTATGGCTTTGTAAGTCTTTAGGCCTCGTCGACAATCTTTAGTCCGCGGGTCTGGTCGATCTCGTTGAGGAGATTGACGCGACGCTCGTGGCGGCCGCCCTCAAACTCGGCGTCGAGCCATTCGTCGACAATCATCTTGGCGAGCTCGGAGCCCACGACGCGGGCGCCAAAGGCCAGCACGTTGGTGTTGTTGTGCATACGGGAGAGCTTGGCGCTGAAGGGCTCGGAGCACACGACGGCGCGTACGCCCTCGACCTTGTTGGCAGCCAGGCTAATCCCGACGCCGGTACCGCAGATCAAGATACCCAGGTCGACGTCACCGTTGGCCACGGCCTTGCCCACCTTGTAACCGGCGATGGGGTAGTCGAAGCTCTCGGAGGTGTCGGTGCCATAGTTCACGACCTCGCAGCCGCGCTCCTTCAGGTGCTCGGAAATGATGTTCTTGAGCTCGACGGCGGCGTGGTCGTTACCGATACCGATCTTCATGAGTGGTTCCTCTCTGGTCCGTGCGGCGGAATTGCTAAAGGTTTTACCGCGTTCGACTGCATGATAGCGCGACTTTTGTGTAAACGCTCGGGCGTTTTTTGGTCAAACGCTTTAGCATGCAACAAGACCTGCTTTTCATGAATGAATGCCGCCAGTTTGTGCTTGAGCGCCGTCCGCCGGAACCGTGGTTGCGGTTTTTGATGCATTGTTATCAAATAAAGGAGCTAACTTTTTTGAGAGTCCAGCCCGTTATGCAAGCAGGAGATACCTATGCCTACCGATTCCATCCGTGATGCCGCGTTTTGCGATGTTTTGAACCGCGAGCTTGTCTGCGCGCTCGGCTGCACCGAGCCTATTGCCGTTGCCTATGCGGCGGCGCTGGCGAGCCAAACGCTCGGTTGCGAACCCGAACACATGGATGTCGCCTGCTCGGGCAACATCATTAAGAACGTTAAGAGCGTGACCGTGCCCAACTCGGGCGGTATGCACGGTATCGAGGCTGCGGCCGTGCTGGGTGCCGTGGGCGGTGACGCCAAGAGCGCGCTCGAGGTGCTCGAGAGTGTTGACGATGCAGACCGCGCTCGCGTGACCGAGCTGCTCGCCGACGCTGACTACTGCGACGTGTCGCTTGTCGAGGGTGTGCCCAACCTCTATATCAAGGTGACTGCTACGGCCGGGGGCCATACCGCGGTCGTCGAGATCACCGACCACCACACGAATGTCACGTGCCATACGCTCGACGGTATTCCGGTGTGTGGCAAGTCGGCGGGGGAGTGTGCCGCCTGCGCCGAGCGCGTCGTGGCCGAGCGTGCCGCCGATAAGGCCGACACGCCCATGTCGATCGAATCCATTATCGACTTTATCGAGGACGGCGACATCGAGGGTGCTCGCGCCGCCGTTGAACGTCAGATTGAGCTGAACGGCGCAATAAGCGCCGAGGGCCTGGCGCACGCTTGGGGCGCCGAGGTAGGCCGTACGCTGCTGGGCGCTCGTGCCGACGACGTCGCCTGCCGTGCCCGTGCCCGTGCGGCCGCCGGGTCCGATGCCCGCATGAACGGCTGTGCGCTGCCGGTCGCCATTGTGTGCGGCTCGGGCAACCAGGGCATCACCTGTGCGCTGCCCGTTATGGAGTATGCCGACTACCTGCGTTGCGACAACGAGCGCCTGGTGCGCGCCGTGATGCTGTCCGACCTTATCGCCGTGCATATCAAGAGCTATATTGGTGCGCTCTCGGCGTTTTGCGGCGCTATTTGCGCCGCGTGCGGTGCCGGTGCCGCGATTACCTGGCTGTGTGGCGGCACGCGCGAACAGATTGGTGCGACGGTCTCGAACACGCTCGGCAACGTGGGCGGTATCGTGTGCGACGGCGCCAAGGCGAGCTGTGCCGCCAAGATTTCCGCTGCCGTCGATGCGGCGATTCTGGGCCACGATATGGCCATGCAGGGCCGCGGCTTCCGCGCCGGCGAGGGTCTGATCCAGGATACCGTCGAGGAGACGATCGCGAGCATGGGCTATGTGGGCCGTGTGGGCATGAAGGATACCGATGTCGAGATTCTCAACATCATGATCGGCAAAACCCAAGTGTGCTAGGACAGTTCGTCGGCTACTTGGTGTTCGTAGAAGGCTTCTACTACGGCGTTAAAGTCGCGGGCGAAGCCTTCCATGGTTCCGCGCCAGGTGACTCGGTTGGGCTTGCCCTGGCCTACATAGGCAGTCTGAATGCCGCAGGCGGGGCTGGGGAAGTCGCGTTTGGGATCGTTGCCCACCATAAGGACCTCGTGCGGTTCGAGCCCCATCACCTGAAGCTGCTCTAGATAGTAGGTGGCATCAGGCTTGCAGCGGGTGGCGTTTCCCATGTGCGTGACGAGCTCAAAGGGGGCGTCGGCCAGGTCGCCCCAACCCATGCGGCACTCGATGGCCCCCTGCGGAAAGCTGGGGTTGGTAAAGAGCGCGCAGCGCAGCCCTGCGTCCTGTACGGTCTGAAGCGCGGCGTGTGCGCCCGGCATGGCATGGGCGTTGATGAGTTCGTCATTCTTGTACGGAAGAACTTCGCGGTCGTAGTAGGTAAACGCCTCGTAGATAAGTGGGTCCGAGAGGCAAATGCCGCATCGGCGCTCGACCTCTTCTTGGTAAAACTCAAGATTGGTGCGATTGTCCGTGCTGCTGCGGCGATTGGCGTTGAGGTCGACCAGGATGGTGCCGAGGCGTGCCATCGTGCCACCGCGGCTGCGGCGCCCGATATCCGCAAGCATCGAAGAGACATCCTTAAAATAGCGAAGGATGAACGCGTTGAGGTTGATGCTAAGAAGCGTTTCGTCCATATCGAAAACGACTGCTTTGAGCACGCGGGCACCTTTCTCGAAAAATCGATCTAGAATCGTTGGCTCCGGATACTTTACCCCAAAGCCGAATGCCTGGCTGGTTATCGTCAAGTTGCGGAGACGTGTGTTCATAAGATTACGAAAAAGTCTCCACACGAGTAAAAAATCGCAGTTCACGCTTGAAATCGAACTCATTTCCCCGTAACCTATACGAACGT
Organism: uncultured Collinsella sp.; assembly: GCA_947001705.1. Taxonomy (GTDB): domain Bacteria; phylum Actinomycetota; class Coriobacteriia; order Coriobacteriales; family Coriobacteriaceae; genus Collinsella. The sequence continues at coordinate 47,666 of CAMQHT010000003.1, forward strand.
GATTGCATAAGCGTCACATTAGTATCTGTCGGCTCCCGAGTGTTCCTAAACGTTGTGTGCTTGTCGCACCCTTCTGTAGGTCCTAGCAATCGGGGCCCCGTAGTTCGAAAGGGGTCCACCTTTGAGTGAGATTCAGAACTCGTCCATTTTCTCTCTTGACGATGTCAACGAGGAGGAGATGAACAACCTTATCGACGGTACGATTACCGACTTTGATGAGGGCGATCTCGTTAACGGCACTGTCGTTAAGATCGAGCATGACGAGGTGCTCGTTGACATCGGATTCAAGTCCGAGGGCGTTATCCCGGTCCGCGAGCTGTCCATCCGCAAGGACGCTAACCCTGCAGACATCGTTGCACTCGGTGATCCCATCGAGGCCCTGGTTCTCCAGAAGGAGGACAAGGACGGTCGTCTGGTCCTGTCCAAGAAGCGTGCCGAGTACGAGCGTGCTTGGAACCGCATCGAGGAGAAGTTCAACTCCGGCGAGAACGTCGAGGGCGAGGTTATCGAGGTTGTCAAGGGCGGCCTGATCCTCGACATCGGCCTGCGTGGCTTCCTGCCCGCTTCCCTCGTCGACCTCCGTCGCGTCAAGGACCTCACCTCCTACATGGGCACCCGCATCGAGGCCCGCGTCATCGAGATGGACCGCAACCGCAACAACGTTGTCCTCTCCCGTCGCGTCGTGCTTGAGGAGTCCCGTAAGGCCGAGCGCTCCGAGATCCTGTCCAAGCTCAAGTCTGGCATGCGTCTCCAGGGCACCGTTTCCTCCATCGTCGACTTCGGCGCCTTCGTCGACCTCGGCGGTATCGACGGCCTCATCCACATCTCCGAGCTCTCCTGGAACCACGTCAACCATCCTTCCGAGGTTGTCAAGGTCGGCCAGGAGGTTGAGGTCGAGGTTCTCGACGTCGATCTCAACCGCGAGCGCATCTCCCTGGGTCTCAAGCAGACCACCGAGGATCCGTGGCGCGCACTGGTCAAGAAGTACCCCGTCGGCGCTATCGTCGAGGGCACTGTGACCAAGCTTGTCCCGTTTGGCGCTTTCGTCGACCTGGGCGAGGGCATCGAGGGCCTGGTGCACATCTCCGAGATGGCCAACAAGCACGTCGACCAGCCTTCTCAGGTCACCCACGTGGGCGACAAGGTTCAGGTCAAGGTCATGGAGATCGACCTCGACCGTCGTCGTATTTCCCTGTCCATGAAGTCCGCTGCTGAGACTCTGGGCGTTGAGATCGAGGTTACCCCGCTGCCTTCCGAGAAGAAGGACGAGGAGACCGACGCTGAGTAAATCGGTTTGACGATCACTTGTTTTAAGGGATCCGTCCGTAATGGACGGGTCCCTTTTTGCATTTGCAGCTGAGATACACGGTGCTGCCCGGTGTGTCCGTTTGCTATTGGGTTGTTGGCACATGAAAAAAGCCGACATCCCGCCTCGGGGAGGAGGCGGGAACGCACCGAGTAGACGGAGGGGTGCGGAGCGCGGTCGCGTCTCGACTGACAACGTTGCCCATCGACGGGATTATTGTAGCGCATGGGCGCTTCTTGGTTTATCGTGTCGAGCGCTTGTGTTGTGCCGTTGCCTGTGGCGGCGGTGTGCTACACTCTTGCACTGCTGAGTGGGCCAGACGGTCGCGCGATGTACTGCTTGCGGTACGCGTGAGGAAAGTCCGGGCTCCAGAGGGCGGGATGCCGGCTAACGGCCGGGCGGAGTGATCCGACGGAAAGCGCCGCAGAAAAGAAGACTCCCACCTGCGTCGCAAGGCGTAAAGGGAAAAGCTGAAACGGTGGTGTAAGAGACCACCAGCGTCGTGGCAACACGGCGGCTTGGCAAGCCCCATCCGGAGCAAGCGCGAATAGGAACGCTATGGGCCGGCCCGGTCCGCGTTCGGGTAGCGTGCGTGGAGCTGCACGGTAACGTGCAGACAAGATAAATGACCGTTCACGACAGAACCCGGCTTATCGGCCCACTCGGCACTTTGTTGACGCTGCGAACCCGTCAGCGCGGCAATCTGCCTTTCAAACCTTCGGGCATGACCATAAGGTCAATGCCCTCGGCTTTCAAGGCACCTTGCTCGCGCTGACGGGTTCTCGCTTTCGTTGACGGAATCATCGGCGTTGCCATTCTTTTTACTAGGGTTATCGTATTATTGAGGCTGTTTGTTGCTGCGCTTTATTTTGTTGAGGGGCTTTGTTGGACAGCTATTTTACTCTGCAATCGAATATTGAGGTTTCGGGCGAGTTTGTGGACCGCAAGAGCCGGTTTATTGCCCAGCTGGTCCATATTGAGTCCGAGGACGAGGCGAATGCCTTTATCGAGATGGTTCGCAAGCGTCATTACGACGCTCGACACAATGTTCCCGCGTGGATTTTGGTCGATGGACGCGAGCGCCAGAGCGATGATGGTGAGCCGAGCCGCACGAGCGGTATGCCGACACTCGAGGTGTTGCGCGGTGCGGAGCTCAAAAATGTTTGCTGCGTAGTGACACGCTATTTTGGTGGTACGTTGTTGGGGCCCGGTGGCTTGGTACGCGCCTATACCGCGGCGACGCAGGCGGCGGTGGCCGCGGCTCAGGAGGCCGGGCAGATCGTCGAGATGACGAGTGTCGTGCCTGTTGACGTGCATGTGGCCTATCCGCAGTATGAGCAGGTGCTTCGCTTGGCCCAGGATTCCGGTGCCAAGGTTTCGGATACCGAGTACGCGGATGCTGTGACACTTCATTTGGTGTTTAAGGCGGGGGAGCAGGGGTCGTTTTGCGCTAAGATGCGCGAGCTTATGGCGGGGCGCGAGGAGATTGAGGTCAGCGCTCCCGAGTTTGCTGAGTTCTAACGACGACGGCCGGCGTGCATTTGGATGAATCCCAAGCGCGCCGGCTGTCGTTTTATGTTGCTGCCGTTTACTCGGCGAGCTGCTTTAGCACATCGCAGGCGATCTCGACGGCATCGTCGATGCAGCCGGGGCAGCTGCGGAGCGGACCCTTGTCCGATCCGATGCCCTTGAGCGTGCCGCAGACGGTCGTCGTGTTCTTCTCGCCAAAACGCTTGGCGATTTCGCGCGACAGCTTGTAGGTATGGCCCTTGGTCTTGGGGTTTTCCATGCCATCGCTCATTACAAAGCCCATGATGGCCACGGCACCCGAGATGGCGCCGCAGGTTTCGGTCATGCCGCCCATGCCGGCGCCAAAGCCCTCGGTGAGGGTAAAGGCGACCTGGGGGTCGAGCCCGACGGCGGGCGCGAGCGTGCAGGCGACGGCCTGCGCGCAGTTAAAGCCGCGGGCGTGGTGCTCGGCAGCCTGAGCCTGACAGGCGGTGATGTCGAGCTGGGCTGTATCGATTTGCTTCATCGGTGTCTCCTTGATTACGGTGTACCCGCCTATGGTACCCTTGCTGGCGCATTCGCTTATCGAGACCGCAGTGCATATCTCATTGTTTTTCGCCATCGAACACTTTCTTAAGATTTGGGACAAATAAACCTGATTAATTTGTCCCATAACCTATCGGCGGGATGGGTTGAGAGGGGTGCGGGGTAGCGGTATCGTGAACCGAATAAAACAAAACCCAAGTAAGGGAGTTGGATATGTGCGAGCAGACTATCGGTACCACGTGCGTTCAGGGCGGCTATCATCCGGGCGATGCGGAGCCGCGCCAGGTGCCCATCTACCAGTCCACCACGTGGAAGTACGACACGTCCGAGCACATGGGCAAGCTGTTTGACCTAGAGGAGTCGGGCTACTTCTACAGCCGTTTGCAGAACCCCACGTGCGATCTGGTTGCCGCCAAGATCTGCGAGATGGAGGGCGGCACCGCTGCGATGCTCACGAGCTCGGGCATGGCTGCGAATTTCCTCGCGATCTTTAACGTGGTCGGTGCCGGCGATCATGTGGTCGCGAGCTCTGCCATTTACGGCGGTACGTATAACCTGCTCGCCCACACCATGGGCCGCATGGGCGTGACCTGCACGTTCGTCGCCCCCGACTGCACCGATGAGGAGCTCGAGGCAGCCTTTGAGCCCAATACCAAGCTCGTCTTTGGCGAGACGATCGCAAACCCCGCCCTTGCCGTGCTCGATATTGAGCGCTTTGCCAAGGCCGCGCATGACCACGGCGTGCCGCTGATGGTCGACAACACCTTCCCGACGCCCGTGATGTGCCGTCCCTTTGAGTGGGGCGCCGACATCGTTACGCACTCCACCACCAAGTACATGGATGGACATGCTGCCTACCTGGGCGGCGTGATCGTTGACCACGGCCAGTTTGACTGGATGGCCCATGCGGATAAGTTCCCGGGTCTCACCACGCCCGACGAGAGCTACCACGGCGTGACGTATGCCGAGAAGTTCGGTCGCGAGGGTGCCTTCATTACCAAGGCCACCGCGCAGCTCATGCGCGACCTCGGCCCCATGCAGAACCCGCAGGCGGCCTTCTTCCTGAACAGCTCGCTCGAGAGCCTGCATGTACGCATGCCGCGTCATTGTGAGAACGGCCTGGCCGTTGCCAAGTTCCTGCAGAGCCATCCCAAGGTACGCTTCGTGAGCTATCCGGGCCTGGAGGGCGATAAGTACTATGACATCGCTCAGAAGTACATGCCCAACGGTACCTGCGGCGTTGTGAGCTTTGGCTTTAACGGTGGTCGCGCGGCGGCCGAGACCTTTATGAAGAGCCTCAAGCTCGCCCAGATCGCCACGCACGTGGCCGACGCCCGCACTTGCTGCCTGCATCCCGCTAATGCCACGCATCGCCAGATGAACGATGAGGAGCTCATCGCCTGTGGCATCTCCGCCGACATGGTGCGCCTGTCGTGCGGCCTCGAGGATACGGCCGATCTGATTGCCGACCTTGAGCAGGCACTCGAGCAGTGCTAGGCTAGCGTTCGCATAAGGCGCCGATGCTGGCAGAAAGCTTCGGCGACCTTTCGTTCCGATTCCGTAGGCGGGACCCCAATCGCGACTGTTTGTAGGCGATTGGGGCCCCGTTTTTGCGTTGCGTCACTCGAAAGGATGGATATGGAGAAAACCGCAGAGCAGCTGCGCCGCGAGCACATTGCCCTTGAGGGCGAAACCCATGGCAAGAACAAATGGGCGATTCTGTTTACCGTGCTCATCATGACGTTTATGTCGTGTCTGGATTCGACCGTCGTGACCGTGGCGTTGCCCGTGATGCAAAAGGAGCTGGGCGTGGGCCTCGACCGCATCCAGCTGGTGAGCTCGGTGTACCTGCTTGCGACATGCGTGGCTATGCTGCCGTTTGGCCGCTTGGGCGACGTGCGCGGCAAGGTGGGCGTATTCCAGCTGGGCGTCATCGTTTTTACGGCCGGCTCGCTGCTTTGCGGCCTTTCGAGTTCGCTCGAAGTTCTTATTCTGGCACGCATTGTGCAGGGCGTCGGCTGCGCGGCGGCCATGGCTAACAACATGGGTATCATCACCGAGTCGTTTCCGGCGCGCGAGCGCGGTCGTGCCATGGGTATTCTCGCGACCTTCGTGGCCCTCGGCATGATGTGTGGCCCCGTGCTGGGCGGCATGCTGGTGGCAAGCTTTCCCTGGGAGAGCATCTTCCTCATCAACCTGCCCATTGGCGTCATCTCGTTTATCGTGGGGCTCTATACGCTGCCGCATGTTAAGCCGGAGGCTGGCGAGCGCCCCATGTCCCTGATCGAGGCTGCTCGTCGCTGCTTTGCAAATTCGGCCTTCACCATCAACCTCGCCTGCATGCTCATCGTGTTCGTTGGTATTGGCGCATCAGAGTTTATCCTGCCGTTCTATTTTCAGGACGCCCACGGCTTTGGTTCCGACATCTCTGGACTACTCTTTTTGGCGTTGCCGATGGTGAATGCCTTTATCGGCCCGCTTTCGGGTACGGTTTCGGACCGTGTTGGCTGCGAGGGCCCTACGGCGGTCGGCCTAGGCGTGTACGTATGCGGTCTCTTTGCGGTAAGCACGCTCGACGAGCACTCTTCTATCCCTGTGATCGTGTGTTGCGTCGCGTTTATGTCGTGTGGCACGTCGATTTTCCAGAGTCCCAACAACTCGCTGTACATGGGTTCGGCCCCGCGCGAGGCGCTCGGTTTTGCGGGCAGCCTGGGTAGTCTGGCGCGCTATGCGGGTATGGCAGTGGGCATTACAGCGGCGTCGCATATCCTGTATGGGCAGATGAGCGTGGCGATGGGTGAGGCCGTGACCAGTATTGTTGCAGGCCGTCCGGATGTGTTCCTGTTTGGTTTTCGTTCGGTGTTCTATGTGTTGATGGCTGTGGCCGCTGTGGGCTTTGCGTTCGCCATGGTGCGTTTGGTGAGGATGCGCGCCCGCCATTAGCGTGTTGGGAGGCTGTCTGCCACGATTCGCGCCGTCTCAAAAAGACTCGTTTGTGGTGCGATGCGGCTTGTGGGGCGGGCGGGGGTCGGTCCGTGGTAGACTATCGAACAACGTTTATTAATCGCGCGGTATCGTTGCCGCGAGAAGGGGTTGCGCCATGCAGGAGCTTGAGGATCGTATTCGCCATGACGGCATCGTAAAGGCCGGTAACGTCCTTAAGGTTGATGCCTTCCTCAACCACCAGTGCGACGTTGAGCTGTTCGACCACATGGGCGCCGAGTGGGCCCGTCTGTTCAAGGATGTCGAGATCAACAAGATCCTGACGATTGAGGCTTCGGGCATTGGTATGGCTTGCATCGCGGCTCAGCATTTTGGCGGCGTGCCGGTGGTTTTTGCCAAGAAGGCACAGTCCATCAACCTCGACGGCGAGCAGTATGCCACGACCATCTACTCCTTTACCAAGCAGAAGGAGTACCCGGTCATCGTCGGCAAGCGCTTCCTGTCCGAGGGCGACAAGGCCCTGATTATCGACGACTTCCTGGCCAACGGCTGCGCACTCGAGGGCCTTATCAAGATCTGCGAGGCTGCGGGTGCCGAGGTTGCCGGCATTGGCATCGCGGTGGAGAAGGGCTTCCAAGGCGGTGGCGATAAGCTCCGCGAGCGCGGCTTCCGCGTTGAGAGCCTGGCCCGTATCGCCGATATGGACTGCGAGACCGGCGAGATCACCTTCGCCTAAGCGCGCAACACAAGCGATTGGTATGCGATGTGACAAAGGGACTTTCCCTTTGTCACATTTTTTGTATGAGGGGAGGTGTTGATATGGATGAGAACAAGATGGGATGGCGCGAGTATGCGCGCTATGCCGAGATGTCGGTCGAGAGGTTGGCACGCGACTGCGAGGTTCAGGTGTTTCGCGCGACAGGTCCGGGCGGACAGGGCGTGAACACGACGGACTCGGCGGTGCGTATGAAGCATGGGCCCACGGGGATTGTTGTGACGGCGCGCGAGAGCCGTAGTCAGTTTCAGAATCGCGCGAGCTGCCTGCGTAAGCTGCGCGCAGAGCTTGAGCGTCGTGGCCGTCCGCCGCGCCGTCGCGTCAAGACCAAAGTGCCCCAGCGATCGCGCCAGCGCAGGCTCAACGACAAGCACTTCAATGCGATTAAAAAGGCTAACCGTCGCAAGCCGGGCGGGGAGGAATGATCTTCTCAATAAGTTGCGGTGAAATAGGGACTGTTTCGCGGCTTTACCTGCATAAACAGTCCCTATTTCACCGCAACTTAGGTGGGGTTAGCGGGTTGGGTGCCAGACTTGGAGGGCGCCGGGTAGGATGTCGACTTCGATGCGCGAGGCGACGATGGGCTCGCCGTCGGCCTGGATGGGGTAGTCGGGCTCCTCAAAAGTTAGCTCGGCATGGCGGCAGCGGCGCATGCGAACCGGTGGCAACTTGGTATGGTGGCCGTCCTTGGCCGAAAGGAACATAGGCAGGGCTACCGCGCGAGGGACGGGGCCGCAGGCGTAGCAGACGTCGAGCATGCCGTCGCAGGGGTCGGCATCGGGGCAGATGCGATAGCCCGAGCCATAGGTAGGACCAAGCTGAATCGCCATGATGATCGCCCTCACGCGCTCGGCGGGCGCGCCGTCAAAGCTGACTGTTATGGGGTAGTTACGATAGCGCAGGCCAAACTGCTCAAGTCCCGAAAGGGTGTAGAGCGGAGCACCCGTCAAGCCGGTCTTTTTGCGCAGCTCGGTGGTGCCAAGGCCGATGGCGGCATCAATACCGACGGAGAGCGTCTGGTCGTAATACTCGACGATCGCCTCGCCGTTGCCGCTTGCGGGGTTCCATGAGCGAATCCGCCCGATGTCCTGACGCTGCAGCTCACAGGTGAGTAGCGCGCCAAAATCCTTGCCGGAGAAATCTTCGATATCGAGCGTCTGGGCAAAATCGTTGCCGGAGCCCACGGGCAGGACGGCAAGAGCGGGGCGGGCGTCCTCCTTTTGCGTCATAAGCCCGTTGACGACTTCGTGGATCACGCCGTCGCCGCCGAGTGCGATAACGGTGCGATAGCCCTGAGCCTGTGCGGCAAGCTCCTTGGCGTGTCCCATGTGCTCGGTTAGCACCAGGTCAAACTGGGATGCGCGCGCGGTCATATCCAAAAAGCGTTGCAGGCGCTCGGCAACTTCGCGCGCCGCACCCGACTGGGCGGCTGGGTTGGCGATGATGAGCGTGCGACCAAAATCAGTTGCGTGCATGGGGCGACTCCCGGCGTGTGACATGACGGTGCGGTCGCGCTCAGGTCGAATTGCCCCCGATTGTGGCTGCACGGCGATTATTACATCTACTCTATCAGGTCGTTGTGGCGCTCGATAGCATCCGCTACCGTACCGCCCTCATCCACAATAAGCGAGCGGCGCTTGGGTGAGATGATGCGCTGGGCGGGGTACACGCCGCGGTGTCCGCCGGTTAGGTAGCTGATAAAGGCCACGATGACAAAGAACCCGGCGGCCGTGCCGTGGAACAGGTCGATGGCCATCATGCAGGTGGTGATGGGCACGTTGAGGCCGGCGCAGAACACGCCGAGCATGCCGAGAGCCGCCAGAAAACTGGGGTCAAGCCCGGTAAGGCAACCGATCCAGCCACCGAGTGCCGCACCGATGCCAAACAGGGGCGTGACCTCGCCGCCTTGGAAGCCCGCGCCCAGGGTAAGCGCTGTGACGACCAACTTGATGGCTGCGTCCGCCAGGGTGGTGTTGCCTGCAAATCCGGCGCCGGAAAGCCACGTGGAAAGGCCGGCGTAGTTCCAGGCGTCGAGGAGGGCATAGGCGGCCAAAACCACGAGTGCGCCTATGAGTGCGCGGACGAGGTAATTGGTGATAAAGCGACTGTACAGGCTTTTGACGGTTCGAACCGACCAGGCAAAGAGGCGTGCCGTCAGGCCGAAGATAATGGCGCTGATAACAACGATGACAACCGTCCGTGGTGTCATGTTGGGAACGCTGGCGATGACATTCGTCTCGTACTCGGTTCCCAAGGCAAGCGACGTAAAGTAGCCGGTAAACGAGGCGACCAGGCAGTAGATGCCCGCGGTGTAGTCGATCTTGCCGATAAAGCACATCTCCATGCCAAAGAAAGCTCCGGCAAGGGGCGAACCGAATACGGCGCCAAAGGCGGACGAGATGCCGGCGAGCATGAGGTCGTGGTGGTCATGCTTTTTGAGGTGGGCGAGGCTCGAGATGTTGCTGGCGATGGTGCCGCCAATCTGTACCGCGGCTCCCTCGCGACCGGCCGATCCGCCCGTTAGGTGCGTGAGCGTGGAGCAGACGAAGGTGAGGACGGCCATGCGCATATGGATGAGGCGTGTGCCCAGAGCGGAGTCGATGACCAGGTTGTTACCTCGTTTGGCGGCAAGGCCGTGGTTTTTGTACACCCATGCGGTGGCAACGCCCACAACGGGAAGCAAGGTGTAGACCCATGCATGGTGCTCGCGATAGTCGGTCGCGATATTCAGCGAGGCCAAAAACGCCCAAGCGGCAACGCCCATGGCGAGCGAGACGATGACGACGAGTGCGAGCAGCTTGGCGCTCGCGAGTAGGTTGCGGGCGTTGCGGCGCGTGTCGGCAGCCAAGAGATGCTCGGAGCGGGTGAGCTGTTGCCTGCCTGCCATGATGACGTCGTTAAGGGAGAAGAAGCCGCCGTCGTCGAGCGGCTGGGAATGATCCTGCGCCTCGTTAGCGCTTTCGGGTTTGTCGGTAAAAGCCATACGTTCCTCTTCTTGATTGCAACACGAGCATTATAGAGCGTGCCAAACGTGACATACCGGCGGGTTGGTTTTGGTTCTGTTTCGCCGTTCGTTACCGACAGGTGTATTCGTGGGTACGGGCCGTGTCGCCGTCGTGCGGCGGGGGATTATACTGAGACAAACATAAAGAATCGGCGCCCGTGATGTGCGCCGTTGCATGCTAGAGGTGTATATGGCAGAGAAACTCATTCCGTTGGAGGACGCACAGGCAATCGTCTTGTCGCACGTGAATCGCACCGAAGTTGTCGAGATTCCCGTGTGGCAGGCCGCCGGTCTTCCCTTGGCAGAGGACGCGGTGGCCGATATCGACATCTCGCCGTTTGCCAACAGCGCTATGGACGGATATGCCGTGCGCTCGGCGGATTTGGCGCAGGCATCTGGTGAGGCGCCGGTGACGCTCGACGTTATCGGACACGAGGCCGCGGGCCGTGTGTTTGAGGGCGCAATCGGCGCGGGTGAGACGGTCCGCATCATGACGGGCGCGCCGGTACCCGAAGGTGCCGATGCCGTGGTGAAGTACGAGATCGTCGATGTGCTCGATGGCGACGGCAACGAGGGCTCGCGTGTGAGGTTCTCGGCGCCTGCCAAGGTGGGGGAGAACGTTCGCTCTGCCGCCGAGGAGGCGCATGCCGGCGATGTTGTGATGCACGCCGGCGAGGTCGTGGCTCCGGCGGGCGCCGGCTTGTTGGCGAGCGCCGGGTATGCGAGCGTGAAGGTGCATGCCGCGCCGCGTGTGGGCATTATCTCGCTGGGCACGGAGCTGGTCGCGCCGGGTGAGCTGCCGGCGCGCGGGCAGATTCGCGACTCCAACTCGTCGGCGTTGATGGCCGAAGCGCTCGATGCAGGAGCCGAGCCCGTGTTCTACGGCATTGCGCCCGATGATGAGCAGGCGATTGCCGAGCTGGTGCATCGCGCCGTGCTGGAGTGCGATTTTGTCATTACGAGCGGTGGCGCCTCGGCAGGCGACTACGACTACGTGACGGCGCTCGTCCGGCGCGAGGGCGAGGTGCTGTTTGACCGCATCTCGATGCGTCCGGGCAAGGCCATCACGTTTGGCTTGCTCGGCGGCAAGCCGTATCTGGGGCTTTCAGGCAATCCGGCCGCGGCGTATGTGGGCTTTGAGATGCTCGCCCGCCCGGCGATCCGCAAGATGCGCGGTTTTGCCGAGGGGGCGCGTCCCGTGCAGCAGGCGATGCTCACGCACGGCGTGAAAAAGCGACAGCATCGCCGCTTCTTCGATCGCGCCACGGTTTTGCGCAACCCCGAGACCGGTGAGCTGTTGGTGACCGAGGCCAAGACGCAGAATTCGGCGTTGCTCGGCACGATGCAGCGGGCCAACTGCCTGCTGCGTATTGATGAAGGTCCGTGTGAGCTCAAGGCGGGCGACGTCGTGGATGTTGTGCGTGTCGACCTGCCTGAGGGCGCCGTGTTGTAGGAGGAATGCTATGGAGCTGAAGATATCGATCGTGACGTGTTCGGATACGCGGGACCTTGCCCAGGACGAGGCTGGAGCCGCACTCGAGGAACTTATCGAGGCGCAGGGCTGGACGGTCGTCTCACATGTGGTCGTGCGCGACGACGTCAGCGAGATCGGTGATGCTATTGTGGAAGCCGCCGATGAGTGCCACGCCAATGTCGTGCTCACCTGCGGCGGCACGGGGCTTTCGATGCGCGATGTGACGCCCGAGGCGACGCGTGCCGTCTGCGATCGCGAGGTGCCGGGTATTGCCGAGGCGATCCGTGCGTACTCCATGACCAAGACGCGCCGCGCCATGCTCTCGCGCGCCGTGTGCATGCAGCGTGGGTATACGCTTGTCATCAACTTTCCGGGATCCACGAAAGCGGCCCGCGAAAGCTGGGAGGCCGTGAGCGACCAGCTGGAGCATGCGGCCCAGATGACGGCGGGCGGCGGGCACACCAAATAAGCGATTTACCTGCGGCGGAGTGACCTGAACGGCTGCTCCGCTTTTTATTTGCGCCCAAGGGGACGGCATTCTGTAGGCATGCCTGAAACTATATTCTCAGACGAGAATAATTTCTCATAATCATTATTCGCACCGAAGTATAATTTAATTACAGAATAAAGCCCGCGGTCGGGTACCCGGGCACAAGGTCCGAAAGGGTTGAACATGTTCGATATGGTTTCTCGCCGCGGATTCGTCTCGCTCTCTGCTGTCGCCGCTGCCGGCCTTGGCCTTGCCGGCTGCTCTGGCAACAAGACGTCTGAGCCGACTGGCTCCGATGCCGGTTCTGCTAAGGCATCTTCCAAGAAAGCTGTCGAGCTGCAGGTCTTTGCCGCCAACTCGCTCGAGAGGGCTCTGCCCGAGGTTCAGGAGCTTTACACCGAGCAGACCGGTACCACGTTTGCCGACACGCAGTTTAAGGCGTCTGGCGACCTCGTTGAGCAGATGCGCGCCGGTGCCACGGTCGACGTGCTCATCACCGCTTCCAAGGGCACCATGGATGACGCTGAGACCGCCGAGCTCGTCGACACCGACACCCGTGAGGATATGTTCGTCAACGATCTTGTGATCATTCGCGCCGAGGGCTCCGACACCAAGGTCGAGGCCATCGCCGACGTCGCGAATCTGGACGGCAAGATCGCCATTGGCGACGCCAAGACCGTTCCCGCCGGCAAGTACGCCAACCAGGCGCTGGCTTCTGTGGGCCTCTATACCGGCACCGAGGGCGACGACGGCGAGTATGCGCCCGAGATCGCCGACAAGGTCGCACTGGCAGACAAAGTTGGTACCGCCGCCGCCTATGTGTCCACAGGCGACTGCGTTGCCGGTTTTGTCTACAGCTCTGACATCTACCGCTACAACGGCATCGAGGAGGCCTTCGTGTGCCCCGAGGACTCGCACAAGCCCATCGTGTATCCCGGTGCTGTCGCCGATAGCTCCGAGCATGCCGACGAGGCTAAGGCGTTCATCGACTTTTGCCTGTCCAACAAGAAGGCTCAGACGATTTGGGCTAAGTACGGCTTTGAGCTTTCCGAGTAGTGCGGCTTGGCGCGATAATCCCATCGTTTTGTGTTTCACTCCGTTCTTGTATTCGCTTGGAGCTTTTCGTGCTTAATAGATTCCGCATGCTTGTCGCCTGTGCTTTGACCTTCGCGCTTTGCTGGGTGCCGGGATTTGCGTTTGCTGGGGACGCTGAGGACGGGGCCCAGGTTGCTGCGACCGCTCATGGGCTTTCCTATGGAATCGAGGGTTTTGAGCGGTTGGCCAAGGGGACCGCTCGTGCCATGGAGGGCCAGCCAGAGGGCTACCGGTTTCCCGTTGACGAGGACGTGGACCTTGTAGTGGTGCCTGCTGCCGATCGCGTTGTGGTGTGGATATCGCCCGAGGCGGTCGAGAAGTACGGATTGGATCCGCAGGATAACGAGTGCGTATTGGGTCTCAAGGCCCTCGTCTGTGAGCTCGACAGCGCAAACTGCATGGGAGGTGCGCAGCTGGGGGACGTGGATCTTCCTTGGTATGTCACGGCGGAAACAACGTTTAATGCCGGCGGGTATACCTATGCCTTTGATGTGCGTGGTGCGGATGGGGACCGCTATGTGGTGATTGCATCGGCCTCGGGTGATGCCAAGGGCGGCGCGCGTTGGCTTGATAGCGCTCAAATGGTAGAGGCATCGTCTGTCGTGTTGCGGGATGAGCAGGGGCCCTTGACCTCTCTGGCCTCCTTTTTAGGCGGCATCGACTACCGCCCGTTTTGGGTGTCTATCAAAACGAGCGGCCTTGCCCTGGTGATTGCCTTTGCACTGGGCCTGTTTGCCGCGTGGAAGACTATGGGTACCTCGAGTCGCATCAAGGGCCTGCTCGATTCGGTCTTTACGATTCCTATGGTGCTGCCGCCCACGGTCTGCGGCTTTTTGCTGCTTATGCTGTTTGGCCGCTCGACCGGTGTCGGCCAGTGGCTGATCGCGCACGGCATCTCGATTGTCTTTACGTGGCCGGCGGCGGTTGTCTCTGCCGTGGTGGTATCGTTTCCCCTGGTCTACCGTACGGCGCTCGGTGCCTTTGAGAGCCTCGACACGCAAATGCTCGACGCCGCGCGAACCTTGGGATGGTCCGAGCGTCGCATCTTTACCAAGCTTATGATGCCGCTTGGCTGGCCCTCGATTGCCGCCGGCACGGTGCTCGCCTTTGCCCGCGCGATGGGCGAGTTTGGTTGCACGCTGTTCTTTGCAGGCAACTATGCCGGCATTACGCAGACCATTCCCATTGCGATTTACTTTGAGTGGATGGGCGGCAATACGTCGGTGGCTCTCTTTTGGGTCGTGGTCGTAATAGCGTTCAGCTTCCTGGTCATCCTATTCATCAACATGTACACGGCGCATTCTCAAAAGTATCGCGAGCGCGGTCTCTCCCGTGCGGAGCGCAAGCAGGCTAAAGAGCTCGCCGGACAGGGCGATTCGCTTGACCCTGTGGGCGGTGATGCCTTGCGTATCGATCGCGAGGCGCTGGCCGAGCTTATGCGCGATGGCGCGGTCGCAAAGGGAGGTCGATAAGCCATGTCGCTCGTTCTGGATATCAAAAAGCGCTATCCGGGCTTTACCCTCGACATTCAGCTCGATGCCGGCGAGGAGCGTGTGGCGCTGCTGGGCGCCTCGGGTTGCGGCAAGAGCTGCACGTTGCGCTGCATTGCCGGCGTGGAGACACCCGACGAGGGCAAGATCGTCGTCAACGGCGTGACCTTTTTTGACTCGGCGGCGGGTATCAACCTGTCGCCCCAGGAGCGAAAATGCGCCCTGCTGTTCCAAAACTATCAGCTGTTTCCCAACATGACGGTGGCCGATAACGTTTGCGCCGGTGTTAAGGATGCGGGTGACGCCGCCGCGCGAAAAAAGCTCGCCGAGCGTTATCTGGGCATTTTCGGTCTGGCCGACTTTGCCGACCGCTATCCCGCGCGCCTCTCGGGCGGCCAGCAGCAGCGTGTGGCGCTTGCCCGCATGGTGGCGGCGCATCCCGGCATCTTTATGTTCGACGAGCCCATGAACGCACTCGATTCCTATCTTAAGAGCGCCCTCGAACAGAACATGCTCGACCTGTTCGATGTATGCAACCGCACCGTGCTCTACGTGAGCCACGACATCGACGAAGCGTGCCGCCTGTGCGAGCGTATCTGCGTGATGCATGACGGGCATGTTGAGGAGATCGGCTCCGTCGAGGACGTGGTCCGCCGTCCGCAGACGCTGGCGGCGCTGCGCCTGACGGGCTGCAAGAACACAAGCCGGGCGCGCAAGATCGGCGACGAAGAAGTTGAGGCCCTCGACTGGGGCATGACCTTCAACGTGGGCCGTGAGGTTCCCGATAACGTGGCGTACCTGGGTATTCGTGCGAGCTACTTCCATGTGGACAACCGTGCCGAGCGGGGTCGCAACAGCTATGATTTGCACGTGGCCCGTGTGAGCGATTCGCGCTTTGAGCGCCTGGTGCTGCTGGATGTGCCGCGTGCCGATGCGCCGACGCGCCTGCAGTGGAAGGTCAACAAAGTGGGCATGCCTGTCGACGAGCTGCCGCAAGCAGGCGAGACGCTGCGCATGCATTTTGATGCCAGCAGGATCCATTTGGTTTGTCGATAGCGCCGGGTAATGCCGTCGGGGGATATAAGCCTCGGCGGCTTTGTTTTTGCCGTTCGCCGAATGAGGAATGACAAATTCTTATCAATCAAGATAATTATTTATTAAACGACGGCACACGACGCTGTCGTACGAATGTCAACGGTGTTCGCATGGTCGATGACCGTTGGTATAGTTGACCTCAACTTGTAAAGGAGGGTGCGCACATGCCGCAGACGACATACATTCGCCGCGTTGCCGCGCGTGCCCTCTATATGGCTCGGAGTCGCATATGAGCAGGTATGTTCACGGCTCCGGGAGAGACGACGCACAACTAAATAATCGACCGCAAAGCAGGTTCCCTAAAATTCCGGGTTTGAGCACGGTCGGGCAATCGCCGTCCGTCGTGCATCGATACCGCTGTTATCCGTTTTTGGTTCGAGAGGGGAACCGTCATGGCTGAAGCAATCGAAGAGGTCAAGTTGCCCAGCACGTTTGAGGAGTTCAACGAGCAGCGCAAGGCCGCGTTTATTCGCGTTAAGGATTACAAGCAGGCCGGTAATCGCCTGATCGGTTTTCTGTGCAGCTACACGCCGCTCGAGATTATCGATGCCGCGGGGGCTGCGAGCGTGGCTCTGTGTGGTACGTCCGACGAGGTGATTCCCGAGGCCGAGAAGGTGTTGCCGGCAAACCTGTGCCCGCTCATCAAGTCTACGTATGGTTTTGCCTATTCGCAAAAGTGTCCGTTTACGTACTTTAGCGACATGATCATCGGTGAGACCACCTGCGACGGCAAGAAGAAGATGTACGAGCTACTCAACGAGCTCAAGCGCACGCACATTCTGCATCTTCCGCAGGGTCGCGATCGCGCTTACGAGCGTGAAGGCTGGTACGAGGAGTGTCGCCTGCTCAAGGAGGAGCTCGAGGGCTTCTACGGCATTACGATTACCGACGATGACCTGCGCGCTGCCGTCCGTCGTCGCAACCGCTTGCGTGCGGCCCAGCTCGAGATGTTTGCGCTGCAGGCCAACCAACCGGCGGCCATGAGCGGCGTCGACCTGATGAGCACCATGTTTGCCGGTACGTTCAGCTTTGATATCGAGGCCTATACGCAGCAGCTGGAGCAAAAGGTTGCCAAGCTGCGCGAGGCCTACGACGCGGGCGAGCGCCCGGTCGCGGTGGATGCCAAGCGCATTCTGATCACCGGCTGCCCGGTGGGCGGCGTGATCAACAAGATCGGTCGCACCATCGAGTCCAACGGCGGTGTGGTCGTGTGCATGGACGACTGCTCGGGCGAGCGCACGGCGGCCATGATGATCGACCCGGAGGCTCCCGACATCCTGCGTGCCATCGCCGACCGCTACCTGGACATCAACTGCTCGGTCATGACGCCCAACGATGGTCGTATGGAAAACACGCTGGCCATGTGCGAGAAGTATCATGTCGATGGCGTGGTAGAGAGCGTGCTACAGGCCTGCCACACCTTTAACGTGGAGAGTGCGCGCATGCAGGAGGCTGTCGAGGGCGCGGGTATTCCGTATATGAAGATTGAGACCGACTACAGCAACGGTGACATGGGCCAGATCGAGACGCGCATTGCTGCCTTTATCGAGACCCTGTAGGACAAATGCGGCAAAGGGATAGCTGCTTTGCCGCATAGAAGGAGGATGCCGTGGTTGGCATTGGTATCGACATAGGCTCGACGGCCGCGAAGGCTGCGGTGGTGGAGACGGACAACGCCATTGCGTGGACCTGCGTCATGCCGACGGGGTATTCGTCGGTCGATGCGGCCGAGCGCCTACGCGGTGAACTCGCCGCAGCCGGCTATGACGTGACGGGCGACGATGTTCGCGTGGTCGCGACTGGCTACGGCCGTGTCGCGGTGCCCTATGCCAACAAGGTAGTGACCGAGATCACCTGCCATGGTGCCGGTGCGGTCCGCCTGTTTGGCGAGCAGGGCACGGTGATCGACGTGGGCGGCCAAGATACCAAGGTCATCCAACTCAAGGGCGGCCGCGTGGCAAAGTTCGCCATGAACGACAAGTGCGCCGCCGGCACGGGGCGCTTTTTGGAGATCATGGCCGACCGCTTGGGCATTACCCAGCAGCAGATGACAGACCTCGCCCGCACCGGCGAGCCTACCAAGATTTCCAGCATGTGCACCGTGTTTGCCGAGAGCGAGGTTATCAGCCTGATCGGTCGCGGTGAGCCGCGCGAGAACATTGCGCGTGGCGTGATCGACAGCGTGGTCTCGCGCGTGGCGACCATGGCCGGACAGGCCGCGGGCGCCCCGTACTACCTGACCGGTGGTCTGTGCGAGAACGCCTACGTTGTGGAGCGGTTGGGCGAGCTGCTGGGGTCGCCGGTGACCACCTCGCCCCAGGCCCGCTTTGCCGGTGCCATTGGCGCGGCGATTCGCGCACAGGCGCTCGATTAATGCATCGGCCGTGGGCCTGCATTCATGCGTATACTGGGAGGAAATGATTGACCGGCGAGAGGAGGTATCGATGGCTGACGATCAGATTAAGCTCACGTCTATGACTGCCGCGAGCGGTTGAGCCGCTAAGTTGGCTCCTGGAGCCCTCGCCCAGGTCTTGGGCGACTTACCCAATGTGCATAACGACAACCTGCTCGTGGGGTTCGATACCTCCGACGATGCGAGCGTCTTCCGCGTCGGCGATAACCTGGGCCTCGTGCAGTCCATCGACTTCTTCCCGCCGATGGTCGACGACCCGTTCCTGTTTGGCCAGATCGCGGCGGCAAACTCGCTGTCGGACATATACGCCATGGGTGGACGACCGAGTCATGCTATGAACCTGCTGTGCATTCCCAATTGCCTGGGCGTTGAGGTTGCCGGGCAGATTATGGCGGGTGGCGCCGACAAGTGCGTCGAGGCTGGCTGCACCATCGCGGGCGGCCACACCATCAACGACGACGAGCCCAAGTACGGCCTGTCCGTGAGCGGTTTTGTGCCACTCGACCGCATGCTCGCCAACAGCGGTGCGCGCGTGGGCGATGTCCTACTGCTGACCAAGGCGATCGGCTCGGGCATTATCACCACGGCCATCAAGGGCGAGCTCATCGAGCGGGACGAGGCCAGCCGGATGTTTGATTCTATGCGCACCCTCAACGAGGCCCCGATCCGTTTGGCCGAGGGGCTCGAACTTCACGGCTGCACCGACATTACGGGCTTTGGCCTGATTGGGCATGCGTGCGAGATGGCCGAGGGCTCGGGCGTGCAGATTGAGCTTGCGTCGGGGGCGGTGCCGCTCTTTGACCAGGTGCTCGACATGGCGCGTCTGGGCATTATCCCCGCTGGCTCCTACCGCAACCTGGACTTCTTTGGCCCGCGCGTGGCTGCCGACGAGGACCTGGAGCCGGGCATGTTGGATGCGCTGTACGATCCGCAGACCTCGGGTGGTTTGCTCATCGCGGCGCCTGCTGCCGATGTGGATGAGCTCGCGCACCGTCTGCATGCCGAGGATCGCATCGCTGCCGTTATCGGTCGCGTGTGCGAGGCGGTGCCGGGCGGTCCTGCCGTTCGTGTTGTTCATTAAGGAAAACCGTTTATGCGACCGTCCGTTGTTCTGGGCGGTCCCTTTTGAAAGGAAAAACTATGTCTACCAAAATTGAAGTTAATGCCATGGGCGATGCCTGCCCGCTGCCCGTCGTCAAGACGCTCAAAGCTCTGAAGCAGCTTGATGGCGAGGGTACTGTGGTGACCTCGGTCGACAACGAGACCGCCGTCAAGAACATCTCCAAGATGGCGCAGGAGAAAGGCTGCACGGCCTCGGTCGAGAAGGTTTCTGACGCCGAGTGGCACGTGACCGTGGCGACCTCTGGCGCCGTTGCCGTGGCCGATCCAGAGCAGGATGGCGCTGCCTTCTGTGATGCCAGCGCCGGCAAGGGTAGGCTCGTCATTTCCGTCTACACCGACTGCATGGGCCGTGGCGACGACGAGCTGGGCCACAAGCTCATGAAGGCGTTTATCTTTGCCGTGACGCAGCAGGAGGAGCTGCCCGCGACCATGCTGTTCTACAACGGCGGCGCCAAGCTCACCGTCGAGGGCTCGCCGGTGCTCGATGACCTGAAGGGCCTGGCGGAGCAGGGTGTCGAGATTCTCACCTGCGGCACCTGCCTCGATCACTTTGGCATTAAGGACCAGCTCGCGGTGGGTGAGGTCACGAACATGTACGTGATCGTGGAGAAGATGGAACAGGCCGTGCGCGTCGTGCGTCCGTAGCGTATTGGTTGGAGTTGCCATGAGGGAGAAGCGCCCGGCGCTTGTCATCACGTTTCCCACCACGGCGGCCGCCATGGGCTGCGAGTCCCTGTGCATCGAGCGCGGCCTTCCCGGGCGAACGATTCCCGTGCCCGGGGAGGTCGCTGCCGGCTGCGGCCTGGCGTGGAAGGCGTTGCCTGCCGATGAGGAGCTGCTGCGCAGCGAGCTTACCGCGGCGGGCGTTCCTACCGAGGGCTATACCGTGATTGATATGTGGGAGGTCGTGCGATGATCTACCTGGATAACGCGGCGACGACCATGCACAAGCCTAAGACGGTCATCGATACCGTGACGCAGGCGATGTGTTCGCTCGGCAATGCCGGGCGCGGTGCCACGTCGGGTGCCCTCGATGCCGCTCGTACGATTCACGCTTGCCGTGCCAAGCTCGCGCGCCTTTTGGGCTGCCCGAGGGCGGACCATGTGTGCTTTACGCCCAACTCCACGGCGGCGCTCAACACCGCCATCAATGGCGTGCTGCGTCCCGGTGACCGCGTGGTCACGACGGTGCTCGAGCACAACTCCGTGCTGCGTCCGCTCAACCGCCTGGCGGCAGAGCAGGGTGTGACGGTTGAGCATGCGAGCTGTGATACCAACGGCGTGCTCGACTACGACGAGCTCGAGCGGCTGGTCACGCCCGGTACGCGTGCTGTGGTGGTGACGCACGCCTCCAATGTGACCGGCAACGCGGTCGACATTGCGCACGTGGCGGCCATGGCCAATGCTGCCGGCGCGCTGGTGATCGTCGACGCCTCGCAGTCTGCCGGCGCGATGCATATCGATATGCAGGCCATGGGGTTCGACGTCGTGTGCTTTACCGGCCACAAGGGGCTCATGGGACCCCAAGGCACCGGCGGGCTGGCCGTGGCGGAGGGCATTGACGTGACGCCGTGGGCCATGGGCGGCACGGGCGTGCACAGCTTCGATGCGCTGCAGCCGCTTGAGTGGCCCACGCGCCTTGAGGCGGGCACGCTCAACGGCCACGGCATCGCGGGACTTTCCGCAGGTCTCGACTTTATCGAGGCGCAAGGCGGGGTCGAGGCGATTGCGGCGCATGAGCGAGCACTGGCGGATCGCTTTCTCGCTGGCGTGCGCGAAATCCCGGAGATCAAGCTCTACGGTGCCTTTGACCAGCCCGTGCGCTCGGCGATCGTTTCACTCAACGTGGGCGATATCGATTCGGCCGAGATTTCGGACGCGCTCATGCAAGGGTGGGGGATTGCGACGCGCCCCGGCGCCCACTGCGCTCCGCTCATGCACCGCGCGTTGGGGACCGAGCGCCAGGGTGTCGTTCGCTTCTCGTTTGGGTATTTCAACACGGACGAGGAAGTTGACGCCGCGATTGAAGCTTTGCGCGATTTAGCTTGCTAAAGCGTATATACTTGCGGGATGGGCCTTTTGCCCGTCCCGTTTTTGTTTCGACCCGAAAGGTGGTCCCATGGCCTCATCCGCGCCGCGCGGCCTGCGCTCCGACCATGTCGTTACCGTCGGTATCGCCCTGTTCTCGATGCTCTTTGGCGCCGGCAACCTTATTATTCCGCCGCTGCTGGCGCTGCAGGCAGGTTCTGCCACGCCGGTCGCCATGCTCGGCTTTCTCATTGCCGCCATCGGCCTGCCCGTCATGGGCTTTATCGCCGTGGCACTTGCCGGAACGGCGCGCGAGCTTGCCGGCCGTGTGCATCCCAAGTTCGGCGAGTTCTTTGTCGCGGCGGTGTATCTGGCTATCGGCCCGTGCCTGGCCATTCCGCGCACGAGCTCCACGGCCTTCGAGATGCTGGTGCCGCTGTTGCCCGAGGGCGTCTCGCTCGGCACGGCGCGCCTGGTGTTTGCCGTCGGCTTCTTTGTCGTCGCGTTTGCGCTCACGCTGCGCCCGGGCGTCATCACACGCGTGCTCGGCCGCATTACGGGCCCCGCGCTCATTGCGCTCATCGTGCTGGTCGTTGGTGCTGCCGTGATCTCGCCGCTGGGTCCCGCTGCCGCGCCGCAGGCCCCCTACGATGCTGGCGCTGCCGTGCAGGGCTTTCTGACTGGCTATCAGACCATGGACCTGCTCGCGTCGCTCGCCTTTGGCATCATCATCGCCGAGACCATCCACGAGTTGGGTGTTACCGATGACAAGCGCGTGGCCTTCGAGATTTCGCGTTCCGGTGTGATCACCGGCGTACTCATGGCCATCATCTACTGCGGCTTGGGCCTTGCCGGTATGCAGCTCGGCACCGTGATGCCCGACGCTACCAACGGCGCCGCCATCCTCGCCCGTTCGGCCTCCATGCATTTTGGGCTTGCCGGCACGGTCGTGGTCTTTGCGATCTTTTTCCTCGCCTGCATGAACGTGTGCATCGGCCTCATCAGCTGCTGCTCGCGTTACTTCTGCGAGACGTATGTGGTCGAAGGGGGAGCGGAGGCCTCTGAGGAGGCCATGCGCCGCCCCTTTGCGGTTCTCGCCTTTGTGTTCGCAGCGTTTTCGTGCGTGCTCTCCAACGTGGGCCTCGACGTGATTCTTATGTTCTCGGTGCCCATGCTCAATGCCTTGTATCCCGTTGCCATTGTGCTGGTGCTTATGGGCCTGGTGCACGGTTTTTGCGACGCGCATCCGCAGGTATGGGTCTGGGTCGGCGGCGTCGTCGCGGTGCAGAGCGTGATCACCTCGGTCCGCGACGCGTTCTTTGCTGGCGCGTGGCTACCGTTCGATGCGCTGCCGCTGGCGGATATCGGTGCCGCGTGGGCGCCGGTCGCCGTGGTGGCGTTTGTGATAGGCCTGCTCCACAGCCGGTTTGTCGCACATTCGAGGAGCTAGAATATCGCCGCTTGCACAGGCGGGAAGTCTCCCCTATAATTTCCTTCGCTTTGGGACACGCAAGGTTTATGCCTTAGCTGCTCAACACCTTCGGGACGTGGCGCAGTTTGGTAGCGCGCCTGCTTTGGGAGCAGGATGTCGCAGGTTCAAATCCTGTCGTCCCGACCATATCTTGCGGGCGTAGTTCAATGGTAGAACCCCAGCCTTCCAAGCTGATGACGCGGGTTCGATTCCCGTCGCCCGCTCCATAAGAATTGTTTTAACGGCTTTGGTTTCCTTTGGGAATCAGAGCTGTTTTCGTTTACGCGCCGGGCGACGGGAATCGAACCCGTCAGGGTGCGGAGCTGAGAAAATGCGTGAGCATTTTCCAGCGCAGCACGCAAGGGCCGAAGGCCCGCAGCGAAACAAGGATTTGCGAAGCAAATCCTTGGACTTCCCGTCGCCCGCTCCAAGCTATATAATCGCAGGCCAATATGCTAATTTGGCTCGCGTTTATTTTTATACCGTCCGACCTCGCGGGGCAAATGAACCAAGAGCGTTTGTCCCACATCGTAAGAAAGTAGTGATTGCCATGGCACAGAGTAAGGCAGAATACCCCATCCCCGACTGCCTGGCGCCTGCCGCAATCGAGACCAAGACCGAGGCCGCCGGCGTTACCAAGGCCAGTCTGCCTGCCTCGAAGGCATTTTTGCTCGCCATGTTCGCCGGCGCGTTCATCGCCTTCGGCGGTCTGTTCTTCACGGTCTTTCTGAGCGATGCGTTCCTTGGCTGGGGCGCTCAGCGCTTTGTGGGCGGCCTGTGCTTTTGCCTGGGACTGGTGCTCGTGCTCATTTGCGGCGCGGAACTGTTTACCGGCAACTCGCTTATGGTCTGCGCGCTCAAGAGCAAAAAGATCACGCTCGTCCAGATGCTCAAGGCTTGGGTCGTTGTGTGGATCGGCAACTTTGCCGGCGCGCTGTTCGTTGTCTTTTTGGTTTACATGGCAGCTATTTATAAGCTCAACGGCGAGGCCGTTGCCAACACCATGGTGAGTGTCGCCGCCGGTAAGGTTTCGATTGACGCCGTCACCATCTTCTTCCGCGGCATTCTGTGCAACATCTTTGTGTGCCTGGCTGTATGGATCGGTACCGCCGGCAAGACCGTGGTCGATAAAGTCGTGGGTATTCTGCTGCCTATCGCCGCCTTTGTGTCATGCGGTTTTGAGCACTGCGTTGCCAACATGTACTTTTTGCCCATGGGTGCCGTGATGCACGCGTGCGGCTATGGAGCCGATGTCGCCGGCGCCGATGCCCTCAACGCCGCCGGGTTGGCGCTCAACCTTTCGGTCGCCACGCTGGGCAATATCGTAGGTGGCGCCCTGATCGTGGCGCTGGGCTACTGGTTTATCTACGCCAACAAAGAGTCCTAAAGGACCCAACCCATAACCGACCAAAAAGGGACAGGTTTATTTTGGCAGGTTTTGGACGAGGCGCTGCGCCGATTTGTCACAAGCTGCCATAATAGACCTGTCCCTTTTGCGTGCGCGTCGCCATTCTTTGGCCGATGACGACCAAGGGGGACCTGCTTTTTATTGAATATGTCGAAAGGCTTTCCATGAGCGACTGCGAATCCATGCCTGCCGAGGTGCGCGACCGCCTGCGCTCCATTCCCGCCGTTCACGAGCTGCTGGTCGAGTGGCCGGTCATGAAGGCTGCCGGCGATGCGGGCGACACGATTGCGCGCGAGGCGATCGACGCCGAGCTCGATGCCGAGCGCACGGCGATTCGCTCTGGCGCTCCTGCTAGGAACAAGCGCGAGCTTGCCTTGGCCATCGAGCGGCGGTGCCACCGACTGTCGCTGCCGACCCTGCGCCCTGCTGTCAACGCGACGGGCGTTGTGATTCACACCAATCTGGGTCGTGCCCCGCTCGCTCCCGCAGCGGTGCAGGCGGTGACCGACGTCGCCCGCAGCTACAGCACGCTTGAGTATGACGTCGCGACCTGTGCCCGCGGGGGCCGCAAGGAGCATTCCGCGCGTCTGCTGCGCACGCTCACGGGGGCGCAGGACGCCCTGGTTGTCAACAATAACGCCGCGGCGGTGCTGCTGGTGCTTGCCACGCATGCGAGCGGCAAAGAGGTCATCGTGAGCCGTGGCGAGCTTGTCGAGGTGGGCGGTAGCTTCCGCATCCCCGACATCATGGCGGCTTCGGGTGCCAAACTTGTCGAGGTGGGCTCCACAAACCGCACGCATCTGGATGATTACCGAAGAGCCATTACGCCCAACACGGCGATGATCTTGAAAGTTCATCCTTCTAACTACCGTATCGAGGGCTTCCACGAGGAGGTGTCCGCGGCGGAGCTTTCCGCGCTGGCGCATGAGCACGGGCTGTTGCTGTACGAGGACCAGGGCTCGGGCGCTTTGCTTGCAGACGGGGTGCTCGCCGATGCGGGGGAGCAGCCCACGTCCGCCTCGCTTTGCGCCGGCGTTGACGTCGTCTCGTGTTCGGGTGACAAGCTGCTCGGCGCCTCGCAGGCAGGCATTATTCTCGGCAGCGCCCAGGCAATTGCCGCCTGCGCCTCTCATCCGCTTATGCGCGCGCTTCGCCCCGGTAAGCTCACGCTCGCGGCGCTCGAGGCCACCCTGCGTCTGTATGTGGCCGGTCCCGATACGGCACATCGTGAGATCCCGGTGCTCAACATGCTTTCCGCTGCGCCGGCTCCGCTCGAGCGTCAGGCCAAGCGCCTGCGCGACCGCATGCTGCGTAAACTTCGCGAGGCTCAGTTCGAGGAGGCGGTGGAGCTGCAGGTTGTCGAGGGCGCCTCTGCTCCCGGCGGCGGATCGCTGCCGACCGTCGAGCTCCCAACATTTTGCGTTGCCGTCTGCCCCGTCGATGGGCGCCTATCTGCCGATGGCCTAAAGCGCGCTTTGGTTCAGGAGCCCGATACGCCGGTTGTGACGCGCGTGCGACACGACCAGGTACTGTTTGACGTTCGCACGCTTTTGCACGATACCGACCTTGATCTGTGCGCGTCCGCGTTGGCCGATGCCGTGCGGGCGGGTTTGCATCGATGAGTGTGCGCGAGCTTGTTGAATGTCCCGTTGTCGTTGGGACGGCGGGACACGTTGACCACGGAAAGTCGGCCCTTATCGAGGCGCTGACCGGCAAAAATCCCGACCGTCTGGAGGTCGAACGCCGCCGAGGCATGACTACGGAGCTCGGCTTTGGCGAGCTCGAGCTTCCCAGCGGCAAGCTTGTCGGCCTGGTCGACGTGCCCGGGCATGCGCACTACCTGCGCGCGATGGTACAGGGTGCCACCGGCGTGGACGTTGCGTTGCTGGTGGTTTCGGCCGTTGAGGGCGTGATGCCGCAGACCCGCGAGCACGTCCACGTGCTGGAGCTTTTGGGTGTGAGGCACCTCGTGGTCGCGCTCACGATGCGCGATCTGGTCGATGGCGAGACGGCAGAGCTCGCCGAGCTCGACGTGATGGACTTCCTCGGTGATACCGTCTTTGCCGATGCGCCCGTGGTGCCTGTTTCCTCGCGCACGGGCGTGGGCATCGAGGACGTTCGCCTTGCCCTCGATGCCGCCATCGACTCTTTCCTGGCCGATGCCGCATCCCGCCCGGTGCGCCCCGGTCTGGCCCCGCGCCTGCCCATTGACCGCTGCTTCACCATCAAGGGATCCGGGACGGTCGTCACGGGCACGCTTCACGATGCCCCCGTAGCGGTGGGCGACGAGCTCGTCT
Source organism: uncultured Collinsella sp. (assembly GCA_947001705.1). Lineage (GTDB taxonomy): Bacteria > Actinomycetota > Coriobacteriia > Coriobacteriales > Coriobacteriaceae > Collinsella. The sequence continues at coordinate 74,132 of CAMQHT010000003.1, forward strand.
CATGTCTCGCGGGCGTGCGCTGCCGCGTGCGCGCGATTCAGGTGCATGGTGATACTCCTCGGGCGTTGCCCGGACAGCGCGCGGCGCTCAACATCGTGGGCGACGGTGCGGGCGACCTTCCGCGTGGCGAGGTCCTCTGCGGGTCTGGTGCTGAGGGCTCGACGCTCAGGCTCATCGCCCGCTTCACGTATCTGGGGCGCGAGGGCACCAAGCCCGCGCCCTTCGAGTCCGGTACGCGCGTTCATGTGATGGCGGGTACGGCGGAGGTCCTTGGCCGTGTCATGCTCATGGAGGGTGAGGGACCCATTGAGGCTGGCGAGACCCGCATCGTGCAGGTCCGTCTGGAGGAGCGCCTTCCCGTGCGATCGGGCGACGGCCTCATTGTGCTCGCGTTCTCGCCGGTGGTGCTTATCGGCGGCGGTCGTGTTCTTCTTTCGCGGTGCCGCCGCTCGCGCGTCCTCTTCGCGGGCGAGTGCGCGCTGCTCGGGGCCCTGGATGCCGACGACCGCGCCGCCGCCGTTGCCGCATGGTTGGGGCTGCAGCGCCTGCCTGTGCCTGCCGCGGCCGCAGCCCGTGCTCTCGATCTTTCGGGTGCCGAGGCGGCTGCGCTCCTGCACGGGGCGGTTTCCTCGGGTGACGCCGTGGCGCTTCATGCCGAGCGCTCGACCGAGGAGCTCTATGCCGCCCCCGCTGTGCTCGATGCCGCCCTCGCCACGCTCTCCGTCACGTTGGCCGCCATGCACGGGGCCGCGCCCAAGCAGACGGGTTTCACGCCGGGCGAGGTCGCGCATGCCGCCTGGCCGACAGCGGGCGAAGACATCGCGTCCGCGCTCGTTCTCGAGGGCTGTGCGCGCGGCGTGTGCACCGTCGACGGTGCCGAGGTGTTCGACCCGCACTCTGCCGCTGCGGCGATACGTGTGGTGCGCGAGGCGAGCCAGCGCATCGTGGCCGCCCTCGACGAGGCGGGTCTCGGTGCGGCGACGCTGCCCGAGGTGGGTGAGCGTCTGCAGCTCGATCGCGACACCATGACGCGTGCCCTGCGCGAGCTTTCGCTCAACCGCGCGATCGTTAAGATCGAACGCGACGTTGCCTTGTCTGCCGCCGCCGAGGCCCATGCACGTGAGGTCGTCGCCGCGGCTATCGAGGCTGCTGGCGGCGTTGCCACGACGAGTGTGCTGCGCGAGGCCTTAGGCGTGTCGCGCAAACGAGCCATTAGCATCTTGGAGCACCTGGATGCGGTGCGTTTTACGACGCTCAACAAGGAGGCCGGCGGTCTCAGATCCTTGCGCTAGGGCTCCGAATCGCCGCTCGCCACAAAACCGGCCTATCTACTACGTTTAAGTGACTACCCTCGACCATTTCAAAAACCGCAAAAACAAAACCGCAGGTAGATGACTTGCCGATGTTACGAAAAAGTGGGTATGGTTAACCCTTGCTGGTTAAACGTAGTAGATGGGCCGTTTTCGTGGCGCGACACTGCGCGTTTGGTAAAATACCGCCACGTTTGGGAACGGATGGGCTCCGGTGGGCCCCGCGGTCCTCAAAACCGTTGTGAGGCGTGCAAAACGTCTTGGATGTGTTCGATTCACATACGTTCCCGCCAACGCATCCTGCCAACCGCCACAAAGGTGCCTGTCCTCTTTGTGGTGGTATGGACCACGTGGACGAAACAGCTTCGAAACACGCGATTTGTACGTCGGGTGCTCAAAAACGCTTCTACCTGCAGCGTAATCAAAACGAAACATCTGCTCGTCGGCTTATGCGAAACTTTGCTGCAACAGTGCGATATTATCCATACTCGATAAAGTTCGCGGCGCATAGGGTGCCGCGACCAACATTTTTCGTTTCCCATCATTGGAGGAAGCATGAGCTACACGCAGAAAGTTCTCGACGAGCTCAAGGCCCGCTATCCCGAGCAGCCTGAGTTCATCCAGGCCGCGACCGAGATCCTCGGCACCATCCAGCCGGCGCTCGACGCCCACCCCGAGTACGAGGAGGCCGCCCTGCTGGAGCGCCTCGTCGAGCCCGAGCGCATCGTCATGTTCCGTGTTCCCTGGGTCGACGACCAGGGCAAGGTTCAGGTCAACCGCGGCTACCGCGTCGAGTTCAACTCTGCCATTGGACCCTACAAGGGCGGCCTGCGCTTTAACCCCACGGTCACCCTGGGCATGCTCAAGTTCCTGGGCCTGGAGCAGATCCTCAAGAACAGTCTGACCACCCTTCCCATGGGCGGCGGCAAGGGCGGCTCCGACTTTGACCCCAAGGGCAAGTCCAACAACGAGATCATGCACTTCTGTCAGTCCTTCATGACCGAGCTCTATCGCCACATTGGGCCCAATACCGACGTTCCCGCCGGCGACCTGGGCGTTGGCGGCCGCGAGGTTGCCTACATGTTCGGTCAGTACAAGCGCCTGACCAACGAGTGGACCGGCGTCCTCACTGGCAAGGGCCTCTCCTTTGGAGGCTCGCTCGCCCGTACCGAGGCCACCGGCTACGGCCTGGTCTACTTTGTGGACGAGTACCTCAAGAGCCGCGGCGACTCCTTCGAGGGCAAGAACGTCGTCGTTCACGGTTCCGGCAACGTTGCTATCTATGCCGTCCAGAAGGTCTCCCAGCTCGGCGGCAAGGTGCTTGCCTGCTCCGATACCCACGGCTGGGTCGAGGATCCCGACGGCATCGACTACTCCGTGCTCGAGCACGTCTACAACCAGAAGCGCTCCGGCCACGACAAGGGCGTCACGCTCGCCATGTACGTTGACGAGAAGCCCAACGCCGTGTGGCACGAGGGCGACGGCCGCGGCGTGTGGGAGCTGCCCTGCGACATCGCGCTGCCCTGCGCTCGCGAGAACACGCTGCTGCTCGAGGACGCCCAGGCGCTCGTCGCCAACGGATGCAAGGTGGTCGGCGAGGGCGCAAACATGCCCACGACCATCGAGGCCACGACTTACTTCCAGGAGAACGGCGTCGCCTTTATGCCTGGTAAGGCTGCCAACGCCGGTGGCGTGCTCGTGTCCGGCCTGGAGATGAGCCAGAACGCCGAGCACCTGTCCTGGACCTTCGAGGAGGTCGACGGCAAGCTCGAGCAGCTCATGCGCGGCATGTTCCACAACGTGGACGACACCGCCAAGGAGTACGGCGAGGAGGGCAACTTCGTCATGGGCGCCAACATCGCCGGCTTCCTGAAGGTCGCCGACGCCATGCTCGCCCAGGGCGTCTGCTAAATCTTCGCTCGACATAGCATCGCAGAAGGCTCCCAGTCATCTTGGCTGGGAGCCTTTTTTGATCCGCATGCGACGGAGGAAAACGGTTCATTTTGTCCCGACACGAGCTGTGCACCCTCGTTTGGTACACTTAAAGGTACTGGACAAGTGAAGAGATGGGGGAGAACGTGCTCAAGTTCGGTACCTACGTCCGTGTTGGAAACGCGGCCGAAGCCTATGAGCTCCTGCAGAAGAACCGCAACAATAAGATTGTGGGCGGCGGGATCTGGATGCGCCTGGGTTCGCGTCGTGTGGCGACGGCGATTGACCTTTCGGCCTGCGGACTCGATCAGATCGAGGAGACCGAGACCGAGTTTCGCATCGGTGCCATGTGCACCCTGCGCCAGCTCGAGCGTCATGCCGTGCTCAACGCGCTTGTCAATAATGTCTTTGAGTTCGCCGTCCACGACATTGTGGGCGTGCAGCTGCGCAACACCGCCACGGTGGGCGGCAGCATCTACGGCCGCTTTGGCTTCTCGGACGTTCTCTCCGCCTTTCTCGCGCTCGATTCCTATGTTGAGCTGACGGGCGCCGGCCGCGTGCCGCTCGCCGAGTTCGTGGACATGGGCTACGTGCGCGACGTGATCGAGCACGTCGTGGTCGTCAAGCACGATTACCTTGCGAGCTACGAGGCCGTGCGCAAGGCCGCGACCGACTTCCCCTCGCTGAACGTCACCGCCGCCTGGTGGGATGGCTCCTGGCACGTCACCGTGGGCGCCCGCCCGCTGCGCGCGACCCTGCTGCAGGGAGAGGCATGTGGCCTTACCGCCGAGCAGCCTTCCGAGGACGAGCTTCGCGCCCTGGCCGCATCCGTGCGCGCGCTGAGCTACGGCACCAACCTGTGGGGCTCGGCCGAGTACCGCCGCCGCATCTCGGCGCCGCTCGCCGTCCAGGCCGTGCGCCGTGCCGCCGGCATCGAGCTTTCGGCCGCGCTTGCCCGCGAGCTCGAGTGCGTGCAGGTCCCTAAGTTCGCCACGGACGAGTATTCCTGCCGCCGCGTGCCCGGCGTCGATTCTAGCGAGGTGCGCTAATGGCTGCCAAACTCATCGATCTTTCCTTTACGCTCAACGGCCGCAAGGTCAAGGTTCAGATTGCCCCCGACACCATGCTCTTTTCGCTTTTGCGTGAGCAGGGTTGCGCGTCGGTGCGCTGTGCTTGCGAAACCACCAACTGCGGTCTGTGTACGGTGTGGCTCGACGGCGACCCGGTGCTGAGCTGCTCGGTTCCCGCCGCCCGTGTTGAGGGCCACACCATCACCACGCTTGAGGGCCTCAAGGCCGAGTCCGAGGCGCTTGCCCGCGCGATGGCTGCCGAAGGCGCCGAGCAGTGCGGTTTTTGCGCCCCCGGCCTTATCATGAACGTGCTGGCGCTTGCCTGCGCCGCCAAGGAGGACCCGAGCCTCGTCGCCACGCGCGAGGAGCTGTCGCGCCAGCTCGCCGGCAACCTCTGCCGTTGCAGCGGCTACGAGAGCCAGCTGCGCGCCATTGTCCGCTTCCTCAACGAGTCCGGCGTGCAGGTGGGCTTTGAGATGCCCGAGCTGCCGGTCAACGACACCAGCTGCGACGGTGTCTCGTACAAGCAGATCACCCATAAGCAGCCCAAGAAGGACTCGAAGGCGCTGCTCGAGGGCCGTCCCGTCTACACGGGCGATATGGTGCCCGCCGGCGCCCTGATCGTCAAACTCAAGCGCAGCCCCTATGCCCGCGCCAAGATCCGCTCCATCGATACGTCGCGCGCCCTGAAGGTGCCCGGCGTTGTGGGCGTCTACACTTACGAGGACGTGCCCAAGCGCCGCTTTACTATCGCCGGTCAGAGCTATCCGCAGCCGAGTCCCTACGACCGCCTGATTCTCGAGAACCTTGTGCGCTACCAAAACGAGGAGGTGGCGATCGTCGCTGCCGAGACCGAGGAGGCTGCCGACAAGGCGCTCAAGCTCATCAAGGTCGACTATGAGGTGCTCGAGCCCCTGCTCGACTTTACCCAGGCACTCGATAACGATATCGTGGTCCACCCCGAGGGCGACGTGACCTTTATGTTCCCGCAGGGCGGCGATGTCCCACGCAACCTGGTGTGCAGCGGTACCAGCGATTTTGGCGACCTGGACGAGGCCTTCGCCCAGAGCGACATCGTCTTTGAGCGCACCTACACCAGCCAGGCCACGCAGACCGCGCCCATGGAGACCTTCCGCGCCTTCGCGACGACCGACGCGTTTGGGCGCATCTCCGTGACCACCTCGACGCAGGTGCCCTTCCACGTGCGCCGCATGGTCGCGCAGTCGCTCGACATTCCGCAGTCGCAGGTGCAGGTCATTAAGCCGCGCATCGGCGGCGGCTTTGGCTCCAAGCAGACGGGCTGCTGCGAGATCTTCGTGGCGTTCGTCACCCAGCAGACTGGCCGTCCGAGCTACTGCTGCTACACCCGCGAGGAGACCATCACCGCGGGCAACTCGCGCCACCAGATGCAGATGACCGTCAAGTTGGGCGCCATGAACGACGGCACCATCACGGCCATCGACCTGCACACGCTGTCCAACGCCGGAGCGTACGGCGAGCACGCCACCACGACGATCGGCCTTTCGGGCCACAAGAGCCTGCCGATTTACAACCATGTGAAGGCGAGCCGCTTTAGCTGGGACGCTGTCTACACCAATACCAACCGCGGCGGCGCGTATCGCGGCTACGGTGCCACCCAGGGCCAGTTTGCCGTGGAGAGCGCCGTTAACGAGCTCGCCGACATGCTGCACATGGACCCCGCCGACCTGCGCCTTAAGAACATCGTGCGCGAGGGCGAGATCATGCCGCAGTACTACAACGAAAAGCTCAACGCCTGCGCACTCGACCGCTGCCTGCTGCGCGCGATGGACATGATCGGTTGGCGCGACAAGCCGCTGGCCGTCGACCTGGGCGACCGCGTGCGTGCTCTGGGCTGTGCGCTCACCATGCAGGGCTCGGGCATTTCCAATGTCGACATCGCCGGCATCGATATGCGCCTGGAAGAGGACGGCTTCATTTCCATCGGCACCGGCGCCACCGATAACGGCATGGGCGTCGACACGATCCTGGCGCAGATTGCCGCCGAGGAGCTGGGCGTGGAGAGCTCGCTCATTGTGGTGCGCGGCGTGGACACCGACGTGTCGCCGTTCGATGCCGGCTCGTACGCGAGCTCGGGTACGTACGTGACGGGCCTGGCAGCCAAGAACGCCGCGACCGAGCTGCGCGAGAAGATCTGCGCTAAGGCCGCCCAGATGTGGGACGTGGACGCCGCCGACGTGGTCTTTGATGGCCAGTACGTGCGCCTGTCCGACGAGCGTGCCGCGCGCGAGCAGAACCGCTACCTCACGCTGCGTGACTTTGCCAACCTGTGCGTCAAGAACATCGCGGGAGGCGACGCGCTGACCTCGCATGCCTCTGCCTGCCTGCCCGTTTCGCCTCCGCCGTTTATGGCCGGCATTGCCGAGGTCGAGGTCGACAAGGCCACCGGCAAGGTGACTGTGGTGGACTATGCGGCGGCCGTCGACTGCGGCACCGTGATCAACGAGGCGCTCGCGCGCGTCCAGGCCGAGGGCGGCATTGCCCAGGGCATCGGCCACGCGCTCTACGAGATTGTCGAGCACGACGACCGCGGCCGCCTGCGCACCGGCAACTTTATGAGCTACAAGCTGCCCACGCGCCTGGATATCGGCAGTATTCGCGTGGCCTTTGAGCCGAGCTACGAGCCTACGGGCCCGTTTGGCGCCAAATCGATCGGCGAGGTCGTCATCAACACGCCGCTCGCCGCCGTGGCCTCGGCCGTGGCACACGCCACCGGACATCAGGTACGCTCGCTTCCGATCACGCCGGAGAAAGCGCTGCTGGGGGAGTAGCGGGTTAGCGAACAAGTCGTAGTTGGCGGGACGGGACAACTCGTCCCGCCTTTTGCACTCGTGGTGAGGTCGTGAGCCTGTAAAACGTGTGCGTGCGCTTGCCGCTCGTATCTGCTATCATTCCTAGTCTGTGCGCTCAAGCGGGCGTGGCGGAATTGGTAGACGCGCCAGATTTAGGTTCTGGTGGGATTCCCGTGAAGGTTCGAGTCCTTTCGCCCGCACCATCGCACCTGCGTCGGCCCTGGCCGTCGCGACACTTTGTTGCATAAAGGTACCAGCACCTCAGATAAGCTGGGCAGTATGAGGAGGAACGTGTTGAACATCACCGCTTCTGACGTCAAGGACGCCAAGCTCACCGCTACGGTCACCATCCCGGCCGCCGACGTCGACGCCGCGATCAAGAAGGCCTACAAGGATACCGCCAAGAAGTACCGCTTCCCGGGCTTCCGCGCCGGCAAGGCTCCCCGTCCGGTCATCGACTCCGCTCTTGGCGCCGAGGCAACCCTCGCTCAGGCCACCAACGACCTGATCGCCGCCAACGAGCCCTCCGTCCTCAACGAGCTGGACATCGTCCCCACCAAGAACGGTGACTACAAGGAGCTTGACCTCGCCAAGGATCACGAGGACTACACCTACACCGTCGAGTTCTCCCTGCGTCCTGCTGCCGAGCTCTCTTCCTTCGACGCCGTCGAGATCGAGATGCCCCCTGCGGAGGTCACCGAGTCCGAGATCAACAACCAGGTCGAGATGCTCCTCAACTACCGTGCCACCTTCGAGGACGTCGAGGGTCGCGCCGTCGAGGCCGAGGACTACGTTACCGTCGACCTCAAGGCCGTCGAGAACGCCGACAACTTCGCTGCCGAGGGCCGCATGCTCATCGCCGGTAGCGACAGCAACCCCAAGGAGTTCAACGAGGCCCTGATCGGCGCTAACGTTGACGACGTCAAGTCCGTCACCTGGACCGACGAGGCCGAGGAGGGCGAGGAGGCCGAGACCCACACCGTCGAGGTCACCGTCAAGGGCATCAAGGTCCGCAACACCCCCGAGCTCACCGACGAGCTCGTCAAGTCCGACTTTGGCTTCGACAGCATCGACGCTATGCGCGACGCCATCAAGATCGAGATCGAGCAGGACAAGGCTTCCCGCCTCCCGGCCGAGAAGGAGAACCGTTGCGTCTCCGCTCTCGCCGAGCGCCTGCAGCTCGACGAGATGGATGCCGACTACGAGCAGTCCGTCTTTGAGGAGCTTGGCCAGAACTTCCTGTCCAACCTCGCTGCCCGCGGCATGACCCTGGACACCTGGCTGCCCGCTTCCGGTCTGACCATGGAGCAGTTCATCGGCGACCTGCATAAGCAGGCCAACGACGTTGCCCGTGAGTCCCTGGCTCTGGACGCCCTCGCCCGCGAGCTCAAGATCGAGGTCACCGAGGACGACATCAACGCCGAGTTCGAGAAGGCTGGCGTCAAGGACATCGAGGCTTCCAAGGCCGAGTTCATCGCCGATGGCCGCATGCCTGCCGTCCGCGAGTCCATCCGTCGCTCCAAGGCCGTCGACCACCTGGTCGAGAACGCCAAGGTGACTGAGGTCGACGAGACCGCCAAGGACGCCGAGTAATTCTCGCCACCTTGCACGCGAGCGCATGTATGTGCCCGTGATGGGGTAAAGTTATAAGCCGGTTATCCGGTTGCTTCGTACGGTGCCAGCCAATGCATAGCATGCGGGCACCGTACGTTTGTCTAGAACCACTATTGGTCCGTAAGAGAAATGGAGATGCGTATGATCGCTAAGTTCGATTCCGCCCTCGTGCCATACGTTATCGAGCAGACGCCGCGCGGCGAGCGCAGCTACGATATCTATTCGCGCCTGCTCAACGACCGCATCATCTTCTTGGGCGAGGAGATCAACTCCGTCAGCGCCAACCTGGTCGTTGCCCAGCTGCTGCATCTTGAGAGCCAGGATGCCGAGAAGGATATCTCGCTCTACATCAATTCGCCCGGTGGCGAGGTTTACTCTGGCCTGGCGATTCTTGACACCATGAACTTCATCAAGCCGCAGGTCTCCACCATCTGCGTCGGTATGGCCGCGTCTATGGCTGCCGTGCTGCTTTCGGCCGGCGCCAAGGGCAAGCGCTTCTGCCTGCCGCACTCCAAGGTCATGATTCACCAGCCCAGCGGCGGTGCCCAGGGCCAGCAGACCGAGATCGAGATCGTGGCCGAGGAGATCAAGAAGACCCGCCGCGAGCTCAACCAGATTCTGTCCGACGCATCGGGCCAGCCTATCGAGAAGGTTCAGGCCGATACCGAGCGCGACAACTACCTCACGGCTGCCGAGGCCCTCGACTACGGCCTGATCGACCGCATCGTCACCTCGCGCGACCTCGCCGCGAAGGACGCCTAGGATGGCCGGTAACATGCAGGACAACTTTGACGAGAACGGCAACCCGATCCGCTGCTCCTTCTGCGGAAAAGAGCAGGGTCAGGTTCGCCGCCTGGTGAAGGGCCCGACCAATATCTTTATCTGTGACGAGTGCGTTGCCGCCTGCTCCGAGATTCTTGAGGAGTCGCTGGCTTCGGACTTTATGGACGCTGCTCGCAACGGCAAGCTGCCAGGCTTCCTCAACGACCACGGCCAGGCTGCCGGTCAGCCTGCTGTAGATCCTGAAGCCGAGGGTTTTGAGCTGGAGGACGACGCCCGCCAGGTCATTACGCACGTGCCGACGCCGCACGAGATCTATGACGAGCTTTCGGCCTATGTTATGGGTCAGGAGGCCGCCAAGCGCGCCATGTCGGTTGCCGTGTACAACCACTATCGCCGCGTGATCGAGGGCGGCGCCGCGGTGTCTGCCTTTGACGACGGCATGGGCTCGCAGTTCAACGACGATATGGACGAGGTAGAGCTCGCCAAGTCCAACATCCTGCTGCTCGGCCCCACCGGTACCGGCAAGACCCTGCTCGCCCAGACGCTCGCGCGCATCCTCGAGGTGCCGTTTGCTATCGCCGACGCCACCGCACTCACCGAAGCCGGTTACGTGGGCGAGGACGTGGAGAACATCCTGCTCAAGCTCATCAACGCCGCCGATGGCGATATCGAGCGCGCGCAGGTCGGCATCATTTACGTGGACGAGATCGACAAGATCGCCCGCAAGGCCGAGAACCTCTCCATCACCCGCGATGTCTCGGGCGAGGGCGTTCAGCAGGCACTGCTGAAGATTCTTGAGGGCACGGTGGCAAGCGTTCCGCCCACCGGCGGCCGCAAGCATCCCCAGCAGGAGCTGCTGCAGATCGACACGACGAACATCCTGTTCATCTGCGGCGGTGCCTTTGTGGGTCTGGACAAGATCATTGCCGATCGCGTGGGCAACAAGGGCGTGGGCTTTAACTCCGAGATCGCCGGCCCCACCTCGGTCGACGAGAACGACCTGCTGCGCCAGGTGCTCCCGCAGGACCTCAACGCCTTTGGCATGATCCCCGAGTTTGTGGGACGTACGCCCGTCGTCACCCAGACGCAGGCGCTCGATGAGGACGACCTGGTGTCGATCCTGACCGAGCCCAAGAACGCCGTGGTGCGGCAGTACCGCAAGATGTTCCAGCTCGAGGATGTCGATCTTGAGTTTGAGGACGCGGCCCTGCACGAGATCGCCCGCATGGCGCTCGCCCGCAAGACCGGCGCCCGCGGCCTGCGCGCCATCTGCGAGGACGTGCTGCAGCAGACGATGTTCGACCTCCCCAGCGAGGAAGGCGTCGCTAAGGTCGTCGTAACCGAAGCGGCGGTTAAGGGCGAAGAACAGCCCCAACGCATCTACGGGTAAACCAGCCAAAAACGTGCTTGCAAATAGCCTCCGACCATCCGCGGTCGGAGGCTATTTTATATATACGCAATAACCCCAACTACCTGTGTTATTCTGTGTGTTTGTTTAAGCCTCAGCGAAGTCAATTCAGACTGAAGTAATCGATACCTAAGGGGAGGAATGTAGGCCCGATTTTCGTAGATTCCGCACGAGCCGAAGACCACTTAATGTGGTCTTCGAGCGAGCCCAGGACCTGACCGAGTGAAAATCGGGCCTACATTCCTCCCCGGCGGGACAGGGAGAGATATATGGAAGAAATGCCCAAGAACTACGATCCGTCGACCAACGAGCCGGCGATCCTGCAGAAGTGGCTCGACGGCGGCTACTACAAGCGCCGTGAGGGCGTGGGCGACTGCACCGTCACCATTCCGCCTCCCAACGTGACCGGCAAGCTCCACATGGGTCACGCCACCGACGACTCCATCCAGGACGCCATCATCCGCATGGCCCGCATGCGCGGCAAGTCCACGCGCTGGGTGCTGGGCACCGACCACGCCGGTATCGCCACGCAGACCAAGGTCGACAAGAAGCTCAAGAGCGAGGGCATTAGCCGCCTGGAGATCGGTCGCGACAAGTTTGTCGACGCCTGCTGGGACTGGACCCACGAGTACGGTGGTATCATCGTCGAGCAGATTAAGCGCATGGGCTGCTCCGTTGACTTCGACAACGAGCGCTTCACCATGGACGAGGACTATGCCCAGGCCGTGCGTAAGGTCTTTTGCGACTGGTACCACGACGGCCTGATCTATCGTGGCAAGCGCATCGTCAACTGGTGCCCCAACTGCACCACCGCTATCTCGGACGACGAGGCCGAGTACAAGGACGAGAAGGGCCACCTGTGGCACCTGCGCTACCCGCTGACCGAGCCGGTCAACGGCCAGGACTATATCGTCGTCGCCACTACGCGCCCTGAGACCATGCTCGGCGACACAGGCGTCGCCGTCTCCCCGAAGGATCCCGAGAAGGCCGCCTTTGTGGGTAAGACCGTCAAGCTCCCCATCGTCGACCGCGAGATCCCCATCTTTGAGGATTGGCATGTCGACGCCAACTTCGGTTCCGGCTTTGTCAAGGTCACCCCGGCCCACGACCCCAACGATTACGCTATGGGTCAGGCCCACGACCTGCCGCAGATCAACATCTTCGACGAGCACGCGGTGGTCGTCGAGGGCTACGGCGAGTTTTCCGGCATGAACCGCGACGAGTGCCGCGAGGCCGTCATCAAGTGGTTCGAGGAGCACGACCTGCTCGACCACGTCGAAGAGCTCGACCACTCCGTCATGCACTGCTACCGTTGCGACTCCGCGCTGGAGCCGTGGCTGTCCGAGCAGTGGTTTGTGGCCGTCGACAAGCTCAAGGGGCCGGCACTCGACGCCGTTAACTCCGGCAAGGTCACCTTCCACCCCGCGCGCTGGACGCAGACCTACACCACCTGGATGGAGAACCTCAAGGACTGGTGCATCAGCCGCCAGCTGTGGTGGGGCCACCGCATCCCCGTGTTCTACTGCGAGGACTGCGGCTGGGAGGACGCCCTCACCGAGGACACCGACGTGTGCCCCAAGTGCGGCGGTCATCACGTGCATCAGGACGAGAACGTGCTGGACACCTGGTTCAGCTCGCAGCTGTGGACCTTCGCCACGCAGGGCTGGCCGCAAAAGCCGGAGCTGCTCGAGGGGCATCACCCCACGACGGCGCTGGTCACCGCACGCGACATCATTGCGCTGTGGGTCGCCCGCATGGTCATGAGCTCGCTGTACTTCCTGGATGAGGTGCCGTTTAAGGATGTCGTTATCTACCCGACGATCCTGGCCAAGGACGGCAGCCGCATGTCCAAGTCCAAGGGCAACGGCGTTGACCCCATGGACCTCATCGGTATGTACGGTGCTGACGCCATGCGTTACAACCTGCTCACGCTGTGCACTAACAACCAGGACGTCAAGTTCGACGCGAACATCGATAAGAAGACCAAGAAGCTCATCGACAGCCCGCGTACCGACCAGGCCAAGAGCTTTGTGACCAAGATCTGGAACGCCAGCCGCTTCCTGCTTATGAACATGGAGGGCTACACGCCCGGCGTGCCCGTCGTGGAGACGCCGGCCGACGCCTGGATGTTCAGCCGCCTGGCCAAGGCCGTCCAGATGGTCACCGAGGGCATCGAGAACTACACCTTTGGCGACATGGCCCGCGGCGTGCAGCAGTTCTTCTGGAACGAGGTCTGCGACTGGTATGTCGAGGTCACCAAGGCCCGCCTGAAGGGCGAGGGCCGTCTGCAGGCCCAGCGCAACCTGATCTTTGTGCTCGACACTTCCATTCGCCTGATGCACCCGCTTATGCCGTTTGTCACCGAGGAGATCTGGGACAACATGCCGGCGAGCGTGCTCGACCTGGATGCCGAGGGCAACGTGGACCGCGCCGAGGCGCTCATGATTGCCAAGTGGCCCGAGCCCGCCGACTACGCCAAGTACGTCGACGAGCCTGCCGAGCGCGCGTTTGAGCTGTGCCGTACCGTTGTGTCCGCCGCCCGCGCCACGCGTTCGCGCTATCGTTTGAGCCCCAAGGCCGAGCTCGACGTGGTCGTGCGCGCTGGTGCCGAGGACGTCGAGAAGCTCGAGAGCCTGCGCTCGACCATCGAGCCGCTGGCAAACACTGCTTCGCTGGTCATGGGTACCGACGTTGAGAAACCGGCCGCGAGCATTGCTGTGGTCGATAGCGGCGTCGAGGTCTTTGTGGTGCTCGAGGGCAAGGTTGACCTTTCGGCCGAGAAGGCGCGTCTGGAGAAGGAGATCGCCGCTGCTCAGAAGGAGCTCGCCGGCTGCGAGAAGACGCTTGCCAACGAGGGCTTTGTGGCCAAGGCTGCGCCCGCGGTGGTGCAGAAGAAGAGGGACCGTGCAGCTGAGCTCAAGGAGATCCTGGCGGCGCTGACTGCTCAGGTTGCTGACTTCTCGTAGGCGTTACTGGGGGACGCGGTTTGGGGCTTTGCTCGCTACTGCGGACAGTCCTGCTCGCACGAAGGCCACATTAAGTGGCCTTCGGCTCGTGCGGAACTTGTATCGAGCAAAGCCCCAAACCGCTCCCATGGCGGCTACGGGGTCGTCCGTTGCCTGTCAGAGCCACTTGGTCGTGGCCTTGATCTCGCTGCAAAGCGGTGTTTGGCTGATATTTTGAATGGGAGGGGCTCGTTGTTTATTACGGGCCTCTTTTTATGTTGAGGGGACTTTGGGTTATGGCTAAGCGTTCTGGGTCGTATTCTGTGCCGTTCTCGTTTGAGTTGCTTTCGTTTGGTGAGGCTGTGGGGCTTGCTGCTGATACGGGGCGGATTTCTGGGGATGCTGGTCCTCTGCTCGAGACGGTTGTCGATATGCTTGATGAGCTGGGACGTCCGGATGAGTATTTTGATTGCATTCAGGTTGCCGGTACCAATGGCAAGACTTCGACTACGCGTTTTTCGGCTGCTATCCTTCGAGGCGAGGGGCTCAGGACCGCGCTGTATACGTCGCCGCAGCTGGTGCGCTATCCCGAGCGTATGGAGGTCGATGGGTGCGTCGTAAGCGACGAGGCGTTTGCCCGTGGTGTTTCTGCCGCTGTTGAGGCGGGACATCGCGTGAATGCCCGTCGTGTGGCGGCGGGGGAGCGTGCCTATACCATCACGCCGTTTGACCTGCTGACGGCCGCTGCGCTTGTGGTGTTTGCCGAGGCCGCGGTGGATGTTGCCGTGCTCGAGGTTGGCATGGGCGGTCGTTGGGACGCCACGAGCGCGACCGATCCCGTCGCCGTTGCCATCACCGGCATCGGGCTCGACCACACACGAATTTTGGGCGATACGCTCGAGGCTATTGCGGGGGAGAAGGCTGCGGTTATTAAGCCTGGACGCCTGGTTGTACTGGGCGAGGGCACGCACGAGGCGAGCGTTCAGCGCGTGATGGATGCACGTTGTCGCGAGTGCGGCATCGTGCCGCTGGTGGTGAACCATGCCACGACCAAGGTGCCGGCACATGTGGGCGACACGGTGGAGTTCAGCTGCACTACGCCGCGTGCGATCTATACGTCGAGTATGGTTAAGCCTGCGTATCAGCCGCAGAATGCTGCGTGCGCGATTATGCTGTGCGAGGGGTATCTGGGTCGCGAGCTCGATCACGATGCGTTGGATGCATCGCTTATGGGTTGCCCCACGCCGGGTCGTTTTGACGTGCTGGGGACCGATCCACTCAAGCTGATCGATGCCTGCCATAACCCTCAGAGCTGCGAGAACTTTGTGAGCGCGCTGGACGAGATCGATCCGTGCGTGGAGAACCGCCCCACGCTGCTGTGCGCTGCGCTGGCCGACAAGGACGTGGCGGGTATCGTTGACGTTTTGGTTTCGGCGTTCCCCCGCGTGGCCGTGACCCAGACCGATTCCGACCGCGCCCTGCCAGCAGAGGAGCTTGCCGCACTTGTGGACGCCGATAAGCTCGCGGGCGTATATCCGAGCGTGGCCGAGGCCCTCGCTGCCTTCGATGCCGCGGGCGAGCCCTTCGTAGCAGCCGGCACCATCACCCTAGCCGGCGAAGTAGCGGGGCTGCTCCGTTAACCCATCCCCTCATCAGTTGCGGTGAAATACGGACTGTTTTACAAGCCAGAAGCCTCAAACGGTCCGTATATCACCGCAACTCAAAAGCAGTCAATTTGGGACGGGGCTTTTTTGGCTGCCCTGCGCCTCGAGTTGACTTGCTCGCCACGAAATGGGCCTATTTACTACGTTTGACCGGTAACCCTCGACCATACCGAGAATTGCGAAATCAAAACCGCAGGTAAAGGGCTTGCCATTTTTTAAAAAAGACCCGCATGGTCGACCCATGCGAGCTTAACGTAGTAGATAGGCCGTTTTCGTGGCGCAGCTAATCGGAAGGTGCCAAAGGGACTGTCCCTTTGGCACATTGGCTAGTCTAGGCGGACCGGATCGTGGGGGTAGGCGTTGAGAATCTCGACGCCGGACTCGGTAACTAGGGCCAAGTCCTCGATGCGGACGCCGGTGCGGCCGGGGAGGTAGATGCCCGGTTCGATGGAGAACGTCATGCCCGGCTCCACGACCTGCTCGTTGACGAGCGAGACGTCGCCTGGCTCGTGGTCCTGCAGGCCGATCGAGTGCCCCAGGCGATGCGTAAAGTACTGCCCATAGCCCGCATCCTCAATCACGTCGCGTGCGGCACGGTCCAGGTCGCACATGCGCACGCCCGGTGCGATGAGCGCCTCGGCGGCCTCGTTGGCGCGGCGCACGATTTCGTAGATGCGCGCCGTCTCCTCGTCCGGCTCGCCCCAAAAGAACGTACGCGTCATGTCCGAGCAGTAGTTGCGATGGCGTCCGCCAATGTCGAACAGCACCACGTCGCCGCGTTTAAGCTCGGTATCGTCGGGCTCGTGATGCGGGTCGCCGGCGTTGGCGCCAAAGCTCACGATGGGCGGAAAGCTAAAGCCCTCGCAGCCGTGCTTGCGATACAGACTGAGCATCTGGTCGGCAATTTCGCGCTCCGTCACGCCCTCGTGGACGAGCTTGATAACATCGGCCATCACGGCATCGTTAGCGGCCGAGGACGCGCGCATGAGCTCCTGCTCGGTGGCATCCTTGTGGGTGCGTGCGGCGGTGACGGCAAAGTCACCCAGGAAAAACTCGCTTGCGGCGTGGCGCTCCATGAGCGGCATCAAAAAGCCGGAGCGCATGACGGTGTCGATGCCGAGCGGTTTGGTCGGATCGATCTCGCGAGCGATGGCATCGGTCACGGTATCGGTATCGGTGTGGTAGGCAACGCGGGCATTGTCATACTCTGGCAGCTGGTGCAGGGCGTTGACTAGGATCACTGGCTCGGCACCGCGCGCGAGCAGCACGCCGCAAAAACGCTCGAACATATCGGCATAAAAGCCGGTTAGGTAATAGATCGACCACGGGTCATTCACGAGCAGCTGCGCACCGGGGTGCTGAGCCTCGAGCGCATCGAGCACGCGCGACACGCGCTGGTCATCGACATGTGCCATGAAACATCCTTTCGCTAGGCTGCCACCATGGTATCCCAAGCCCGGCACATAGGGACGTTCCTTTTAATATGAGCAGGACATTGTCAAGAGGCAAAATCGGGCCTGGCCC